>DATEKA010000158.1:0-13271 GCA_035277685.1 Candidatus Acidiferrales bacterium
TTTTGGCCTTTAGAGGCGGCTTTGGCCATGGCCTGTGCCATGAGGTCGGCGGTCTCCTGCGCGTCCTGATCGGTGAAGGGGCGTCCTTCGAGCAGGGGAATGCCGAAAACTTTGAAGTAATCGGGCGTGATGGCGTGAACTTCGACGAGCTGCTGCTGGAGAGCGGGATTGGTGTTGCCGGGAACCTTGATGTAGCCGTTCGAACCGCCTTCGAGCGGGAGAGTGGTAGCCACGGCTGCGGACGCGATTCCCGGAACGCGCTGGACGCGTGCGAGGAGCTGGTCGAAAAATTCGCGGGTTTCGGGAAGCGTTTTATATTTCGACTCGGGGAGATTGAGGCGCATGGTAAGGACGTTGTCCGGCTGGACGCCGATGTTGGCGTCACGGAGGCCGGCGAAACTGCGCAGCAAGAGACCTGCGCCAACGAGCAGGGCGAGCGAGACGGCGATTTCTGCAACGGTGAGCGTGTTGCGCAAGCCGCGTCCGCTCCCGCCGGCGCCACCGGCGGCGGTGGCACTCGATTTGAGTTCCTCGCTGAGGTCGACGGCAGAAGTTTGAAGGGCGGGAGCAAGGCCGAAGAGAATGCCGACGAACACGCTGAGGCCGATGGTAAAGAACAAGACGGTGGCGTCGAGCTGAATGGGATTGGCGCGGGGGATGGGCAAGTCTTTCGCGGCGGCAAGAGTGGAAACGGCCCACTGCGCGCCGAGCAAGCCAAGGGCAGCGCCTGCCAGGCCGAGCATGACGCTTTCGGTAAGGAGCTGGCGGATGAGGCGCGAGCGGCCCGCGCCGAGAGCCGAGCGGACGGCCATTTCGCGGTTGCGCGTGGTGGCGCGGGCGAGGAGCAGGTTGGCGACATTGGCGCAGGCGACGAGGAGCACGAGCGCGACGGCCCCGAAAAGAATCAAAAGCTGCGAACGCGAGCTGCCGGTCAGCCGTTCCTTGAGGGGAAAAACGAGGGAGTGAATGGACTGGTCATCGGGCGAGCGATATTGCTTGTTCAGGCGCGCGGAAACGGTGAGCAAGTCGGCGCGAGCCTGTTCGATGGAAACGCCGGTTTTCACGCGGCCGATGGCGCGCATCCAGTGAGTGCCGCGATTCGAAAAGAGCTTGTCGGTCATGTCCTGGGGCGTCCAGATGTCGGCGGCGTCGGGGAAATTGAACCAGCGGGGCATGACGCCGATCACGGTGTAGGGCTGGTCGTTCAGCTCAAGCTTTTGGCCCAGCGCGTTGTTGCTCGCGCCGAAATGTCGTTGCCAAAAACCGTAGCTCAGGACGGCGACGTGGTTCCTGCCGGCGACGTCTTCGCCTATGGCGAAGGGACGGCCGAGAAGGGGCGGGACGCCGAGTGTGGCGAAGAAGTTGGCCTGCGCCTTCACGACGGCGGCGGATTCGGCTTCGCCGGCGCCACTGGCGTTTGCGCCTTGAGGGTATGTGTACATGCTCATCGAGGAGAATGTGCTGTTCTGCTTCTGCCAGTCCATGTAGTCGGCGCCGTCGAGGGGGAAATTACCGGGGGCGCTTTCGGTTTCGCGGAGCTCGACGAGCTGAGCGGGGTTTTTGAAGGGCAGCGGTTGGAGCAGGACGGAATTGATGACGGAGAAAATAGCAGTGTTGGCGCCGATGCCGAGGGCGAGGGTGAGGACGGCGACGATGGTGAAGCCGGGCGACTTCAACAACATGCGGATGCTGTAGCGGATGTCGTTAAGAAAGGTTTCCATGGTTCCTCACGTAGCTATATCGACGAGGGAAGCCTACGGCACAAAAAGCGTGCCGTGGCTACCCGCTACCCTCCCACACGGCGACAATCGAAATCGCCGGCAAGATGCCGGCGCTACGCGACGTCGGCGGACAAGCATTACTTGCGTCGTAAAGCGACGACCCATTCGCGCCGCAGAGCGAGATTCATTCGCGTCGCAGAGCGACGACCGGGTCAACGCGCATGGCGCGGCGGGCCGGGATGAAACAGGCGGCCAGCGCGACCGCGATCAGAACCAGGGCAACGGCGGCGAACGTTGCCGGATCGTATGGCGTCACGCCGAAGATCATGCTGCTGACGAGGCGCGTGACGCCGAGCGCGGCAGCAACGCCAATCGCGACGCCAACCAACGTCAGGAAAATGCCCTCGCGGATGGACATCGCCAGAATGTGAGAGGGCTTAGCGCCGAGCGCCATGCGAATGCCAATCTCCTGCGTCTTGCGCGTGATGGCGTAAGACATAGTGCCATAGAGGCCGATCATGGCGAGGAGAAGGGCGAGCAAGCCGAAAACGGTGGTCAGCTTCGCAAACAGGCGCTGCAAGAGAAGGGCGTCGGAGGTCTGCTGCTTCTGCGTTTTCAGATTCGTGAGCGGGAGCGACGGATCGGTTTGGCGGACGAGATCGCGCAACTCAGAAATGACGGATGAAGGAGGGCCCTGGGCGCGAACTTCGTAGAACATCGCGTTGAGCTCCTTCGAGAATTGCGTGTACGACATGTAGGCCTTGGCTTTGAGCTCGGCCCGCGGATCGGTGAGTTCGGCGGGCTTCACCAAGCCAACGATTTCGAAAGAATGCGCGGGATCGTACTTGGAGTCGAGGCTGAAGCGTCGGCCGATGGGATTCCGGCCGGGGAAAAACTTCTGAGCGAAAGTTTGGTCAATTAGGGCGACTTGGGGCGAAGCGGCGGTATCTGTGCGCAGAAGGCCACGTCCGGCGAGAACGGGAATACCCATAGTCTTAAAGAAATCGGGACCGACCACCTGCCAGCGAATGTTGTAACTACCTTTCCCCTTAGCCGCGCCTTCGATGCTGGCGGTGGTGTTGTTGGACCAGCCGGAGAAGGGAGCGTTCTGGATCAGCGTGGCGGAGGCGACGCCGGGGAGGGCCTGAATGCGGTCGAGCAATTGAGAATATAAATTGACCAGGCGGTCGCCATGATAGCCGGCGCGAACGGGATCGAGGCCGAAGGTGAACAGGTTGCGCTGATCGAATCCGAAGTTGTTGTTTTCATAATTCGCGAGCGAGCGCAGGAACAGCCCCGCGCCGATCATGAGGACAAGCGAGGCGGCCACCTGCGCGATGATGAGCGATTGGCCGAGGCGGTGTTTTTCGCGGCTGGCGGAGACGTTCGAGGCGCTGTCTTTCATGGCGGAGGCGAGATCGAACTTCGAAGCGCGCAGGGCGGGCGCGAGGCCGAAGAGAATTCCGGTAAGGACAGAGACCGAGAACATGAAGAGGAGGACGCGGGAATCCATTCCGGGGTCGAGAACGATGTTGCTATCGCTGGTGGACATCAGAGCGACGAGCGCATTCGCGCCCCAGGCGGCAAGTAGGAGGCCGAGCAGGCCACCGAGCGAGCTTATGAGGACGCTTTCAGTAAGCAACTGGCGGATGAGGCGCGCGCGGGAGGCGCCAACGGCGAGGCGGATACTGATTTCTTTGGCGCGCGAAGTGGCGCGGGCGAGAAGCAGCGTGGCGACGTTGGCGCAGGCGATGAGGAGCACGAGGCCGACGGCGATCATCAGAATGAAGAGGGGCTGCTGAACGCCCTCCTGGAGTTGAGGCAGACCCTGGCTTCCGGCGGCAAGCGAGAAATGCGGGACGTCGTCAGGCTTGGGCGGATGCCACTCGGAGGTGACGAACTGGTGGAAGACGGCGTCGAGGGCGCTCTGCGCCTGCGCTTTGGCGACGCCGTCGTTCAGGCGGCCCATGACGTTGAGGCAGAGCCAATTGCGCGCAACGAAGACGGAACTCCGGTTGCCGGCGCCGCCGGGCTCCGAGCCCCAGGGGCGCATGTTTGGCTTGTCGTCGAAAGGAACCCAGAGGTCAGGTTCGGTGCCGACCTGGACGCCATAGAAACTGGCGGGCATGACGCCGACGATGCTGAACGGAATACCGTTCAAGGTAAGGGGCTTGCCGATGATGGCGGGGTCGCGATCGAAGCGGCGCGCCCAATAGGCGTAGCTGATGACGACGGCGCGCGGAGCGCCGGGATTTTCGTCGGCTTCCGTCAAGCCGCGGCCGAGGAGCGGGGGAGCACCGAGACCGGAAAAATATTCGCCCGTTACCATTTGTCCGTTTGCAACGGTGGGCTGGCCGTTGATTTCGACGGTGGTGTTCTGATCGGTGAAGCCGAGGGGTACCCAGGCGAACACGCTGGAGACAGCCTTCTTCTGTGCGCGAAGCTGCTCGAATGCCGGGTAGGAGAAAGAGAACCGGGAATCCCAGCCGGTCTGGCCGAATTGCAGGGGCCATTTGTTATCGTCCCACTGGAAGAGGACGAGTTGCTGGGGATTTTTCAGGGGGAGGGGTTTGATGAGGACGGCATTGATCAGGCTGAAGATGGCGGTGTTGGCGCCGATGCCGAGGGCGAGGGTGAGGACGGCGACGATGGCGAAGCCGGGAGACTTCAGGAGAACGCGGATGCTATAGCGAACGTCCTGGAGAAGGGTTTCCATGGTTCCTCACGTTGCCTATCAACTGGGGAAGCCCACGGCACAAAAAGCGTGCCGTGGCTACCGGCTCAAACGTGCGGGCGCGTCCACTGAGCAATATCCTGAGCGCAGCGGACCAAGCTGCCCTCCTAAGCGGCAACAGTCAAAATCGCCGGCAAGATGCCGGCGCTACACGACCCGGCGCTACCCGACGCCCGCGCCAAAAACGCCATCGAGACCCGCCTGCGGCGGGCAGGACTGCCTACGGACGGGCAGACCCGGCGGCAGGCAGGTGCCGGCGTCACAAAAAGAGAAGCCCACGGGACCAAAGCGCGCCGTGGCTACCGGCTAACGAAAACTCCAAATCGCCGCAAGCCCTGCCTACGGCAGGCAGGTGCCGGCGCTATCTGACCGTGCGCTACCGCTGACTCACGTCCGTTCCGGCAAAGATGCAGATTTAGATGTCGCACCTCGAGGCCGCCAGACCAGGGGAGGGAACCGGTCTTTTTTCTCGGGGTGTGCGATGACCAGTCCCCTCCCTACGTGATCTAACGCAATACAGGCACGTAAAGTTCCCACCGGGGTGCTAGAAAATGAGGGATTTAGCGGGACTCCGAGCAGATGTGGGCCAAGGACGGTGGCCGGTTATGGGAAGGAGTGTCGCTGAAACGAACAGAGGGAACCCTGGAAGCCGAAGAGAGTCGAAGTTTGAGGGAAACCGTTTTTCGGCTGGCATACGTCTGAAAGCTTTGCGCGTCTGGCGTAGTGGCAGGGTGAGGCCGAGGGCGGGCTCATAAGGCGGACGTTCGGAGCGCGACATATCGCGAGTGCGGGAGTCAAAAGGGAGAATGATGTGCAGCGGGGTGTGCAAGGAAAGTGAATGAACGCAATTGACCTGTCGGCGGATGTGGGGCTGGTGGCGGTGGGGCTGGTGACGGCGAATCTCGCGCTGGGATTGCTGATTGCAATGCGCTACAGCCCGTGGCGATATTGGCCGCACCGGCGATTCAACATTTTCCGCATTCATAACTGGACGGGATACGGAGTGCTGGCCACGTGCATTCTGCATCCGGTGGTGCTGCTATTCTCGTCGAAAGCGCGCTTTCGGATTATTGACGTGATCTATCCGGTGCATTCGCCGAGCCAGCCGCTCGAGAACACGATCGGTGCGGTTGCGCTCTACTGCATCGCGCTTGTGGCGGTCACGTCGTACTTCCGGCTGCGGCTTGGGCGGCGATTGTGGAAATCGTTCCATTTCGTGATTTATGCGGCGGCCATCGCGCTCTTCTGGCACAGCATCTTCACGGACCCGAACCTGAAGAACACGCCGGTGGACCCGTTCGACGGGGAGAAGGTGTACATCGAGGTTTGTTGCCTGGCGATCCTGGTGTTCGGATGGCTGCGGTGGAGGTACGGGCTGCGGAAGCAGCGCAGAAAGCGCGAACTAGCGACCGGGATGGTTCTGGAAAACGACCGAATCCTGTCGAGCTGAAGTACTCTGAGCGTCGTGCAGCGCGATTAAAGGGGAATCAGAAATGTGCGCGGGATTTTCCGATCCAGGGTTGCCAGCACGGCGCCTTTCGACCTGGCGAGCTCGGCCAGGTGCCCGTCGGTGGTTTGTCGCGCCGCTTTAACCCACTGTGGCAGACGAGAAGCGTCGTGATCGTCGGGAACAAACGTGAAGGGGACGACTTCGGCCGATTTCAACCTGTGCAGCAACTGCCGCGCCTGGCCAACGCTAAATCCATATTGCGGGGCCTGTGCGAGGACGCGGACAAAACCAAGCTCCGTGATCGGACAGGTTGCGAGTCCGGAAGCGGCCTTCGACCTCAGCGAGCGCACCCACCGGGCCACTCTTTCATGGAATTCATGTTGAACGAAGCCGAGCGCGACGAGCGCGTTTACATCCAGCAGGTAGGTCATGGAAATTCGTCGAGAATCTCGCGCACCTGCTTACTCGTCAAACGAGGGGCGGTGGCTCCAGCAGTGAGGGCTGGGAGACCGGTAATGGGGTCGGTGACAATCCTGCCTTTGTGCGGGGAGTTCCTGCGGGGCGACAGAACGAGACGACCGTTTTGCACGGTTGCGTCCAAGGAATCACCGGGCTCGAGTCCGAGCTTGCGTCGAAGGGGTCCCGGCAAAACGACTTGGCCCTTGGTAGAGAGTTTGGTCTGCATGGTAAGACTATCTTACCTCAAAGGCGAGTGTCTGTCCAGAGCGAGAGACTGACACCGCCAGTCAAGACGAGAAGGAGCGCGCAGAGGGAGACAGCTTGAAACATAGGCATGGAGCGGCGCGGGCATCCGGAGTGGCCGTAGAATGGTTCAAGGGAAAGCAGAGCTGCGCGGAGACAGCGTCGAGGCCGGCGTGTGATCTGGGCGATCACAATCATAACGTTCGCGGGCGCCGTGGTGCTCGTGCTGGCGGTCTTCCTGTATTACCAGAGACGGTCCGCCGGCGTAGGGCGAAGGAATGGGGATCAGCGGCGGCGAGAACTACGGCGGCGAGCGAAAATCAGAGTGGAGTTGTGGGACCTGATGGGGATTCGCGAGGCAGCGACAACGGAGAACGCGAGTCATCATGGGCTTCGCATCCGGACGGCCCGCGATTGGGTGCCGGGCACGACGGCGATGGTCCGATTCCTGTACGAGGACGTTTCGGTCCGGGGCCGGATCGCCTACTGCGACCGCGCGGGGGACGGGTTCGCAGTAGGATTGCATTTTGCGACGTCCATCGACCTCTGGCTTCCGCCGAGCATCGGAGCGGCGAGCGCGTAAGGGGTCAGAGTGGACTCTAGCGCGCGGCGCCGCCCTTGCGGATATAGATGGAACCCTGGAAATTGGTGAACTGAATTTCCGGGCCGCCGCCGTTGACGATGGCGTGAACGCTGCGGTCGATTTTGACGCGGTACTTGCCGCCGTGTCCTTCGCTGCCTTCGACAACCTGCTTGGGCGCCGCAGCCTGGAGCTGAACGTCGAAATCGCTGAAGATGTCGCCGCGGTCGGAGCGGATGTTCAGGTTGGCCTTGAGGCCGGGGGGAAAGGTGACGTCAATATCACCGTTGAGCGAACTGAAGGCCATGGGCTTCTGATTGACTCTGACGAACGTGGCGAGGATGCGGCCGTTCAAAGCATGGGCAACGCAGTTGCCGGAAACGTGGTTGAGGGTGACGGCGCCATTCACGTCGTTGACATCCATTTCGCCATCGACTCCGGTGACGACGATGTCGCCGTCGTTTACGGCGCTGAGTTTGAGAGAGGTGCGCACCGGAACGGAAATCGTGAGATCGACGGGGTGCATGAACGAATCGCTGCCGATGCGCACCTCGTTGTTTTCCTCTTCGACGGTAAGGCCGGTGCGCGAGACATCGAGGCGGTGCAGGCCGCTGGGAGCGGGTTTCTCGGGCTCGGCGCCGCGCGAACGGGCTTCGACGATCACTTGCTGACCATCGTAGGCTTTGACGGTGATGCTGCCGTTCACGAGGCTGGCTTTCACCAGGGCAGGGCGCGAGGGATCGTCGAGTTTCACCGCAATGCGATCGGGGCCGGATGCCGAGACGGACTGAGCATACGAACAGGGCGCGGCCAAGCCGATACCTGCGAGCACAACCACTGAGAATGCTATCGGGAACCACTTTGCTGGTTTATTCATGGTTTTCGAGAACGCGAATATCTCCATTTAGATTTTGAATCTGAATCTCGGGACCACCGGAACCGATCTGAACTCCGGTCATGCGATCGGCGCGGAAAACTATTTTCCCGTCGTGGCGCTCCTCCGAAACGGGACGAAGCGGGAGCGCAGTGACGGGGAAATCCGTGTAAATGCCGCCGTTGAAGGTCTTCATGCGAAACGCGGCGTCGAGGCCCTGCTGGAATCGGAGCTCGACGGCGCCGTTAATTGTGCGAAAGTCGGAATTCGCGCGAGGATTCTGGCGGAACGAGACGGTAACGGGGCCGTTGACGGTGCGCGCGCTGCCGGAGCCGGCGATGGAGTCCATATCAATCGCGCCGTTGACGTTGCGGACCTCGAAGTTGCCCGCGACGTTCTTGACGCTTACGCGGCCGCCATTCACGGTGCGGGCCTGAAGATCGATCTGCTGAGGCACCTGGAGTTTGAAATCCATCTGGACGACGTAGTCGCGTTCATCGTGACGATCGCGGCAATCGTCGCAATTGCAGCGGAAGGGGCCGTTGACGTAGAGCTTGAGGGCGCCGCCATTCTGAGTAACGTCGAGAGTGACTTCCTTGCGAGCCTGCTGGAGGGCGGAATCGGATTTCGCGCGGATGGTCTTGGAGATGGTCACCTGGACCTGGTTGCCTGAGCCGCCGACGACCTCGATGGAGCCCCAGACGTTGTCAATGTCGAGAGACTTGCGCGAATCGGCGGGCAGGACGAAGGATTTTTGGATGGTTTCCTGAGCTTTGACCGCGAAATCGTCCCAATCGTCGCGGGAATGGGAAGCAGGGGATGCCGAAGCGGTTCGGCAACGGATCGCGGGAAGCAGAAGCAGTGCGGCTGCGAGCGCCGCTAAAGGCCGAGGAATGGAGAATCTGCGCACGGCATCACCTCACTGGAGCTTGCTGAGCGCCCACTCAGTACGTTCGCGCACGGTGGGGTTCAGGTTTGGGGACTGCTGAAAACTGCGAAGGCGCTGGACGGCGTCCGGACCGCGCCACTCGAGGAGCTGGTCAATCAAAGCCACCTGAACGAGCGGAGATTGCTGCGCCTGGAGCGCGTTGGTGACGCCAACGCGGACTTGGGGCTGTGCCGCATGGCGGCTGAGCGCATCGAGAGCAGCCAGGCGAACGTCCACGCTCGAGTCGTAGCGGAGCGTATGCAGCAAGGCGGAAAGCACCTGCGGCTCGAGTTGCTCTTCGCGCTGGCTGTAGCTGACGGCCTGGAGCCGCTCGCTCGCGGACTGCTGCTGAAGCATGGAAAGGACGACCATCTGGTGCATGTTGGACAGTTCGGAACGCATGGCGGCCAGGTCGTCGGATTGCGAGCGGCCGCGGTTCAAGCCGGCGCCGAGAAGGAAACCGACCGCGAGGAGGGCCAGGCTTCCGGCCACCTGCACAAGCGGAGAGTGCAGCCAGCGGAAGCCGGCCCATAGCGACGCGGGGCGAGGCGCGGTCAAACGCGGGGTGGGGCGTTCTTCACGACCAGCTTCGTAGACGCGCAGCATTTCTTCAAACCGATGACGAGCAGCGGGGCTGGGCTCGGCGGCGGGAAGGAGCGCGAGCTTGTCCCAGACGGCCACTTCGTCGCGGCAATCAGCGCACTCGGCCAGATGGCGCTCGACGATCTCGGTCTGCTCGGGGTTCAGGCCCCTGCGGAGGAAATCCGGCAGGAGTTCGGCAATCTGTTCACATTTCATTGGCCTGCTCTCCCCAGGGAAATATTTGGCGCGGCGGAGGGCGCATTCTTGCGTGCGCCGCGCTCGAGCTCGCGGAAGGCTTCGCGCAGATCCTGAAGCGCGCGATGCACGCGTGTTTTGACGGTATTCAGCTCGACGCCAAGCAGCCGCGCTATTTCTGTGTACTTCAGCTCCTGAAAGCGGGCGAGGATGAGGACTTCGCGTTTTTCATCGGAGAGCCGCATGAGAGCGCGGTGGAGCAGGGCGCCCTCCTGTTGCTGCTGTGCGGAATCGTGGGGCGCGACGGGAGGAAGCATGTCGGGCTCGAAGGTTTCGAGGCGGGGAGTTTTTCGATAGTGGTCCATGCGAGCGTTCCGGGCGATCTGGTACATCCAGGGACGAAACGGAGTGCCGGGCTGGTAGGTGTCGCGGTAGCGCAGGATTCGCAGAAAAACCTCCTGGACGAGGTCCTCGCTGACGGTGCGGTCGCCCATCAGCCTGGCGTAGAAATTGAAAAGGGGGCCGTGATAACGCTCGAACAACACCCCCAGCGTCTCGCCTTCGCCGCTGCGAACCTGAAGCATCAGCTCCTCGTCGGTAACCAGATTCATTCCTGGACTGTTTTCCGCATCGGCTTCAATTGCCTTTGCATAGGTGGATACCTCCGGGATGTAGAAAGGTTCCCGGGGGTTTAGAGGATTCTACTCTCGATGTGGAAATGCCGGGTGTCGCGGGGCAGGCGGAGGTGCAGCGCGGCGCCTGCGCGGAACGCGTTCTTTGGTCACGTTAATTGCGAGCAGGGGCCTGCCTTGACCCTCAGCGATGGCGACCGTATCATAGGATTCTCCCACGGGCCTGTAGCTCAGGTGGCTAGAGCGCGCCCCTGATAAGGGCGAGGTCGACTGTTCAAGTCAGTCCAGGCCCACCAGCCTTCGCTCGCGAAAGGCGCGAGCTACGGCTCGGCGTGGCAAGCGAGTACGAACCTGTTGCGTATAGCTCAAACATTCGCTGCGCGATCGGTGCATTGCCTGGGTCAACCTCAATGGTGCGCAGCAATTTGTTGTTCCGGTAGCCGAGCGGTGGCCGGCTCGGGTAGATGCCCTGAGCTGCTTTCTCGCGCATGCCTTTGCGCACTTCATCGCGCAGGTTCTCGATGTAGTTTCGGGCAATGACAAGCTGAATGCCGTGAACGAGCTTCGCCTGTGACTTCGAATCCTTGCTGATGATCTGGCCTTCTTTGGGCAGGTGAATTTCAACGTCAAGGTCTTCGAGGGTCACACAATCGCGGAAGTTCCGATACAGCCGGTCGGTCTTCTCCACCAAAACGACGCGGCACATTTTGTGATCGCGCAGAAAGCGCACCATCTCACCGAATTGTTTTCGGCCAGTCGTTTTGGCGGTCTCTACGTCCACGAATTCGCGCAGGACGTTGAACTCGTGGCTCTGCGCGTATTCGCGGAGAAATTTCAGTTGTGCGGGGATGGAAAAACCTTCGCGCTCCTGGTCCTTGCTCGACACTCTTGCGTACAAGACGGCTTGTCTCATGCGGCCCTCTGTCGGCGCGTGGTGACTGGCTGGGCGTGCCGCTCACCTTGCGCCGATTCGGTCTGCGTGTCAACGGGAGCGGCGGGCTTGCTGTTTCGATCCCACGCATCGAGCAAGAGAAAAAACGCGCGCAATGCGAGCAATTCATCAGTAGAGATGCCCTTTTCCCCTGTGGTCCCTTGGGTTGCTTGGAGATGAAACAAATCGGTACTGTCAGAAGTAGAGCGCATGACTGTGCGGAATTCTGAGGAAGATTGGAGGGAAGGCTTGGCGAACTGCCCCTCTATTTATACTAATGGGCAAGAACTCGGAAAAACTCCCCAAAGAAAAAATACGCGCACGATTTCAAAAATATTCTTGTTTCGTTTTCTCCCTTCCGACAGCGGACGAAACGCCTGGCGCATTCAAGAAACAATTTGGGCGGGAGCGACCCGGTGAGCAGGTTTGGGCGGCAAAACCGCACAAACACCCGGGTCGCTCCCGCCCAAATCAAGGTTTTCTTCCGCGGTCTTTATTTCAGAGGCATCTTCCACAAGTCTGTTGTTCGACCGAGATTTGCGGCGGGACCCAGGTGAACGGAACGCCTATATTTAGGGGTGAACACTGCGTGTGTTCCTGTGTTCACCCTTGTCCGGCTCAGCGCAGAACGCGAGGGGTATCTTTCGACCAGAACACTGCCTGTGTTTCTGTGTTCTCCAGTACACGACCGCGTGGTAGCTCGACACTTCGACCACCTTCCAGTAGCGCGATGGAATTGTCGGAAGCTGTCAGGCAGGATCCGACCACGGGGAAAACGGATCACTCTTCAATCTCTGGGTAATTGAACTCAACTTTACTTTGTCTGACGATTTCGTCGATGATATTTCGCAGATGGTCCTTTTGGATCGCCTCCTTCAATCGCTCAGCCAGAATGGGAACGTTGATAATCTCCTCGATGCACTTCATGTACTTCCGAACGACGCTCGTGACAGGGTATTGCTCTCTGGCCTTCTCGCGAAGGTTTCGCGCCAATTGAAGCACTGGGTCACTCGACTTGATCACAAATGTGATCGGGTACTTCTGAATTTTGTCGATGTCGAGGAAATATTTCTTGACGTCAGTCGTTTCCGTCACTTGAAAAAAACGACCGAGGGGCCGCATTACAAAATCGATTCCACCGTCGTTCGCGTTGGTCCGGCCGGTCTTGTAAAGGGTTAGATTCTCTTCATCGAGGTTGTCCCGATCAAACCCGAAGTAGACGATCTGGTCGTGATAATAGAACTTGAGAATGCTGAAGCTGACGATTTCGAAGATCCGAGCGTCTACGTTTGGCTCAAGCATGCTGAGGATCAGTTCTGTTGCTTCCCCGGAACCCTTCTGGTCAATCTCCCTCAACCGCTCGAACGATTCGATGAACCTACGAAAAGCATCCTGCTTTGCAAGGATGTACTCGTCGATGATCGCATTGACCACCTTCGCGACGTTGAACCGCTTCTTTCCGACCTCAACCCAGAGCAGGCGCTCATTGAACCAATATCGATTGCTCTCGACGTTCCGAATGATTGGCTGGACCTGTGCCGTGGGAAAATACTTATGAAACTCCTCATTAAGCCGATGGTTTAGCGCATGGTTCTGGAGTTTCTGACCGAAAGGAAGTTCCCTCTGTCGTTGAAAGAGGGCTGCGAACCTCGCTCCTTCGTAGTTCTTGTATTTGCCGGACTTTTCGAAGTTCTTTTTGAGATAGTCTTCCACCAAAACATAGATCGCATAAAGATTTGCAAAACTTCCACGGGCTTTTGATCCCCGCTGAGCTGACCTCGTCTTGATGTTGATGTATTGCAGGAGAAGCGAAGCCTTAAAGACCTGGTCGCCTTCGTCGCCAAAGGTTTTCTTTAGCTGTTCGTGGATAACCGAAGTGAAACTATGCTCCATACTCAGGGCGCGCCGAACAGGAGCGATTGATTTTCCGGTTTCCGAACCT
>DATEKA010000159.1:0-17758 GCA_035277685.1 Candidatus Acidiferrales bacterium
GCGGACGATGCTCAACATGCTGCCCGATTCGTCGAACTCGATCACGGGCTCCGGCAGGTCGAAATCGATGGACCCGCGGGCGTTGCGGCGCCGATTCAGCAGAAGAGCCAGCTCCTTCATCTCGCGGAATCGATTCACAAGATGAGCGTAACGCGAGGTCATCTCAGGGTCGCCTTCAAGCACTTTGTGTACGTTGGTGTAGGTCATGCGCTCTGCCGAGCGAATCACGCCGGGTGTGAAGGCGGCGGAAATCATTTCTCCGGACGCGTCCAATTCCATCAGGACGCTCATCACGAGGCGCTCGACATGCGGATTCAGCGAGCAAATCCCGTTCGACAATTCTTCCGGCAGCATGGGGACGGCGCGGTTCGGAAAATAGACGGATGTGCCGCGCACGCGAGCCTCGCGGTCGAGCGCCGAACCCGCGTGGACGTAATGCGCGACATCCGCGATGTGGACTTGAAGCTCGTAGCCGCCGTCAGCGCGAGCGGAAATGTATACGGCATCGTCGAAATCACGCGCCGTTTCGCCGTCAATGGTGACGATTGGCAGATGGCGGAAATCGCGCCGGTCGCGCAGATCGTGTCCCGAAATCTGCTGCGGAGTCGCGCGCGCTTCCGCCAGCGCTTCGCCCGAAAAAACGTATGGAAGATGATGCTTGCGAATAATGATTTCCGTGTCAACGCCGATTTCGCCGGGTCGCCCGAGAATTTCCAGCACGTGGCCGGCAGGCGCAAGCCCGCCCTTTGGAAAACGCGTGATCTCAACGTTGACGACGGAGCCATCGAGTTCCGGCAGGCGAAGATGGCGGTAAGCTTCGCCCTTTGATCCCGCGCCAATTTTCCGCGATAGCTCGGGAGTCAATTCCTGGCCGGGCGGGATGAAAATCTCGTGATGAATGCGGATGTCATAGGGCAGGACGTGGTTCCCATGCGGTCCGTAGCGGAACAGACCGACCACAGTCGGGTGCTCGCGCTGAAGGACTTGCACAATGCGCCCTTCCGCGCGTCCATCTGGACGCCGCCGCCCAATGCGCGCAAGAACGCGGTCGCCGTGCATTGCATCGTTGATGCTGTCGCGTGGGATGAAGAGGTCGCCATCCACACCGGGAATCGGCGCGTCTGGGACCACGAACCCGTATCCCTCGCGGTGAGCGACAATGCGCCCCTCGACGAGATGCGGATCGCGCGATCGCTGAGGCGCTTTGACGGGAACGAGCGGTTCTTTATGAACAGCTAGCGTTTCCGTATGAGTGGTTTCGCGATGAGGAGCCGGCTTCGCTGCCCGCCGCCCCGCGAGACGGTACCGGTTCCCCTGCTCCTCGACTTCACCCTTGCGCTTTAGTTGCTGAATCACGCGCGGAAGAAAGCGCCGGCCGGAGTGCTTCAGGCCGAGTGCGTGCGCGATCTCGCGAATGCTGGCAGGCTTCGAGATCGTCGCCAGATGGCCGACCACCTGTACGGGAGTGACTTCGGATTCCGACGGTGTGCGCGAAGATTTCGAGCTGCGTTTCATGACGGCTTTTCTATCACAAGACAGGCTAGCGAAAATCCGGTAAGGAGGCAAAACATCCCTGCCCGGTGCATCGACAAGAAGCCGTCGATTTCCGTCGAGTCTAAGGCGCTGACGGATTGCCGAGAGGCGTCTCGATCACCGCGGGCCTGCCGTTCGGCCGCATGGCGAGCGCGGGCGCGTACTCGCCCAGAAGTTCGCGCCGCCACCAATCTCCAGTCTTCCGCTTCTCCTCCAAGCTCGTGAACCAGTATTGGTAAACCACGGAGCGAACTTCCTTCGGCGGAGATATGGGGAATGGATTGGCGGCGAATAATTCCAACACGTCCGGCGACTTTTGCAGCAGGCGTTCTTCCGTCCAGACCACAAATTTGTATTGCTGCCACGAGCCCAAAGACGCGAACCACAGGTTCCATTCAAATCGCGGCTGGTAGGGGGCGTAAATCCCGGGCGCCTTTTTTGGATCCTGCGGCTTGTAGCGAAACGAGTAAGGAGTCCACGTTTTCCCGTCGAGCGAACCTTGAAATTCGATTTCGTAACGCTCGTGCGTCATGACGGCGAAGAGGCCGTACTGGTTGGCGATCCGGAACGGTTCGAGCCACTCAACAGGCTGCAGCGGGAGCGGCAGACCGGGGATAAACATCCCGATGAGCTGCACTGTGGCTACGTAGAAAACCAGCCCCAGACATATCGAAGAAACGGTCAGGCGCAGCGGCTCTAACGCTTGTCGCCGGTTCTTCCACCATCCGCGCGCTCGGGAGAGCGCCTCAAAGGAAGCGGGTTTCCATTCCGCCACACTGCGCAAGTTCTTAGGGAGAACCCACTCAATGACGCGGTCGTCGAGCAGCAAAAAGCCCAGGGACAACACCAGGCAATTGAGGAAGGCGTAGTTGGCCGTGAGAATGATGCCGATCTGGAACGGTGTAACAATGCAGAAACACGCGATGCGAAATCGTCGCGGCAAAAACAGCAGCCACACCAGCCCCAGCTCTGCCGCAAACGTCAGGATGACCGTCGAGGCGTGGAACCAGTGCGGAAGATGCTCGGTGTAGTAGCCGATCCAAGTGGGCAGGGGGCCGTTCTGATAGTAATCGTCCATCGCCGTGAGGTGCCGCCACGACGGATCGCCGCTCAGGAGCTTGACGGCGCCGGATTCGAAGTAGATGCGAAACCATTCCCATTGCAGCAGGAACATGCTCAGCCGCGACGGGCTGTCGTTCGCCGCAAGCCCGGGCCACAAACCGGGCGGCGCGAAGAAGAGCGAGATGAAACCTGCCTCGAGAAGCATCCCGTCCGATTGATAGCTGGCGAAATCCTGCGCTGCCGCGATGAACGAGAGAAAACAAATGAAGCAGGCGAAAAGCATTCCGCGCGGCCAGAAATTGAGGACCAAAAGCACGGAGGCGATCAATCCAATCCAGCAAATCAGCATCAGGGCACGGTCACTCGAACCGAACCAGAGAAGAGTGGGAGCGAACCAATACTTCACCCCGCGAACGGTAGGCGACGCAGCGATCGCTTTCAGGTAATCGCCGGCGGGCAGGATTCCGTCCGGACCGATAAGGCCCTTAATTTGAAAATAGAGTGAGTAGAACGCCGAGAAGTAGATGAGTCCCAGCGCACGAAGAAAGATCCAGCGGGGCCAGAGGCGGGCCTGCTTCGGCCGCGCGGGCTGCCCTATCAGAGCGGGTCCAGGCGAACTCCCAATCCCGAGATCAATAATTTGATCGGATGAGGCGGAACCTGCCGTTTCCGGCCCGAGCAGCCAGTTGAGAGCGGCGAGGAACTGATCTCTCATGCGCCGTCATTATACGGGTCGTCGAGTGCGGCATGTGTTGGAGAAAACACGGATGCAGATGCATTGAAGTCACGCGCAGGGCGGATTCTTTCGGAAGAGCTGCTAAGTTCGGGGGAGAAAGCCTAGTCCTTGCGTTCGCGATAGTCGCGATATTCGGGACTGACGTCATCTTCGGGGACTTCGCCGGTCCGGACCGCGCCTTCATCGGCATCGGGAGCGTTCTCCACACCGTCAACGATGCCCGCTTCGAAGGCCTGCCCTTCCTCAACGAGTTCAGAAACACTCTCCGAGTCCGCCTCCTCCATGCTTGACAGGCCCTGAACGTCTCCCGACTGCCCGCCTCGTTCCAGCGCGACGCCCTGATGAATTCGAGCGCGCGAACCCGAGCTGCCGTTGCTGGCGCGCACCGGCCTTTTGCGGCGAGTGCTCTTGTTCCGCTTCGCGGCCATTGCCTTTGCGCCTTTTTTCTTCTTCTTCTTCTGTTTCCGTGCCATGAAAAAAGTCTACACCTCTCGGCTTGGGCGAACAACGTTCGCTCGCTGCGCCAGTGGGTCCGCGGGTTTCCCCCCCTTTGTCGCGCCAGCGAAGGCCTGTCGGAGTCGCGTTTCGTTTCAGGACATCCAATTTGGATACGCGGCGCGCCCTTGCGATACCATGGACCCGCAATTTCCCGGCGCACCGCAGTCGAAGAAAAATCACTGAGACGCTGCCCGACATGGCCGATTCCACCACACCGGAGCGCACGAAATCGGCACAAATGAAGCAGCCGTGGAAGCTTCTGCCGGATGTCTGGGCGCTTCTGAAACCCCGGCGGAGCATCCTGGCAGGCGGCCTCACGCTGATGCTGGTCAATCGCGTTTCCGGTCTGGTCCTTCCCGGCTCGACGAAATATCTGCTCGACAACGTCATCCTGAGAAAACAGGTCCGGCTTCTCGTGCCAATCGTTCTGGCCGTTCTCGCGGCAACGGTCGTCCAGGGCATCACGTCGTATGCCTTGACGCAGCTGATGTCGAAATCCGCGCAGCGCATGATCACGGAGTTGCGCCTGAAAGTACAGGCGCACATCGGGCGGCTGCCGGTTGTTTTCTACGATACGAACAAGACGGGCGTCCTCGTTTCGCGCATTATGAGCGACGTGGAAGGCGTGCGGAACCTGCTCGGGACGGGCCTCGTGGGCTTCGTCGGCAGCGCCATGACCGCCGTCTTCGCGCTCATTTATCTTTTTCGAGCCAGCCTGGTTATGACGCTCGCGGCTTCCGCCGGTTTGGTCGTCTTCGGAGTCAGCCTGAGCCGCGCCTTCAAATTCATCCGCCCGATTTATCGCGCGCGGCCCAAAATCAACGCGGAGGTCACTGGCCGCCTCACGGAAACTCTGGGAGGCGTCCGCGTCGTGAAGGGCTACCACGCCGAGGAACGCGAAGAAAGAGTGTTCTTTGCGGGGGCCCAACGCCTGCTCGACAACGTGCTGAAGACGCTCACGGCGACTTCCCTGATGAGTCTGTCGGCCACCGTCCTCGTCGGAATCATCAGCGCCATAATCATGCTGCTCGGCGCGCATCAAATCCTTGCTGGCAAAATGACGCCCGGCAGCTTTTTCGCTTACACCATGTTCCTCGGAATGCTGGTTGCGCCGGTGGCGCAGATCGCCAGCATCGGTCCGCAAATTACGGAAGCGCTGGCCGGCCTCGAGCGCACCCGCGAAGTCTTGCAGGAAACACCCGAGAACGTGGATGCGGCGCGAATACTCGAGCTCGGTCGAATCGAGGGTCGAGTCGACTTCCAGAACGTCGACTTCTCTTACGATTCGAAAAAGCCGGTGCTGTGCGACGTGAGCTTCCGGTCCGCACCGGATATGGTGACGGCGCTGGTTGGCCCCTCTGGCGCGGGCAAATCCACAATCATCGGACTCATCGCCGCGTTCTACAAACCCGCTGGCGGCCGTGTAGTTGTGGACGGCATGGATCTCGCCGCCGTTAAGCTCGACTCTTTCCGCAAGCAATTGGGCGTCGTGCTGCAGGAGAGCTTTCTCTTCGACGGCACGATTCGCGAAAACGTGGCGTTCGGCAGGCCCGGTGCGACCAGCCAGGAGATTCTCGCCGCGTGCCGTGTGGCTCGAGTGGACGAGTTCGCCGAAACCTTCGAGGAGAAGTACGATACGGTCGTGGGCGAGCGGGGCGTCAAGCTGTCCGGCGGGCAGAAGCAGCGTGTTTCGATCGCTCGCGCCATCCTCGCGGATCCGCGTATTTTGATCCTCGACGAAGCCACTTCGAGCCTGGATTCCGAATCCGAAGCGCTGATCCAGGAAGGATTGCGCTACCTCATGCGCGGCCGGACCACTTTCGTCATCGCCCACCGGCTTTCGACGATCCGTCGCGCCGACCAGATCCTGGTGATCGAGGCCGGACGCATCATCGAACGCGGCACGCACGAATCGCTTTATGCCGCGGGTGGGCGCTACTACGAGCTCTATACCAAGCAGCACGGCCTCCAGGCCAATCTCTTCCTCGCGCCTGGCGAGGCGGCTGACCAGGAAGAGACAAACGCAAACCGCGAGGCCGGCTCTGCAAACGGACAGCGCGACGCAGGATTACCGGAAGCGATCCGCCTTCTTCGCGGATCGCAACCCTAGATTAGTTCGCCTCTGCTGGACTCGCTCGCGTCGGATGCAGGGTCGGCCCTGGCCCACAGAAAGCCCAGGAGAACTATTCCCGCAGAGAGCGCGAAGTCCACGCGCGAAAACGAACCTCCTCGCGAAATCAAGACCCGCTCAAAAACGAGCGGTGCCGGCAATCCGGCCAGGATCAACAGGCCGTACAGTTCGAACCAGCGCCAGCGTCGTTTGCTGAAGGCGATACCCAGAAAGCCGCCCGCCGGAAAAAAAACGATCGTGTAGTAGATGTCCTTGTAGCCCTTCAGCTCGACTGTCTTCAGGCGCCGGAAGTGGCTGGCAAGGGCAGCGCCGGGGCCGAGGCGGTAGCTTTCCATTTCCCGTCCATTTGCGTAGAGCCGCAGATTGGATCCGTCGTAGGAGAAAAGAATGTCGTTGCTGGAACCCGCCGTGAGCAGGTCGGGAATCCTCAACAGAAGAGCAGGTCTGCCCGTAGAAGAACGGCTCCAAAACCAGAACATGAGGTAACCATTATTTTGTCCGAGGTAGAGATCGGAATGAGCCGGGGAGGGCGAAAGCGACACGATCCTCCCGTTCGCTCCCGGTCCTTCGCCGGGCTGAAAAACAGCCCGGATCGAAAATTGCCGGGTTCGACGGATGATGTCAACTAGATCCGTGACCGGGCGGGCGGAAGCGCCATTGAATTGCTCCGCGTTCACTTGCCCGCGTCTTGCAACCAGCGGAATAAGAAGTTTGCAGTTCTCTTGCCGCGGAGGAGTGGTCCGAAAATCGAAGCTCGCAACAGGACTCTCCCCTGCCGTTACCTGTGCGCTTGAGGACCACACTGCGCCCTGCGGCGATACGGTGTGGTCCCAGATCTGGAGTTCGAGTAATTGCCCGGACCACGACTGCCGGCTGCCGGCCGCGTTACCAATCGCTAGAAAGGAGCTGCGATTCCAGTTGCGCACGCTCGTCTCACGAACCAGGAAAGCTGAGGCAAGAGTCCAGAGTCCCAAATAGACGATGAGAACCAGCGCTACCCGGGCAGGCGTGGACCATCTCTCAAGAAAGCCTTGCGCCCTCGACAGCCGCTTGAACAACCCCGCTCCAAGGGCGGCAAAGAGAAGACAGCCGGCTACCGCGCCCGTACTGTTCGTGAGCACGTCGAGCCAGCCTGAATCCCGCTGCGGGATGTACAGCTGTGCAAGCTCAACCATATAGGAAAAAACGCATCCGGCAATCGCGGAGTAAAACAGCGCCGATTTCAGACTGTTGCGCCTCCGGAGCTTGCCGCCAATCGCAAATCCGAACGGAACGAAGAGCAAAATGTTCAGTAAGACGTCCATGGCGCCGCTCTTCGCTCCGTACCCGAGCATCAACGGCGAAATGCCCCTGTGTGGCTTGCCGTGGGATGAAAATTCGAAGGGGTACTGCGTGAGGAATAAAATTCCCGCTGCGCCCAATAACAGGATTCGATTCGACCAGTCGGAAGCTCCGGCGGAGACGGCTCGCGTGTCCTGGTTTTCAATCATTCTTTATAAGAGGAAAGTCACGGCCGGACGATCACGTCGTACGACTCGATCGATCCGTCGCCCGCCCGCACCGCGTTGATTCGCACCACCTGGAATCTCCGGCCCCTCAGATCGTCAACGTTCCGGCTGAGGACATCGTGTGTCTTGCGCTCGAGTTCGGGAGCCGGGGCGGCCGCGCGATTGTTCGTATCGAGCAGGGCGGCCTCCACGCGGTAGGTTCGCGTTTGGTTCGCGCCGTCCTGAGCGATTAGACGCACCTGGGAGTCCTGATGAGCCGGCAGTTGCGGTTGATCGTGAAACCAGCTCCGCGGCGTGAGCAGCACAAACGCAAGAATCGCCAGCACCATCACGTCGTACGGCCAGCTTCCGCGCTCATACGACCAGAAAATCGTCCCGACGATTCCCCGCCACAGGCTCTTCATCTCAGTGGAGCGCCGACCCGTTCACCACCAGCCCGTCGCGCATGTGCAGCACTCGAGTTCCATAGGTGGCGGCGTCCGGGTTGTGCGTGATCATGACGACTGTCTGTCCCAGGTCTCTGTTCAATCCTCGCAGAAGCGACAGAACGCTTTCGGAACTTTTAGTATCGAGATTGCCCGTCGGCTCGTCGGCCAGCAGGATTTTCGGTTCAGTGACGATCGCCCGCGCAATCGCCACGCGCTGCTGCTCTCCGCCGGAAAGCTCGGAAGGCTTGTGATGGAGCCTTTGACGCAGCCCGAGCAGGTCCACCACCACGTCGAAACGGTGCGGATCGAATCCATTGCCGTGGATATGCTGCGCCAGCGCGATGTTGTGCCGCGCATCGAGCGTCGGGAGAAGATTGAACCTTTGAAAAACGAATCCCACTTTGTGCCGCCGCAGCATCGTCCTTTCGGGATCGCTCATGGCTGTCAGATCGTTCCCGTCGAGAAGCACTCGGCCGCGGCTCGCCTGCGCCAGACCTCCGATGACGTGCAGAAGCGTCGATTTCCCGCATCCCGACGGCCCCATGATGCAGACGAACTCGCCGGGCAGCGCCTGGACGTCCACCCCGCGCAGCGCTGCCACGTCCACTTTACCGGAACGGTATACTTTCCAAACGCCTTCCGTCTTGAGTATGGCTTCCAACGCCGGCTCCCCAGCAAACCCCCGCACGAAATCGAATCATCCGCACGTAAAATTATCTTAGTCGCGCTCGCTATTTCCACCTAGAAAGATGATATCTGTAGCGTCTGCGGAATCCGCCGTCCGCGCGGCTTTCTCGCAGCCGGGCGTCAAAAACTTCTCTCACTCGTAAACCAGAGCTTCGACCGGATCCTTCCGGCTGGCAATCCACGCGGGATAGGAAGCGCCCAACAATCCTCCGGCGATCGCAATGACGCTCGAGAACAACACCCATCTCGGCAAAATCAGGATCGTCATCGAGGGGAACGCTGAAATGAACACCCAGCGCATCAGAAAGCTCAATCCCACGCCAAACGCGCTCCCCAGAATGCAAAGCAGGATGGTCTCGCTCAGCACGATCTCGACGATATAGCTCTTCGACGCTCCCAGCGATTTCAGGACTCCGATCTCGCGCGTGCGCTCGATAATCGTGGTGTACATCGAGAGGAAAATCACCAGGAAGCCGATGGCCACCGCAATTCCGATCATCACGCTGATGAAGGCGCTCAAACCCGGGAGATTCGAGGAGGTCATCAGCGATATGAAGTCTTTCAGAGGACGGATTTCGTAGCCCGGGAGAAGCTGGTGGATTTCGTCCATGGCGGCCGCCGTGTGGTCGCTCCGGTCGCATTTGATGAAGAAGATCGATGCCTTATCGATCGCGCCGGACATCTGTTGGAGCGTTGACATCAATACGAACAGGCGCGCGCCTTTTCCGTGCTCAACGATCCCCGCGATGTGGAAATCGTGCCCGAGGATATGTAGCGTCTGCCCAACGTGGACGTCCTTCGCTCGCGCGTAAACATCGTCCACTAAAATGTCGTCCGGAGCCTCGAGCCCGTGGCCTGCGTGCAGCACAAATCCTCCCGAGACGGAACGAAACGTGTCTGGCTGGAGTCCGTATACGATGTCGAGGCCGTTCACCGAATTGAACTGCACCAGCACCGGAGCTACAGCCTGAACGTAATCCAGCTTTCTCAGTTTTTCCGCGATGCTGATCGGCATTGGCGCGCCGCTGAATGCCGCAAAGATGGACGCGGACGGCGGCTGAACCATGATGTCCGCGCCCACACCCTCCGTTCGCTTGGCGGATTCCGTTAGCAAGCCGGTGGTCAGGCCCACCACAAGAATCACCAGCGTCACTTCCACGGCGACACCGATCACTGTGATCAGCGTCCGGACCGGGCGGTGGAATATATTCTGCAGAATCATGTGTCCAATCAATGTTTCGGCTCCGTCTTCGGCTCTCCTGCCTCGGCGCCCACGCGGACCAACTCTGTCCCGGAGGGCTGCTTCAACACGAAACGTTGCGGAGGGATCTCTTCGTTCGCGGTAAGCTTCTGAATCGCGATCGTCAACTGGTAGTCCTCGATCGGTCGCGTGATTTCAATCTGGCGCGCAAATCGCGCGCTTCCGAAATTATCCCACTGCGAATAGCGGATATCCGACTGCACGTCGCCGGTGGCTGCGTATACCTGGACGCGCGCGATGCTCAGGTCGGTGCGATCGAACCAGACTCTGCGGGCGATCTGCCAATCTTCGGCTTGGCTGGCCGCTTCAGTAGTTGCGCCCGTCCCAGGCGCGCGCTCGACAATGGTCAAAATGTAATAGCCCGCCTCGGCTTCGTCGCCGGCCTGAAATAGAACGGGAGCGCCCGGCGGAACAGGTTCCCAGAAGAGTGCCTCAGTCAAGTGTTGCGGCCGCAGGTTTTCAATCGGCTTTGCCGATGGCCGCTCCAGACTGGCCGGGCCCGTCACGAACTTGTTTTTCGACGGAATATGGATGAAAAACGTTTGGCCGTCGCTCGCCATGTCGAAGATATTCGTTCCGACGATCGGCGCCTGGCCGATCACGCGAATGCTCGCCGGCTTCTCCGCCAGGATGAACCCTTTGATTTCATGGTATTGCTGGATAATTCCGGAGTAGGCCGTTCCGGCGCTTAACCTCATCGAGACCGAGGAGTTAATCGAATGAATCGCGCTCGCCTGGCTGTCGTAGAAGGCGATCAGTTGCTGTCGCGTCGCCGTCAGCAAATGGAGCGCAGTTCCCGACGGAAGTCGCGCCGAAACTTTGTGCGTCGCGCCGCAACCCGCAGAAAACACTGCGGCCGCCAGAAATACCGGCCAGGTCCGCGCCCTGCTCCGCCCCCAGAATTGCAATCTCGGTCCCATCCGCCACAATTACAACAATTTAACAGCGCCCGCGGGCAGGGTCAATCAATCCGGGCATATTTCACTTCTCTCCTTCTCTCCGAGGTGACGTAAGTTCCACCGTCTGGCCCGGACGCTCCATGTCAGCGAGGCGGCTGCGCATGCTAGAATGGAATCCGCGTTTGTCGCTCCCACAATTGCAAGCGGGGTCGCCGGCTGCGGAACGACGTTGCAGCCCTTCTGTTTTTTGTGGCGTCGGCGTCTCGCCGGCGAATTCAGCCTGCCAACGCAGGGATTTCGCAGCTTCAGCTTTTTCAAACGCAAACCATGACCATCCGAAACATCGCCATCATCGCCCACGTTGACCATGGCAAAACGACGCTCGTTGACGCCATGCTGCATCAGAGCGGAATTTTTCGCGAGAATCAGGATGTCCCTCGCCGCGTCATGGATTCCAACGAACTCGAGCGCGAGCGCGGCATCACGATCCTGGCCAAGAATACGGCCCTTACCTACCGCGGCACAAAAATCAATATCGTTGACACGCCCGGCCACAGCGATTTTGGCGGAGAAGTCGAGCGCGCCTTGCGCATGGTGGACGGCGTTCTCTTGCTCGTGGACGCCAGCGAAGGGCCCCTCCCGCAGACCCGTTACGTCTTGCAGAAGGCGCTCCAGGCGCAATTGCCGCCGGTGATCGTCCTCAACAAAATCGATCGCGCCGATGCCCGGCCCGAAGCCGTGCTGAACGAGATCTATGACCTCTTCATTGACCTCGACGCTACCGAGGACCAGCTCGACTTCCCCGTTCTTTACTGCAATGCGCGCGCCGGCGTGGCGCAGCGCTCGCTTGCAGACACCTCGGCGAGCCTTCAACCCCTTTTCGAGACGATTTTGTCCGCGATTCCGCCTCCCACCGGCGATCCGAATGCCACCCTCCAGGTCCAGGTCACGAATCTGGACTACAGCGACTATCTTGGCCGCCTCGCCATCGCCCGCGTCTTCCAGGGCACGCTGCGGCGCGGCTCGGAAGCGGGCATCGCGAAATTGAACGGGACGATCCAGCCTGCGAAGATCACGAAGCTGTTCACGTTTCGCGGCCTCGAACGCGACGAGTCGGATGAAGTGCCCGCAGGCGACATCGTCGCGGTGGCCGGCGTCGAAGGCATCCAGATCGGTGAGAGCATCACCGATTTCGAAAATCCAGCTCCGCTCGACCCGCTCACTGTCGACGAACCCACTCTGGCCATGATCTTCACCGTAAACACGTCTCCCTTCGCCGGGCGCGAGGGCCAATTCGTCACCTCGCGCGACCTCCGGGCCCGCCTTGAAAAAGAGCTGCTGACCAATGTCTCTCTCAGAGTCGAAGAGACCGGTTCCACCGACTCGTTTCGCGTCCTGGCTCGTGGCGAGCTGCAATTGGCCATTCTGATCGAGACCATGCGGCGTGAAGGCTACGAGCTCGCCGTCGGCAAGCCGGAAATCGTGGTGCGCAACGAAAACGGGCGAAGGCTCGAGCCGCTTGAAATGCTGGTCGTTGATTGCCCGGAGAGTTTCATCGGCATCGTCATGGAGACGCTCGGCAGCCGCAAAGGCGAACTCGCCAGGATGGTGAACCACCATTCCGGCCGCGTGCGCATGGACTTCCGCATTCCGTCGCGAGGGCTGATTGGACTTCGCGGCCAGCTCCT
Source organism: Candidatus Acidiferrales bacterium (assembly GCA_035277685.1). Lineage (GTDB taxonomy): Bacteria > Acidobacteriota > Terriglobia > Acidiferrales > UBA7541 > Palsa-295. The sequence goes on from DATEKA010000159.1 coordinate 12,432, forward strand.
CACGGACACCCGGGGAACCGCCCTCCTTCATTCTCTGCTCGAAGGCTGGACCGAATACGCCGGCGACATGGCCATGCGCCCGACCGGGGCGCTCGTCGCCGACCGTCCCGGCGGCTCGACTGCGTACGCCATCTGGGGCCTTCAGGAACGCGGCGAATTGTTCATCGCGCCTGGCGCCGAAGTCTACGAAGGGATGATCGTCGGCGAGAATTCTCGCGAAGCGGATATGGACGTGAACATCACCAAAGAGAAGAAGCTCACCAACATGCGCTCGTCAACCGCCGACGAAGCAATCCGCCTGATCCCGCCCCGCGAGATGACTCTCGAAAAAGCGATAGAGTTTATCGCCGACGATGAATACGTCGAGGTAACCCCCAAATCGATTCGGGTGAGGAAGAAAGTGCTCGATCCGAAGAGACGGCCGAAACGATGGCAAGAGGTTCGGGCGAGCATGGAGACGTGAAATTTGCGCAAGAGGCGTTGAACAGGCGCTTTAGGACACGAAGAGGCGAAGCGCGGGCGAACGAAATTCTGCGGCAAAGACATCAAGGATCTTGATTTCAGGCAGGATTTGAAGGCAGCGGCCTTCGTAGTTGGCGAAGAGGCTCCCGCCATCTCAAGATAGGCACCGCAGTTCGTGCGGGTTCTTGTCGTGACATCGAGACTTCCCGCGAGGGACCTGTGCAGAAGTGCTGCGTGATTCCCAAGATGGTTCTGTGCGAGCGGCTGCCGATGGAAGAGTCGGGCCCCGGATTGCGGCAAGTCTCCCGTGGGGCGGGATCGAAATGGCAGAGTCGCGGGTTCCGAAGTGATTTTCGCCGGGCCTGTTCGATTGCGGGACGCCAGATTCCCATGAGCGGGCAAGCCGGAGGTCCGAGCGTATTGCAAAGCGCTTGTAAATACCGCAGTATAAGCTAGTTAAGAGGAGTCCGGTGAGGAACGCGAGTTGCGGTATACGAAGATGGAAGTGAGGTCATTTTCCTGTGGATATAGCGCGGCCAGAAGCTAAGCGAAGGAAAAAGATCCGCCGGATTCTATACGTGGGCGGCGCGGTGGTAGTTGCGGTGGTCATCACCGGGTTTTTGTCGCGGCTGAAGCCGGCGGCGCCTGGGGTGGACAAGTCCACTGTATGGCCGGGCACGGTGGAGCGGGGGGCAATGTTGATCGACGTGCGCGGTCTGGGAACGTTGGTTCCGGACACGATTCACGTGGTTTCGGCGCCGGTGGACGGCGTGGTCAAGCAGCGGTATTTCCTGCCCGGGACGCCGGTGAAAGCGGACACGATCCTGATGGATCTCACGAACCCGCAGCTCGAGCAACTAGCCATGGACGCGCGATACCAGATGAAGGGTGCGCAAGCGACCTACGAGCAAACCAAAGCATTGCTGGAAAACCAGTTGATGGACAAGCGGACGACAGCAGCGGGGATCCGCTCTCAGTATCGCACGGCCGAGCTCGAAAAAGAAAGGCAGGAGAAGCTCTTCCAGTCGGGCATAGCCGCAGACATTGATGTGAAGAAGGCCGAAATCGCCGCCGAGGAACTGAAGAAGCAGGACGAACTCGCGCAGAGCGAGGTCCAAACGTTCCAGAACTCAATCGAGTCGCAACTGGCGGTGCAGGAAGCCAACCTGGAGCAGAAAAAAGCGCTCTACGCCCTGTACACGTCGCAAATACAAGAGATGCACGTCCGCCCGGGGGTGGACGGCATGTTTCAGGAGCTGGACGTGGACGTGGGGACGCGCGTCACGCAGGGAACGAAGCTTGGCGTGGTGACGCAGCCGTCGCAGTTGAAGGCACAGCTCAAGATCGCCGAGACGCAGGCAAAGGATCTCCTGATCGGGCAAAAGGCTCAGATAGACACGCATAACGGGATCATCGCCGGCCACGTGAGCCGAATCGATCCCCACGTTGATAACGGAACACGGACGGTGGACGTGAAGCTGGATGGAGCGTTGCCGGAGGGAGCGGTTCCGGACCTGAGCGTGGAGGGCACGATCGAAATCCAACGTTTGCAGAATGTGTTGTACGTGGGCCGGCCGGTGCACGGCGAGGAAAACAGCACGATCGGGCTGTTCAAAGTTGCGGGGCCATGGTCGGATGCCAGAGAAGCGGACAGGGTACAAGTGGAGCTCGGAAAAACCTCGGTCAACTACGTGCAGATCCTAAAAGGGCTGAACGTGGGAGACACGGTGATTTTGTCGGACATGTCGGCATACGACGCTTATGACCGCATCGAACTGAAATAGAAGGGAACCTTTCCGGTGCGGCTTTCGTATGGACCAGTAGCGCAAAGCGGGCCCACCGCGCAGAGGAGCTGCAGTGTTGATTATCGAGGATGAAGGGCGCAAACTCACACGGCGGCCCCGGCCAATCGTGACCAACTATTTTAGAAGGAGCCCAGCATGAACAGCACGAACGGAACGCTGATCCAGCTTGATGGCGTCACCAAGGTGTTCTACACCGATGAAGTGGAGACGCACGCGCTGAGCGGCGTGCACCTTGAGATCAAGAACGGCGAGTTCCTTTCGATTGCCGGGCCATCGGGCTGCGGCAAGTCGACGCTGCTCTCGATTCTGGGGCTCCTGGATTCGCCAACCGACGGGAATTACTGGATCAACAAACAGCCGGTGGCGAACCTGACGCTGTCGGACCGGACGCGGATACGCAACCGCGAAATCGGATTCATCTTCCAGGCGTTCAACCTAATCGGCGATTTGACCGTTTTCGAGAACGTGGAGCTGCCGCTCACCTATCGCAGCATGGCGTCTGCGGAGCGGAAAAAGCGGGTGCAGGAAGTGCTGGAGCGCGTCGGGATGGCGCACCGCATGAAGCATTACCCCTCGCAACTTTCGGGCGGCCAGCAGCAGCGCGTGGCCGTGGCCCGAGCTCTGGTAGGGCAGCCGTCGATTTTGCTGGCAGACGAGCCTACCGGCAACCTGGACTCGAAAAACAGCGAAGCCGTGATGGACTTGCTGCGGCAACTGCACGGCGAAGGCGCAACGATCTGCATGGTTACCCACGACCCGCGATACGCCAGCATCGCCGACCGGACGATCCATCTGTTTGACGGACGCATCGTCGAGGAAACCGTCGGAACGAAGACCGCGACGGTCTAGCGGCGCCGGATTTCAAGAGGTATCCCAGCGACAATTTCAAAGGGAGTCTTCTGCGCAGGTGTACGGGTGTGCGTCTTGAACTGAATACGCGTGGTGAGGTGAAAAAGATCGTGACCGGTTCGCTCTGGCGAGACGTGCGATACGCGCTGCGTGGGATGCGACGGGCGCCGCTACTGACAGGCGCGATGGTACTGACGCTCGCCGTGGGAATCGGCGTTAACAGCGGCGTGTTCGACCTTCTGAACGCCTCCCTGTTCCGGCCGCACATTAAAAAGGATCCTGCGACTTTCGTGCGGGCCCTGGCAAGCTACACGGGGTGGTATCGAAGCGAAGGAGCTTTTCAGGGCTTTACCGCTTTGGATTTCCAGGCGATGCGCAATCAGTCGCGATCGCTGGCGAATCTTGCCGCGTGGCACCCGGACGAAGCGGCCATCGGAAAGGACTCCAACAAGACTGACGTGATGCTGGTCACCTGCAATTACTTTTCGCTGTACGGCCTCAGGGCGCCCAAACTGGGGCGCCTATTCCTTACCGAGGACTGCGCGGCTCCGGGCACCGCGCCGGTGGCTTTGATCAGCGATAGGTTTTGGCGAGACCACTTCGCAGCGGATCGTACAATCATCGGGAAACCACTGCGATTGAACGAGCACCCCTACACCATAATCGGAGTAATCCCCTCGGGGTTCACGCCGGAAGGCAGCAGCTCAGGGATTTGGGTACCCTACACTATGCAGCCCGATTTCTGGCATGGGCACGACGCTTTCAACCGCTCGGACTGGTATGGCTGGGCCTGGCTGACGGTGGAAGGAAGGCTGAAACCAGGATATTCCCGCCGCGATGCCCAAGCAGAACTCAACGTAATCGTGCAGCAGCAAGACCATCTTTACCCAGGAAGCAAGGAGAACGCTTCCTACTCGGGCAGAAGGACGAGCGTCCTGCTCACAAATGGTTCCGTTATTGAGAACCCGCGTATTCGACCGCTTGCAATGCTACTGGTCGGGCTGGTAATGGGCCCTCTTCTGCTAGTGCTCCTCATTGCCTGCGCAAACGTGACGATGCTGCTGCTCTCGCGCGGTGCAGCGCGGCGAAGTGAAATCGCCGTTCGACTCGCGCTGGGCGCGGAACGAGGCACGCTTCTGCGCATGCTGGCGATCGAAGGCGTCATTGTGGCGGTTGCCGGCGGAGCGCTCAGCGTTTGGCTGGCGATTTCGTTCCCTACCATCGTGCGGTGGTTTGTTCCCGAATTTTCCATCAACGTTAAGCCCAATTGGGTGGTGTTTGGCTATCTGGCGGGCGCGACGTTGATCGCCGGCTGCATCGCCGGCCTGGCCCCTGCGACAGAGTCAGTCAAAGTCGATCTGGTGACGACGTTAAAGCAGCAGCAGGGCGCTTCGTCCGCGCGTTCGAGGATGCGAGCCGTCCTGATGATCAGCCAGGCAGGCATGAGCTTCGTCCTGTTGACGGGTGCCGTTTTGTTCATGCGTCTTCAGCACAAGGTCGCGTCGGCAGATCCGGGATTTGAGACCGCGCACGTCTTTCTGGTTCAAGCCAGCTTTCTCGGGCCGTCTGCCGGAACCAACACGGTCCGGGAACAGTACGACCGCGTGGCCTTCTTTGCCGAACTCGCGCAACGGGTGCGGGCGCTCCCGGGCGTGAATTCGATTGCATATGCGGAAGAACTGCCATTCTTCCGGTCGGACACCCAGGAGGTTCGAGTCCCCGGCCAAAGCAAGGGAAAGGGGCGCCAGGCATCGGTGGATCAAGTTTCCGCGAATTTTTTCGAAACGCTGGGAATTCCGATCGTGCGAGGGCGGCCGTTTCGTAACTCAGATGTGCCGGTTGACGCGACACCACCACCCGATCCGGCCGTTTTCAACGCTGAGTCAACCGCGCCAATCGCGATTGTGTCACAGACGTTCGCGCAGACGTTCTGGCCCGGACAGAACCCAATCGGAAAGAGCGTCGAGTGGGGCGACCCCGGCATGCGCGTGCAAATCGTGGGCGTCGCGAGGAACACCAGGTCCGAGGGATTCGGGCAGCCGGATGACCCAAGGTTGTACACGCTGATGAAATGGGACTTTGGCGGTCCGCTGCTCGTGCGGTTCGAGGGCGACGGGAGCTCCCTTACTCCCGCGATTGAAAAAGCAGTGAGGAGCCTCGACGAGCAACAGATCGTGGTGCCGCAGACTTTGCGATCGCTGCTGCAGCAGG
>DATEKA010000160.1:0-6913 GCA_035277685.1 Candidatus Acidiferrales bacterium
ATGGGCGCGCGTCGTCTCGGAGTTCACGGGTCAGCCAGTCCTGATTCTGGCCCCGCTGGCGGTAGCCGCACAGACCGAGCGAGAAGGCACGACATGGGGTATCCCAGTTGCGCATTGCCGCGAGCAATCAGAAGTCGGCGACGCGCAGATTGTCGTGACGAACTATGACCGCCTCCCGAAATTCGATCTGGAACATTTCGCGGGCGTCGTGCTGGACGAGTCGAGCATCCTGAAAGCCTCGGACGGCAAGACTCGTACGGCGATCATTGAGACGTTCGCGGACTATCGCTTCCGCCTCGCCTGCACGGCTACGCCTGCGCCGAACGATTACATGGAACTCGGTAATCATGCTGAATTCCTGGGCGTCATGACCCAAGAGGAAATGCTCGCCATGTTCTTCATTCACGACGGCGGCGAGACGCAGAAGTGGCGACTGAAGGGTCACGCACAGAGCGAGTTCTGGAAATGGATGTGCTCGTGGGCCGTGATGCTGCGCAAGCCGTCCGACCTTGGATACGACGACATCGGCTACGACTTGCCTGCGCTGAACATCGAACAGGTTACGGTCGAAGTCGACCAAACGCGAGCACGCGATACGCTTTTCGTGATGCAATCCTGCACCCTGCAGGAGCGCATCAAGGAGCGCCGCGAGACCGTTGAGGAACGCTGCGCCGCAGCCGCCGAGATTATCGCTCGCAAACCAGATGCGCCGTGGATCGTCTGGTGCAATCTGAACGATGAGGCCGAGCGCATGGCAAAGCTGGTGTCAGGCGCCGTCGAGGTTCGCGGGCCAGACAAGGCGCAGGAGAAAGAACGCAAGCTGATCGAGTTCACCGATGGGCAGATTCGCGCGATGGTCACGAAACCATCCATCGCCGGGTTCGGGATGAACTGGCAGCACTGCGCGGATATGGTTTTCGTGGGCCTCAACGATTCCTACGAACAGCTCTTTCAGGCGATCCGGCGCTGCTGGCGCTTCGGCCAGACGAAACCCGTGAACGTCTATCTGGTGGCCGCTGAAACCGAGGGTGCCGTCGTCGCCAATCTGCAACGCAAGGAAGCGGACGCCGAGCGCATGGCCGAGCAGATGGTTGCGCACATGCAGGACATAACCGTCGCGACGATTCGCGGCACGTCACGCACCAAGACCGAATACAACCCTTCCGTCGAAATGACGATCCCGGCATTCCTGGAGGCCGCATGAGTGTGCGGGCCAACGTCAACTGTAGCCAATGTGGTGCGATGATTAATCGAGTCACATGGAACTATGGGAAGAACAGGCCGATCACTGAATTCTTCTGCAATAACGATTGCAAGGGTGCTTGGCAGCGCGCGCAGCGCGAGGCGCTAGGGTTCACGAAGGAATGGCTTGAGACAGAATATTGCATCAAAGGGCGCGGTGCCAACGAAATTGCCAAGGAAATAGGCAGGGATGCAAAAAGAGTTTGGGAATGGATTAGGGACTATGGAATTGAGACTCGCGGTCGGGGAGAATACCCGAAAGTTCAATTCCAGCGCGGAAAACCGAGCGCGTTTAAGGGGCGCAGTCATACCGATGCAGTTAAGAACCTCATTAGGGAATGCCGCATCGCAGATGGTCGCGTTCCTTATCTCGTAGACGGAAAGCATTGGATTCACGCCACTGGCCGGAAGCCAGCCACATGGAAAGGCGGAATATCTCCAGAGCGTCCGGCGTTCTATGCGACAGCGGAATGGAAGGAGGCGGTCAAGGTTGTTTGGCGCAGAGACGGTGCTAAATGCCAGATTTGCGGGAAGCATCACAACGACGCTGAATCACGAGGAACATTCCACATTCATCACATAGTTTCTTTCCTCGTTAAGGAACTGCGAGCGGACCCAGACAATTTGGTCTTGTTATGCAAGAAATGTCATCAATGGGTTCACAGTCGGAGCAACATCGGACGCATTTTTATAAAAGAGATCAAAAATGAAAAACGTGCTTAATCAGAAGTTTGGTGAAAATTGGGCGATGTACCATGCTGATTGCGTCGAGGGAGTAGCGCAACTTCCTGAGGAGTCGATTCATTATTCAGTGTTCAGTCCGCCTTTCGCCCAACTCTATTGTTACTCGAACTCTGATCGCGACATGGGCAATTCGAAAGACGATGGCGCGTTCGACGTACATTTCGGCTTCCTCGTCAAGGAGCTGTATCGCGTGCTGAAGCCGGGGCGTCTCGTGTCGTTTCATTGCATGAATCTGCCGACCAGCAAAGCGCATCACGGTTTCATCGGCATCCGTGATTTCCGGGGCGATCTGATCCGCCAGTTCGAGGCAGAAGGTTTCATCTTCCATTCCGAAGTCTGCATCTGGAAAGACCCGGTAACGGCCATGCAGCGCACCAAGGCGCTCGGCCTCCTGCACAAGACCATCCGTACCGATAGCAGCATGAGCCGCCAAGGCATCCCGGACTACCTCGTGACGATGCGTAAGCCGGGGAGGAACCCGGAACCCATCGCGCACACCCACGAGGAATTCCCCGTCGAGCTCTGGCAGCGCTACGCATCGCCGGTCTGGATGGATATCGACGCGAACCGGACGCTGCAATTCCGCGAGGCGCGCGATGAGGAAGATGAGCGCCATATCTGCCCGCTCCAGCTGCAGGTCATAGAACGCGCACTGGACCTCTGGACGAATCCGGGGGATGTGGTGCTATCCCCGTTCGGTGGCATCGGCTCCGAGGGATATGTTTCGCTCCAGATGGGCCGCAAGTTCGTCGGCTTCGAGCTCAAGGAATCGTACTGGAAGGTCGCCTGCAAAAATCTCGCAACGGCACGCTCGAAGATGGGCGATTTGTTCAGTCAGGAAAACGTCGAGGCTGCGTGATGGCCGGCGACTGGCTGAAAATCGAGGCGAACCTTCCCGAGAAGGAGGAGGTTCTTTCGATCACCGCATCGATGGGCTGGGATGACTGCGATTTGACGGTCGGCAAGCTATTCAAGCTCTGGCGATGGTTCGATCAACAGACGACGGATGGTAACGCTCGTCGCGTTACCACAGCGTTACTGGACCGTATCGTTGGCGTTAGCGGATTCTGCGAAGCGATGAGAGAAGTTGGTTGGCTTGATGTCGACGGATCAGGTGTAACCCTGCCTAAATTCGAAAGACACAACGGAAGCACGGCAAAAAGTCGCGCATTGACGGCAAAAAGAGTCGCAAAACACAAGGGTAACGCACCGAGTAACGCACCGAGTAACGCAGAAGGTAACGCTCATACCGTTACCGGACCGTTACCTAGAGAAGAGAAGAGAAGAGAAGATAAAACCATAGGTAAATCAATCGTCAGTGGTAATACCTCGCGCGATCGTGGCGACGATTTCATCCCGAAGGATGCAGCGGAATGGCTGTCGCATTTCAAGCGGAATCACGGATTCGAGGCTGATCCGACGAGTGTGAAAGACCGCAAAAAGCTCTGGCCCGTCTTCGCCTCCTGGACCAAGGCCGGCCTGACGGCTGGATTCGTGGATGCTGCCGTGAAGGCGGCGCACGAGCGCTCACGAGAGCCGATAGCGTGTCTGCCGCTTTACGTTGACCGCCTGATGGCGTCCGATCAGGCGGCTCGCGCCTCACCTACGAAATCGTTCCAAGACCGCAACGCCGAGACCATCGCAGCACTGACCGGACGAGACCGAGACCATGAACCAGATAACCGAACCGTCGATGTATGAGCGCCCAGAATGGCCGCTGAACGCACTGCCTCAGCATTGGATCGAGGCATTGTTCGCGAAGATGAGCGCCTTCTACGGCTCAAAGTTCGCGGCGATGTGGAGTGGGTCCAAGCCGCTGGAAGTGCAGAAGGCATGGGCAATTGAGCTTGCAAAGCTGTCGAAGCCGCAACTCAAGGCGGGCAGCGACGCCCTGACTGCTTTCGCGCGCCCCCCGACGCTCCCTGAGTTCGTGGCGCACTGCCGCCAAACCCGACTGGAAGCCGCCGTGAGCACCGCACCGCGTATCGAGAATCGCCCGACGATCACGCCCGAGCAGGCGCAGGAAAACATCCGAAAGCTTCGCATTCCGCTTGAGGGCATCATGGATCGCGGCGAGCCGACGGCGGAATGGGCGTATCAGTTGCTCATGCGCGGCGATTCGAAGGACAAGCCGCTCACTCATGGCGTGGTGCGTTGCGCAACCGACGCAATCACATCGAGCGAGGGGCGGCGCGTTGTCGAAACCTGCACCGATCCGGCGATGCGCGAGGAATACCGGACGGTCCGCGAAGCCGTGCTCGAGAGCTATCGCGAAAAGGGCCGGCCAGTATGGGAGGGGAAATGACCCGCGCCGAATCCGCCTATCTCTCCCGCGTCGCTCGCCTTGGTTGCGCGTGCTGCACTCTCCTGGGCATCGGAGAGCCTGATACGCCAGTCGAAATTCACCACGTCCGCGAAGGGCAAGGAATGGCGCAGCGGGCTCAGCATTGGCTCGGCGTGCCGCTCTGTATCGCCTGCCATCGCGGGCCGCGAGGAATCCACGGCGACCGGTCAATCCTGCGCCAACTCAAGTGCGACGAGATGGATTTGTTGAGTTGGGTAATTTCACGTCTTAACGCGTGAGGGGTTATGAATGAGCTTCATCTATTCGCGGGCGCTGGTGGAGGCATCCTTGCCGGCCAACTTCTCGGGCATCGATGCGTTTGCGCAGTCGAGCGAGAGCCCTACGCTCAAGCCGTCCTTGTGGCTCGACAAAACGACGGAACCTTCCCGCCTTTTCCGATCTGGGATGACGTTTGCACATTTGACGGACGGCCTTGGCGAGGGATTGTTGACATCGTGGCGGGCGGCTTTCCGTGTCAGGACATCAGCGCAGCCGGAAACGGCGCGGGGCTTGAAGGCGCGCGAAGCGGGCTCTGGGCGGAAATGGCGCGCATCGTTCGCGAGGTACGACCGCGAATTGTCTTCGTGGAAAACAGCCCAATGCTCACTTCTCGGGGGCTTGGACGAGTTCTCGGAGACCTGGCCACGATGGGGTTCGATGCGGAATGGGGAGTCGTTTCTGCGGCGGGTACCGGCGCTCCCCATCTGCGAGAGCGCATCTGGATTCTGGCAAACGCCCGTAGCGGACGATGCGGTGGAGCGGACGAAGGGGAAGTGGAACAGCCGGGGCGAGCCGAAACTGAGTGCGGAAGTGAAGTTATGGCCGACGCCGAATGCGAGGGATTGGAAGGGTGCGCCAGGGATGGGGTGCATGGAGCGCGGCGGTCGGCAGAGCAGTTTGCCAGCTTCGGTGGGTGGCCAGTTGAACCCGGAATGGGTTGAACTCCTGATGGGATGGCCGAAAGGTTATACGTCGCTTGACCCGCTACCACGAGAGGAATTCGATGCCTGGTTTGAAGGTTTTTCCGGACAAGATTTGCAAGACATGCGGCGCGGCGTTCAATCGTCGAATGATGCCGAACGGTCGCCTGCAAGACGTGAAGCTGTTTCTGGCACAGGAGCACTGCAGCAGAACGTGCGGCAACAGTCGGAAGGAACTGAAGCCGAAGAGCTATCTATGGCGTGCTCGGAAGCATCGGAAGGACGCCTGCGAGGCATGCGGATACACGAAGCGGCTGACCGTACATCACTGCGATCAGGACCAGACGAACAACGACCCGGCGAACCTTCAGACGCTGTGCAGTCACTGCCACGACTTTTGGCACGCTACGGCAAAGAGGCTTGGCAAGACGGTCGCTGGGAGGATGGTGTGCCTCGTGTAGTTACCGGGCTGGCCCATCGGGCACACCGCATACGAGCCCTTGGAAACGGGCAAGTACCGCGAGTGGCTGCGGCAGCATTCACCATCCTTTCAAACGATTGAGGTAGCAGCATGAACCAATTCCACACCGGCCAATGGACGGACAAATGGGGGAAATGATGAGTGACGCCGGATTCCACGCCTTAAGAGCCGCCATTAACCTGGCGCGCTTCGACGGCATCAAGTCGCTGTCTACTATCAAGGAAAAGCTGGCGCAAAACGGCCACACACCTGAGGCGGTAGAGGAAGCAGTGAAGTATTGGGCCAATTACGAAGTGAGCAAATCATGACCGACGACGCACGCAACCAGTCCCGCGCCATCCGTGAGCAGCACGAAAAACGCCCCGAGCCCAGCCGGGAAAGCGCACGAGACGCACGCCTGCGCACGCAGATCGAGCGGGAGCGGAAGGAACGGCCGATGACGGGAGGGGCGAAATGATGGCCCAGATCCGCATCGCGCCATTCTTCTGCGTGTCGGTATGCCGCACTGCCATATGGTTCCGGCTCTGCGGAATTGGCTTCTCGGTAGACCGTGACATGCCTGTGCTGTTTTCCGAGCGCCACGGATTCCGCAAGGTGCGCCGCTGGGGAAGATGGTCGTTTGAGGTGTTGAAGTGAGCCGCTGGGCCCGTCGCTCGGACGCCAATCAGCCGGATATCGTCGCGGCGCTTCGCAAGGCCGGCTGCAAGGTTGCCTTGACCTATACCGCAGGACAGGGATTTCCGGATCTGGTGGTCGACTACCAGGGTCGCACGGTACTTATCGAAGTAAAAGACCCATGCAAGCCGAAGTCAGACCGTCAGCTCACGCCGGCGCAGGCCGAGTTTCACGCCGCCTGGACGGGTCCAATCTACATTGCCGAGACAGCTGAAGAGGCTGTGGCATACGCAACCGGTCGCATTGCGGCCTGACGGAGAAAACGGAAATGAAAACCCGAACCAACGAACTCGCCGTGACCGGCAACCGGCGAGAGCTGACGCGCAGGACGGAAGGCGAGATGAACGTGATCTGGGATGAGATCGTGGCGAAGAACCGCGCGGCTGGGCCTTGGGGTGCGCTGGCGATGTGGCGCGAGAGGGAGGGGGCTTGATGGATCTGGCCTCCCTCGAAGCAAGATTGGAGAACTGGGCCCGCGCGCAGCGCTCAGGCGGCAGCGGTGGCGCA
>DATEKA010000161.1:0-24786 GCA_035277685.1 Candidatus Acidiferrales bacterium
GAGCCGCCATCGTCGGCACCCACGAACCCAGGCAGACGAATCGTATCGTAGTGCGTCATGAGCAGTATGATCCCGCGTCCGGCGCCCGGGATTTTTGCGACGATATTCTTCATGGCGAGGTCGCCGATGGGCGTCGGCGCATGGAAATCGTCCGCATCAACGCTGCAACCAAAATCCTTCAATTGGCGGGCGATATATGACTGGGTCTGACGGATCGCATCGGAGCCGGGCGGACGCGGCCCAAAACTGACGAGCTTCGCGGTGTACTCATAGGCCTTCTGTCCGTCGAAACCGCCGGTTCGCGGGGCGGGCGGCGCTATGTCCTCCGGAGCAATTGTTGCGGTCACGGCGCCTTTCGAAGCTTGAGGCGGGGCCGCAGCCGGCGCGGCCGCTTTTTCGTTTGCCGCGACGACCGCGCTCGCGTTTTCGCGCCCGCAGGCTACCGCAAGCAAGGCTGCCACAGTCGAAATCCCAATCAAGACCGCGCTTCTTTGCATTAACACTTTCAATGCGCTTCTCCGGCCGCAATCTGCCGGCGCTTGCGGCGCAGGACCATGTAAGACACGAAAACCCCGACAAAGTACAGCACGACCATGGGCGCCATGAAGATCAGCATCGTGGTCGCATCGGGACTCGGCGTGACTACTGCGGCGACGATCGTGATGATCAACATCGCGTAACGGAAATTCTTCAGCAGGAATTTCGGCGTGACGATGCCGAAAAGCGAAAGGATGAACACGACTACGGGAAGCTCGAAAACCACTCCCAACCCCAACAGCACGATCAGGATCAGGCTGAAATACTCGTTGATGTCTATCCACGGCTTGATCGGCCCGCTATTGCTGAACTCCACCACGAACATCAGCACGCGCGGCAGCATCACAAAATATCCGAAAGCCACTCCGCAAAGAAAGAGAACCATCGCCGAGCTAATGAAGCTCGCCACCGCCTTCCGTTCATGCTTATAAAGTCCCGGCGCGACGAACAGCCAAATCTGATAGAGCACCCACGGCATCGCCAGCGCGATTCCCAGATAAAGACCGAAGTTGATGTACAGCATCACGTATCCGGCGGGATGCGTGAAATAGAGATACGGATCCAGGTGGTTTCTCTTCAGGGCCTCGACCATCGGGCGGGTGATGTAGGCCAGACCCGGCTTCGAAAACACGAGCCCCACGGCCATGCCGATTCCGACGCCGATCAGCGAAGAAATAATCCGTTTGCGCAGTTCGATCAGGTGCTCGAAAAACGACATCCGTGCGCCGGGCTCTTCGTTCTCCATCGGCGCAGGAAGCGTTGTTTCAGGAGTGGCCATCGTTCACTGTCTCGGATTTCGGGTCGCCATTGGCGGCCGGCGATTCGCTCTCGGCGCGCGGCGATACGGAAGCGAAAGATTCGCCCGATGCGGGGGGCGGCGGCACAGAATCCACCTCCGGGGAGGCGTCTCCGGCTCGGGGAGCCCACCCGGAATCGCCCGGATCACCGTAGTGGCCCGTCCGAGGCTCGTTGAAGGCGTCTTCTGAGAACCGAGCGCTGGGAGATGTCGCAGCGACGGCGTTTGGCGGCGCGCTGCTCGGTGGCAGCGCTTCGGGTTGCCGCACAGTCTGGGACGACCCGCCGATACGCCGGTCGTCGGCTTCGCGCTCCAGGTCGCGCAGATGCTCTTCGAACGTTGACCGAATGTCCCCTGTAGCGCGCCGGAACTCCGACATCACCTTTCCCAGATTCCTGGCCAATTCGGGCAGTTTCTCAGGTCCAAAGACAACCAGAGCAACTACGAAAATGATGATCAGATGAGGGACGCTCAGCATTTCTACGCTTTAGCGGGATTCAAGATGCTTTCGCCTGCGGGCCGAACGCAATCCTGGGGGTTCCTCAAGTCCCGTTTTTGCATCATAGAAGAGGGCCAGAGACGTGTCAAACCGCTCCCAAGGGGCTATGTTATACTTGCTGTTCTGGGCGAACACCGAGGATTTTCTGCGCGTCTTTTGCCCCCAGGGCAAAGCTGAACGCAAAGGGGTTATGGCATGAAATTAGGGCAAGGATCGCAAAGAGGGTTGATTTTGCTGGGGCTCGTGTTGGGAGCCTCCGCATTGCTCGGCGGTTTGTACGGCCCGACGGTCCGCGCCACGGCCGACGGCTCCGGCGCTCTGCAGGATTCCGTCAAGAACTTCAGCAACGTGCTCGCCATCGTGCAGCAGAACTATGCTGACAAAGTTGACGTTGATAAGGCGATCTACGACGGCGCGATCCCGGGCATGCTGCACGTGCTCGATCCGCACTCCAATTTCTTTGACCCGCGGCAGTACTCGCAATTTCGCGAAGAGCAAGAGGGCCGCTATTACGGTGTCGGCATGACGATTGCCCAGCGAGAGAACCAGACGATCGTCGTCGCGCCCTTTGTCGGAACACCCGCTTTCAAAGCGGGGATTCGTCCGGGAGACGTGGTCCTCAAAGTCGATGGCAAGAGCTGCGCCGGTCTCAACAGCATTCAGATCGCCGACATGCTCAAAGGCCCCAAGGGAACGACGGTTCACATTTCGCTGGGACGTGAAGGCTGGGACAAGCCCATCGAAGTCACGGTCATGCGGGCCGAAATCCCGCGGCCCGGCGTGGATTATTACGCGATGCTGAAGCCGGGCCTGGGCTACGTTCGCGTGACCACGTTCAACGAAACCACCGACAGCGATCTCGCCGCCGCGCTCAAGACGCTGGATTATCCCAAGCTGAACGGGCTGATCCTCGACCTTCGCAACAACGGCGGCGGCCTGCTGAATCAGGCGGTCGGGATGGCCGACGACTTTCTGGATAAGAACGAACTGGTGGTCTCACACCGCGGCCGGTCGTCACCCGAGCGACGCTATTATGCGGTGCGCGGCAATGAAGGAATTGACGTTCCGCTGGTCATCCTCGTCAATGGCCAGACGGCTTCGGCCTCGGAAATTGTTTCCGGCTCGGTTCAGGATCACGACCGTGGTCTGATCGTCGGCGAAGTCACGTTCGGCAAGGGGCTCGTACAGACGCAATTTCCTCTTAGCGAAGATACGGCGCTGCTGTTGACCACCGCGCGCTACTACACTCCGAGCGGCCGCCTGATTCAGCGCAACTACAAGAATGTGACGCTCTACGACTATCACTACAATCCGCAGGCCCCCAAGCAGCCCGAGGTCAAGCTTACCGACAGCGGCCGGCAGGTCTATGGTGGCGGAGGCATCACCCCTGACGTGAAGGTTGCAGCGCCCAAACTGGACGATTTCGAACAGCTCCTCGTGGCGCGCGGCGTTTTCTATCCATTGCCGCAGAGCGTCGGCGACTTCGCGCAGTTCTATCTCGGCACCAAACCCGACGTCACCAAGGACTTCCAGGTCGACGACTCGGTCATCGGCGAACTGAAGAAATATCTCGACAAAGAGCACATTGACTACACCGCTTCCGACATTCAGAACGATTTGCCCTGGCTGAAATGGGAAATCAAACGCGAGGTCTTCACCTCCGTCTTCGGGCTGAACGAGGGCTATAAAATCGACCTGGAGAACGATCCGCAGCTAGCCAAGGCGGAAACGCTTGTTCCCGAGGCGAAGGCGTTGTATCAAAATGCGCGAAGAATCGTTGCTCAGCGCGAAGCCGCCGCAGGCACGGGGACGGATCGCCGATAGATAAGGGGTTCTGGCCTGTATCCGGTGGGCCGCGAGCGGTTTAGTCCACCGCCAGCGAGGTGTGCCGGCAAAAACACGTAGTCCGCTCCTGCGAAGAATCATCCTGCGCCCCCGGCAGAAAGGCAGCCTCCTGCCGGCTCGCCAAAAGCCAGTTCCCGTTCATGATCGCCGGTTTCTCTTGCTTACACAGCCCGCGGATCGCACCTTACGCTTCTTGCCGGCTCCGGCGCGTCATGTAGTAATAGATAGTCGGTGTCACAAACAGCGAAAGCACCATCGCTATCAGCAATCCTCCGATAACTCCGACCGCAAGCGGCTGCAACATCTGCGAGCCGGCGCCGATCGCCAGAGCGAGCGGCAGCATCCCCGCGATGGCCGCAATCGCTGTCATTGCAATTGGACGTAACCTCCTCCGCCCCGCCTGGAGAATCGATTCTTCCGGCGAAAAGCCGGCAGCGCGAAACTTCTCGTCCGCATCGAGCAGCAAGATTCCGTTCTTGGCCACGATGCCGATCACCATGATCAGTCCCATGAACGACGACAGGTTGAACGTGATGCCGGTGAGCAGCAGCCCCACAAAGACGCCGGACGTCGAAAGAACGGCCGACACAAGAATCGAGATCGGCGCGGAGAAATTGCGAAATTCGAACAAAAGCACCAGAAATACGAACACAATGGCCAGCGCAAGCACCAGCGTAAGATCTCGGAAGGATTGCTGCTGCGTTTTGTAAAGGCCGCCATATTCGACCCGGATCGACGAGGGCATGTGCAACTTGGCCAGCGCCTCTTTCACGTCCGCAATGCCGTGTCCCATGTCGAGACCCTCAAGCCGGGCCGTCACGGCGACGTAGCGCTGCTGGCTGTCCTGCAGAATTTCCGTCTGACCGGGCAACTCGCTCATCGTCGCCAGTGAACCGAGGGTGGCGGTCTGGCCGCCCGGCGCGACCAGCAGAGCGTTGTTCATAGCCGGGAGCGAAGCGCGGACATCCGCCGGATAGCGGATCCGCACCGCATACGGATGATCGTTCACAACCATCGGCTGCGCGGCTACCACTCCGTCGAGCATCGCCTCCGCTTCGTTCGCCACGTCCTGCGGCGAGAAGCCCGCGTGCGACGCCTGGGCCATATCCACGCGATAAGACACGGCCGGTCCGCTCGTCGTCGAGTCGATCCCATTGTCGATGTCCACCACAGGATGGTCCTTGCCCTCCTGAATCTTTCCGATGGCATCGGCAACGCGCGGCGCCCAATCGTCCAGCAACTTTGCGTCAGGCGAGAACATCATGATGTCAATCGGCTGCGGAGCGTTGGTGAGGTCGCCGATCATGTCCTGGAGCTTCTGAGTGAAATCAATCTCGACGGCTGGCTCGGCGGCGTTCACCTTCTTGCGAACGTCATCCATCACTTCCCAAATATCGCGCTTGCGGTCGGTCTTTAATTCGGCGGAGAAATCTCCGATATTCGCCTCGGTTACCGTCGCCAGGCCGAGCTGGAGACCCGTGCGGCGCGAGGTGCTGGCGACTTCCGGCATCGAACGGATGATCCGCTCGATATCGAGGAGCATGCGGTTCGTCTCCTCCAGCGAACTTCCGGGAGGAGTTACGTAGTCGAGAATAAATGAGCCCTCGTCCATCTTCGGGAGCAAGTCCGAGCCAATTTGCTGGTAACAGATGTACGAGATCGCGATGAGGACGACGGTCAGGATGGGCACCCAAATCGGACGCTTAAGACTTCGCCGGAACCAGCGTTCGTAGAATCGGATAACGCGCCCAAAGAAACCCTGCATCAAGTGCTGTTCCTCGGCCTGGAGCAGCCGGCTCATTTCCCTCTTTCTTTTTTCTTCCTCCGTCCCCGATCCCGGCGCTTCCTCGGCGTGTTCGACAGGTTCGGCGACCCGGCCATCGCTGGCGTGCTGCGTTTGCTTTTTCAGCAGATAAAGACAGAGCGTGGGCGTCCAAGTCAGTGCGAGCGTCAGTGAGGTCAGCAGCGCCGCCCCAATCGTCACGGCCATGGCCCGGAAGAAGACTCCGGTAACGCCGGTGATGGCAATCAGCGGCAGGAAGACGACAATCGGCGTCAGCGTCGAACCGACCAGCGCCACGGACAATTCGCGCAGCGTCAAGGCGACGGCCTCGAACCGTCCTTCGCCGGCTTCGCGGTGCAGCACCACGTTTTCCAGCACCACGATCGCGTCATCAATAATCAGGCCAACCGCCGCCGCCATCCCTCCCAGCGTCATCAGGTTGAAGCTCTCTCCCAGAAACTTCATCACGATGAACGTGACGAGCAGGCTGATCGGAATCACCATTCCCGCGATAAACGACGTGCCCCAGTCGCGCAGGAACAGCACCAGAACTGCGGACGCAAGCAACAGGCCGATCAAGATCGCATCTCGAACGCTCTTGATCGATTCCCCCACGATCCACGACTGGTCGTAGAACCTGCTCACGTGCACGCCTCGCGGAAGCTCTTTTTCGATCTGCGCCATTTCACTCTTTATTGCAGTCGCCACCTGCATGGTGTTGCTCGAGCGCTGCCGGTTGACGTTGATCAGCACCGCCGGCTGCCCGTCGGCTGTAACCATCGTAAAATGCGGCTCGTACGACGGCGCCACTGTCGCCACGTCGTTCACTCGAATCGGATTTCCCTCCGGCGAGTTCTTGATGAAGACCTTTCCGAGTTCCTGCGCGTCATGGGCCTGCGCGGTTATCAGTCCGAGATAAAGCTGATGGTTCCGCGGGAAGAGACCCGGCGACTGAATGATGTTCGAACGGTCCACCGCGGCCTGAATGTCCGAGACGCTCACCCCGGTAACAACCAGCTTGGCGGGATCGGGAATGATATGGAATTCCGGCACTTCGCCGCCCTGAATTATGATCGTTCCCACGCCGGCAAGGCTGGCCAGCCGTGGTTTGATTTCGTACGTCGCCAATTCCCAGAGCTGTTCCTGCGAAACGGTTTTTGAGGTCAGTCCATAGCCCAGTACCGGAAAGCTCGAAAACTCCAGCCGGTCGCTTGTGATCTTCGCCGTCGGGGGCAACGTAGTCTGTACTCGGGAAATGGCAGCGTTGACGCGCTGGAGCGTCTGGAACATGTCTACGCGCCAACCGAAGTATAGGTCGATTTCCGCCGAGCCCCGGCTGGTGATCGAACGCACGTCCTCGATTCCCTGCACGCCGCTTACAGCCTCTTCGATCGGGCGCGTGATGGTCACCATCATCTGGTCGATGGGCATCACGCCGTTGTCGACACCGACGATGACCCGCGGAAAATCCGTGGTGGGAAAGACGGCGATCGGGATGCTGAACAGCAGGTACCCGCCGACGAGCGCGAGCGTGACGATCAGAAAAATGATCGACTTGTGCTCTCGGGCAAACCAGTAGCGCTCGGCTTCCGCTCCCTGCCGTTCGGCCTTTTGATTCTTTCCGTTCGGACCCGTCATAGGCGGCTTGTCCCGGCGATTGAGCAGGCGTTCATTCGCTTTCCCCGCTCTTAGGCTCCGCCGGCTCAGGCTGCGGCGCGGAAACCGTTACCTTCGTGCCGTCCGGCAGGCCGTAGGCGCCTTGAGTGACCACGCGCTCGCCCTCTTTCAGCCCGCTCAGGATTTGCAGTTCACTGCTTTCGCGAATACCCGTCTTGACCGCAGTCTGATGAGCGACTTGGTCCGACCCAATGACCATCACCGATGTGGCGCCGCCTTCCCCCGTCAGAACGGCCACCGCCGGAATGACCAGCGCGTCCTTCACCGTCTTCGCCACAATCGTCAGGCCTGCCGTCGAGCCCGGTTTGAGCTTTCCGCCGGGATTGGCTGCCTGGACCCACACCTGCACCGTCGTGCTGTTCGGATCGAGAGCCGGGCTTACCACCGTGACCTTGGCTGGGGCGTCCGCTTCGCCTTCCGCCGTCAGCGACGCACCGTCGCCCACGTGCAGCTCCGCCGCCTGTTTCGGGGATACGAACGCGCGGCCGATCACAGTCGAAAGGTTCATCACGGTCATCAGCGGTGTTCCCGCTGCTGCCATCTGACCTTCGTACAGCGGACGGTCGGTCACGACACCGGCAATCGGACTGTGGATCTCCGAGTATTGCAGGTTAGCGAGCGCCGCTTCGTACTGCCCCTTGGCCGAGGCCAGTTGGCCCTCCGCTGAATTCAGCGCCGCCCTGGTGCCGACTTTCTGCAGTCCCTCGAAGTGCGCTTCCGCAATCTCGTATTGATTGTTTGCCTGTAGATAGGCGGTATGCGAATCGTTCAGTTGGTTGCGAGCGATCGCTCCTTGCTGGAAGAGCTTTAACCGGCTGTCGTACACGGCTTTGGCCGCCTCCATTGCCTGGCGCGTTTCCTTCACGTTCAGTTCCGCCACCTGAGTGTCCGCCGGCACGCTGACTTGGGTGCTGGTGGCGTAGGTGGCCTGCGCCTGGTCATAAGCGCCCTTGGCCTGCTCAACGGCCGCTTGCAGGTCCTTGTTCTCCAGGCGCGCGAGCAGTTGTCCCGCATACACGCGGCTGCCGCGATTCACGTAGAACTTCTCCACCGGTGCGCTGATCTTTGGGACGATCGAGGCTTGGTTCTTCGGGTACACGACAGCCTCGGTAGAAATAACGTCGCGAATCGTTTTTCGCTCAACGGTTGCCGCCTGCACGGCGACGCTGGGGGCCGGCTCTTTCTCCTCGCCGGAACAGCCTATACACAACACCGCCGCGAAAAACGCCAAGGAAACGGCAGTCCTTTGCCGCAATCTGCGGGCGTGGATGAAAGCAGTTTTGGGACGCACGCTTGGCGGCACCGTCAGAAGCTCCCCGTTATAGTCTGCAGAGTCGCTAGTGCCGTGCGATATCGTGCTTCCCCCGTTGCGTAGGTATTGCGAGCGGTCGTCAGAGCCGTTTCCGCATCAAGAACCTGTAGCACGGCTGCTTCTCCCGCTTTGTATTGCAGGGTTACCAGATTCAGGTTTTGGTCCGCCAGCTCGACGGACTGCCGCAAGCTCATCAGCTCGCTGCGCGCCACCTTGGCCTCGTCGTAGAACGCGTACAGGTTGCTCAGCGCCTGCCGCTGCGCGAATGACAGATTCAGATGCGCCAATTCCTTTTTGTCCTCCGCCTGGTGCAACTGGCTCCAGCGCGATCCCCAGTCCCAGATGGGCAGATTGAGTGAATATGTCACGAAATATCCCAAGTTTGGCTGCACCACCCCCGGCTTCGTAGTGTTGTCACTGTGCAGCGCCAGCGCGTTCGCCTCGATGCCGTAGTCGAATTCCACCGACAGCGACGGGAAAAAAGCCGCCTTCGCTGATGCCACTTCTACACCCGCGGAACGGTATGAAGCCAGCGCTGATGCCACTTCCGGGTTGCGGTTCTTGGCCATCGTCTCGGCTTCTCCGAATGCGGGCAGCTCCGGAGGAGTGTCCATGTCATCCACCACGGTGAAATTTTCGTTGAACGTTGGAAACATCAGCACCGACAGGTTCAGACGCGCCTGCGACATCGTCAGTTCCGCCTCTTCCAGATCCCGCTCCGACTGGTTCGCCTGCAATTGAAAACGAATCACGTCAGCGTGCGCCACTTCGCCGCCCTGTTCCAGGTCGTTCGCGATCTTGAGAAAACGCCGGGCGCTGTCCAGACTCTTCTGCGCGGTTGCGTAATCTCGCTCCGCGACCAGGAGGGCGTAATAATCCTGGGTTACGGTCACGGTCAAGCTCCGCTTCGCCACTTCCTGGGCTGCCAAAGCGACGGCTTGGTCGTACGCGGCCTTGCGAGTTCCCGCGCCAATGAAAAACGATCCGGGCATATCCTGGCGGGCTACCGCCCAGGCGCGGTATACATGAACGCCGTCGTTCGTCACAAAGCGTCCGCCCGGAGAAATGCCGTCGCCTTGCGTGTTCAGATAGTCCATTCGATAACTTAATGACGGTTTCATAGCCGCGCCGGCCTGCTTGTGAGCCTCCCGCGCAAGCTTGGCATCCGTAACAGCCGATTGGAATTGCGGGCTGTTCTTCTGCGCGCGCGCAAGCGCGTCCGTCAGCGTTAGGGTCAGTGGCGGCCCGGCGTTCTGCTCAATCGGAGACGGCAACAGCTGCACCGCCTGCTCAAGCGTAGTCCCGTTTTCCGCTTGCTGCGTCTGCGGCCCTGTGTCCGTTTGCGATTGCGCCGCTGCAGGCACGACCCAGAGCCAAACGGTGAAGATTGCGGTTAAGAGGAGAAGCGAACGCCATCCGGCCAGGCTCGACGGCCCGACTCCCGGGCGACCCGTCTCCCCGTCACGATCAATGTTATGGCTATGGCACTGGCTTAGTGCAGCTTCGTCGCTCTTCATGATTTCGCTCCCCGACAGCATGTCAAAATCTGGCGCAGTCATACAGACGATGTCTACTCGATAATGCATACGAGTAGAAATCCTCCCAACCCCATGAAAACAAAGCTTCCGCGAATTTCTAATCGATAAAAGATCCGCCGGATCGTCTTCGCCTGCTATTCGCCTTTTGGCGAATTCTGATACTCTCCCTGAGCCCCAACTTATCCCGAAAAACTGAAAATTAGCTGAAGTTTTTGCCTGCTCCCCCTCTCACGAGGACCTTCTCTTGCCCCCTCGGAATCCTCCAGCATTTACGCGAGCGCTTCCGGAAAATTCGGATAGTACTTCGCGCCTACCGCAATTAGTCCCCTGTACTATAGGCCAGCGCGGCCCCCTGTCCGAACATGCAGGTGTTCGAGGGGAATAGCAATCTTCCCCACCTAGCCCGGAAAGCAAGACCCAACCGGACCAGTAACTTAGAGACGGCAAGGCGGATTCAAGAGTTCCAGCGAGCGGCTGACCGAAGAAGGTGGCCGCCCCACAGGTGACTCAATGGAAGGCGGTTATGCGGTTTGGATGGGACAGCCAGTGGTCCTGCGCGTCGTAGCCGGCAACATCCGTGTGCCGTTGCGCGGGCGACTGATGGCGGAAACGAATGACTCGGTGCGGCTCCGAGTTGATGAGAGTTGGGACGTTGACATCTTTAAATCCATGATTCTCGCGATCGAGCACGATACTCCGGTTTATGTGCTGAATTAGCGCAGGTTAGAAGTCTCTCGTAGGTGGGATCAAAATGAACTCAACCACCACAGCGAACAGCAGCGCGATGGGAACCGAGGTGGCGCCACTCGCCCAGAACACCGTGTCAATGCGAGACAAGCTGGACGAGTTGCGATTTACCATGGTGATAGTCCTGACACAGCTCCTTTTCCGGACAGCGCTGCTGCTTCGACGCTGGAATTACTGAGCGGGCAGCAGAAAATCAAGTTGAGTTTCCCCGGTCCTTCCCTCTGCCCCCAACCCGAGCCTGCCCCCCTCGCAGGCTCGGGGCAGTTCCTTCAATCCTTTTCCGGTGCCTGACATCTAAAGTACCCATCGTGGCAGTAGCAGAGTTTCTCGTACCAAAGACTCTGGGGGGAAAATGCCCGAACTTGAAACTGTCTTGAAACGGTTCGAAGCTCCCGATGAGGTGTACACATTCGAGAAGGGAAAGTTTGAAGTGGTGCACATCGGCGGCATGACCATCGGTCGCGCAACATATGAGCCGGGTTGGAAGTGGTCCATTCATGTGGGCCCGAATGTAGGCTCTTCGCGGTGCAATGTCGAGCACGTCGGTCTCGTGCTTTCCGGCTGCGCGACTGCAGCGATGGAAGACGAAACGATTCACGAACTGCGCGCGGGCACGCTGTTCTACATCCCTCCAGGGCCGCCGGGGCACGATAGCTGGGTCGTGGGAGACGAGCCGTATGTCTCGCTCCACTTCATGGGTGCGGAGAAGTACGCCAAGAGGTAGTCGGATCTGAGAACATCGATATACATGCCCTCCTGGGTAAAGCGCATTTGCCGCGGCCTGGATGCTCGAGCCGCAGCTGCCGTCTCACGTTACAATGAAGGTTCGGCACATTGCCGAAAGCCTGCGCGCAGAGGAACAATGAATAATCCGTGGCATGACTTGAGTCCGGGCGAACACGTCCCGAGAGAATTCAACGCGGTGATCGAAATTCCGCTCGGATCGAGCGTCAAGTATGAACTCGACAAAGCTACAGGAATGATTCGCATGGACCGTGTGCTCTACTCAGCCGTCTACTATCCCGCAAATTACGGATTCATCCCGCAGTCTCTCGCGGAAGACCACGATCCGCTCGATGTGCTCGTGCTGTGCCAGGAGGCCGTCGTGCCGCTGACGGCGATTCAGGCGCGCACAATTGGCTTGATGACGATGCTTGACGCGGGAGTTAAGGACCACAAGGTGATCGCGGTGGCCACGGCCGATCCGGAATTCAACAGCTACCACGAGGCGAGCGAGCTACCTGCGCACAAAATCGCCATGGTCCGCCGGTTCTTTCAGGATTACAAACAACTGGAAGGAAAAAACGTGGAAGTAGACGACATCCTGCCGGCCGCCGAGGCCTACCCGATCATTGAGAGTGCGCTGTCGGCCTACGACAAGCAGCGCCGCGCCGGCCACCATCGGAAATAAACTGCGCTCGAACTCTATTGTGTTGAGGCCGCTGGCACGGTCCCGGCGAGGTACATCGTCAGCGTCCGATTGTTCGCACCCAGGCGCGAAACCTTCATAAGAACGTCCTGCTTGGCCTTTAGTTTGCCCATTTCGCGCCGATAATCGGCCATCGAAGTGACCGGTACGTGGTTGATCTCCGTGATCACGTCCGCGCGCACCAGACCGAGATCCTCGGCAAAGCTGGCCGGCTCGACATCGGTAACGATTACGCCGTCCGGATTTGCGCCGACCGTTTTTGAGAGGCCGAGTTTGTGCGCCAAATCGGCCGTCAACTGCTCCACGTGAACGCCCATTTGCTTGGGCTCTTGATCCGACTGAGGCTGGTCTTCGACGCCCGTTTGCGAGAGCTCAGGGAAAAGCTTCGAACGGTCCGCAACGGAAACGGTGGTCTCCTTCGGTTCCTTGTTACGGACATAGCCGATACTGACCGACTGCCCGATTGGCGTCTGCGCGATGGGGTTGACGAGGTCGGGCCCGTTATGGACCGCGTGACCATTCACACGCGTTATCACATCGCCGGGCTTCAGCCCAGCTTTGTCCGCGGGGCTTCCGGGCGCGACATCCTCAACAACGATCCCGTACGGAGCGCCCAACTCCTTCATGAGAACGGGGTTGGGACTGTTTTGCGGCTGAAAGCTAACGCCAATCGAGCCGCGTACCACTTTGCCCTTAGTGACCAGTTGGTTGTAAACGGCGATCGCGGCGTTTGACGGCAGCGCGAACCCGACGCCCTCAAATCCACGGCTGCCCGTGTAAATCGCCGTGTCGATGCCGATCACTTCCCCGGCCAGATTGACCAGCGGCCCGCCCGAATTGCCCGGATTGATCGCGGCATCCGTCTGGATGAAATGCTGGAACTGGTGCTCCGGACCGCCAAGATTTTCGCGATCTTTTGCGCTGACGATGCCTGCGGTTACCGTGGAGTTCAGACCGAAAGGGCTGCCGAACGCCAGCACCCAATCTCCCACTTCGACTCCATCGGAATTGCCCAGCCTGGCCGTAGGTAGCGCATGACCTGCATCAATCTTGATAACCGCCAGATCGGTATCTTTGTCGCTGCCAATGATATGCGCGTTGTAACGCGTGGGATCGCCGTCGAGCTGGACCTGAACGCGCGTGGCCTGATCAATCACGTGTTCGTTGGTCAGAATGAAACCCTTCGGATCAACGATTAAGCCGGACCCGAGGCTCCGCTCAGCATTATCGCTGTCATCGGGTGAATTAAAGAACCGATCGAAGAAGTCGCCGAATGGGTCGCTTTGAGAGCGCCGCTTGCTTTTGGGTTTTTCGAGCACCTGAGTGGTAGAAATATTGACGACGGCAGGCCCGAGTTTTCTGCTGATAGAAGAGAAACCGTTGGAAAGCACTGTGGGGTTCGGAATCGCCAAGAGTGTCGCGCCAGTGGGCGCATATTCTTCGCGGGTGGCAGACACACGGCCGGAAATAATCGTCCCGATGATGATTCCGACGCCGAGGGTCAACACCACCAGAGCGGACGCGAAGAACTTGCGTCTCCTGGTCCAATTCATGATTTCCCGGAACTCGACACCCATCGCCCACTCCAGTGCGGCTCTTGAGGCGCCAACCGTGAAGGGTTCAGAACCGCTTACAGTCCGTCCTCGCCAGTATATCACCCCCTCCAAGCACAAAAGAGGCCGGGGAAGCGGGGTTGCCACACCAACAAGGCTGAACCTTAGATGACGCTTCCACAGGGGGGGATGCCGGGGGGCTCTTCCACCACTCGGGCGCTGGGAACCGGAGTTTCAGGAGAAAATCTTCGTTAGTCGAATATCTCCGGCAAACGCTACTGAATGGTTGTGAGGAGTGACCCTAGCCGGCAAAAGTGGCTACGCCCGACCGCATACCAATCGCCCGGAGGACCAGGTCTGCCAGCGCGCGGGTCAAAAGGGGTGAATCGTTCAGTGCGGGAGTCATGTGGAAATCAATAATTCCGGCGGAACGAGCGTGCGCACGGGCTTCTATATTGATCTCGTAGAGGGTCTCGATGTGCTCCGTGAGGAAGGAGATCGGAATCACGAGCAAACTCCGCGTCCTGCTGCGCGCCAGGTTGTCGATGGTGTCGAGAAGCGAAGGCTCCAGCCACTTCTGCGGCCCCACGCGACTCTGGAAGCACAGCACGTGCGGGTTCGGCCAGGCGCCGAGCTGGCGAACCAACTGGACGGTCGCCTCTACTTGATCCGCATAAGGATCGCCCTGTTGGATAAGGGTTAAAGGTAGCCCATGAGCGCTGAAAACGAGCTGCACCTGGTCGCGATTCGCCATCTGGCCGAGCACGCCATTGATCCGTTCGACGACAGAGGCAACGTAGTCAGGATGATCGAAGAAGTGGTCAACAAGGTGAACTGGCACTTCTCCGCCTTTCCCTTCCGCCCCACGAAAGAGACGGTTCCATTCCTTCAGACTGCTGCGGGTGGTCGCGAGCGAATAATGGGGGTAGAGGGGCAGAAGCACTAGTTCGTCGAATTGCTGGCTGCGGAGGGCTTCGATCGCTTCCTGCGTATTCGGGTGCCAGTAACGCATAGCGACGAAGGTGCGGGCGTCAATATGCGGACGAAGCGCCGTTTCGAGGGCGAAGGCTTGCTGCTCAGTTAGCCGCCGGATCGGCGAGGCACCCCCGATTTCAGCATAGTGGTGACGCACAGTCTTCGCGCGAGTGCGGGAGATTAGCCGCGCGAGAGATTTCCGCGCCAGGAAGGCGCCCGGGAAATTGATGATGTCGGGATCGCAGAAGAGATTGTAGAGGAAGGGCTCGACGGCCTCCTGGGTATCCGGGCCACCCAATTGAAACAGCACAACGGCGATTCGCTTCGGGCGATACATCGGTTCTCAAGCGCGGGCGCTCATTCCGTGCGGCTCGGTCCACCTGAACCAGTAGCACACGGGCTGTCTTTCTGACAGACCGAAAACGCCGGCGTTAACCTGTGTCCATTCCAAGGTTAACGCAGTGCGAAGCAAAAAACCAATCGCGCGCTCGGGCGCCTTGAGGCCCTGCAAGACGAGGAGGGTTCGTGCTGTGGCGTGATGCCGTTCCGTCTGAAATACTGAGATGCCGGAACGCGGAAGGCAAATTCTGCTTTACCAACGGAGCACATTGACGCAGGTTCCGCTGCCCAAGAGGTGGAGGTCAGCTAGGACGAGCCATTCCTCACAGGAGACGTTTATTTGGCGGGCCTGGACGGTTTAGGGCTGCTTGATGCCGTCGCCTTGATCGACGACTTGCCAATGCACGCCATCTCTCGAGGTCTCGATGGTAACGGTGACGTGATTGGGCGGATCCCACTTGTAGACGATGCGCTCGCCCGGTGTTTTCCCCGGAACAACCTCCTGGCCGTGCTCAATCCAGGTGTTGCCGGTGACGTCCATGCGCGACACGAACGGCTTATCGCCCCTCTCTCCGGCGGCATAGAGCTCGTAGTGCCAGTAACTGTGATCGGCGGTGTTGTAGGTGTCGACGACAAGGGACTCGACGGGCTTACCCGACCAGATATTGCTGAATATACATTCGAGGTAAAGGTGGTTGGAAGACCAGCGGCAGTCCTCGTTCCAGGTGAAGGAGCCGGGTTTGCCCGACTTCGTCTTCAGCTCTTTGCCGTGGAACACCCAGCGACCGGCGGAAACATCGAGCTTCTGAAGCTCAGGAGAAAGCGATTGAGCATTCAGCCGAGGAATAGCTGGAGCCGACGCCAATACCGCACCGAAAATCAACGGAAGCAAGAGACCAGGTTTCATGACTCTTCCTCTCAACATGAAATGTCTTATCCGGGCTCAACGCAGACTCCGACCGGGTGATTCTACCCTCCTCGAAACGGGCCTGCCGTGTGCGGCCTACTTCCCCCGCAACTGCTGCTTCAGGTCGGCGAGTTCCTTGCGCACGCGCGAGAGGCGTTGCGCAATGGAAACCTCATACAGGAAAAACACCGCCCAGACGCAAACCCACGCGGCGAAGAGATAGCGGAAGTTACCGTGCATTTCTGTTCCTTTCTTGGCTGAGCTGGCACGGGCGCAGCAAGCAGCGCCCTCCAAAGCTCCCAAAACGTGCTACTGCCGGCCGCGAGGGCCGGCCGCTACACCCGGCGCCGCGGTCTGCGCATCCATGCGCGTCTCAGCGTCCTGACGGAGCTCGTCCAGTTCGTGGCGCACCGCCTCGAGATGGTAACGGTCGATCAAAATCAGCAGCATCAGGCAGAGCACGGAGACGATGCAGAAAGCCAGCACTTTTCCCATGGTGGGATCGAGCCCCGAACCCTGGCCGCCGAACATCACGGGCGCGGGATGCTGGGTGCGCCAGAGGCGGTTCGACACATAAACAAGCGGCACGTCGAGAAATGCAAAAACGCCGAACACCGCGGCGAGCGTCGCGCGGCGGCCGGGCTCCTCGATCAACCCGCGAAGCAACAGATACGAAATGTAAAGTAGCCAGAGGATAAAGGTGGTGGTCAGCCGCGCGTCCCATGTCCACCAAATGCCCCATACCGGCTTGGCCCAGAGCGGCCCGGTAATCAGGCCGATGGTACACGCGATAACGCCGACCTCGGCCGCCGAAACCGCAAGCCAGTCGAAGCGTTCGCGTTTCGAAGAGAGATAGGCGATGCTGGCAGCGAACGAAATGAAGAAGGCAGTAAACGAGGCGCTCCAGCTCGGCACGTGAAAATAAAAAATGCGCTGAATCGCGTGCATGGTGGCTTCGTCGGGCGCGATAAACAGGGCGGCGTACCCGGCGAAGATCATCATGCCGGCAACCACGGCTGCGACGGGAACGCGCAACTTCATCCTTATTCACTCCTCCAGCAAAAAATCGCAGACCAGCCAAGACGCGGTCATGAAGATCACGTCGAACGCGACCAAGAATACAATCCACGCCTGATCGAGCGACGGCGGATCGGCAAGCAGGGCGCGCGTGGCCTGCACGGCCGCCACCAGCAGGGGCGCTAGCACGGGCAAGAGCAGCAACGGAAGCATCAGTTCGCGCATGCGCGAATGCGCGGAAATGGCGGCAAACACGGTACCGGCAGTCACCAGCCCGAGCGTGCCCAACGCGAGCACGAGTATAAGCCGGCACAAAACTCCCGCAAGCGGCACGTTGTAGAGCACGGCGAAAATCGGGACGAGGATGACTTCGGCGGCAGCCAGAAAAATGAAATTCGCAGCCATCTTGCCGAGCAGGATGGCGAAGCTCGAGATCGGGGCGAGACGCAGCGCATCCAAGGTGCCGCCAGCATGTTCGCGCGCGAACGAGGGGTGCAGCATCAGCGAGCCCGCGAAGAGAAACGCGATCCACAGCAGGCCGGGACCGTAGCGGCGCGATTCCGCGGGCGTGGGATCGAACGCGTAGCTGAACATCACGATGACGACCAGGGCGAAAACCAGCGTGGCGCCCAGGAGTTCGCGCGTGCGCAATTCGAGCCGCAGTTCTTTGCCCAGGACGAGGGACGCCGCCCGCATCGTGCTCATCTCAATTCTCGGACCGCAGCCGATCGAAGAGCGGCCGCGGATCGGCGCCGCGCGTGTCCTCGGCGAGACGTCCGCCGGAGAGCAGCACCGCGCGTGTGGCCAGTTCAAGCGACTCGCTGCGCGCGTGGGTGCTCATGATCATAGTGCAGCCCTCCGAACGCAGGCGCGCCAGGGTTTGGCCGAGCCAATTGACTGCCTGGCGATCAAGTCCCGTCCCCGGCTCGTCGAGCAACAACAAGCAAGGACGATGCAGGAGAGCGCGCGCCAAAGCCAGGCGCTGACGCATGCCGCGGGAAAATGTGCGGACGATTCCATTTGCCCGGTCCGCGAGGCCGCACGATTCCAAGCCTCGCGCGACACCGGCGGCGGGATCGTCGAGCCCGTAGAGTTGCGCGAAGAGCGTCAGGTTTTCGGCGGCGGTCAGATCATCGTAGAGCAGTGGATTGTGCGCGACCATACCGACCATCTTTTTCGCCGAGCCGGCCGGAATGCCATCACCGGATTCCCTCGCACCTGCCGAGCGCGACCCAGCGGTGAATCGCACGCGACCGCGCGTGGGCATCGACAGCAACGCCGCGACGCGCAGGAGTGTCGTCTTCCCCGCGCCGTTTGGTCCCAGAAGGCCGACAAATTCGCCCGGTTGAACGTCGAGCGTGATTCCGCGAAGGGCAAATAGCGTTCCGAAGCGCTTTTCGACGCGGTCAAAAGAAACGGCAAGCGAGGGCGAAGCAATGGCTGAGACTTCGGCGCTCGAAGCGGTGGCGGGCGTTGGTGCACTGCTCAAGGCCGGCACCCGCGCCCGCTCAGCCGCGCACCAATTCGCGGAGGAGTTGCTCGATGCGCTGCCGCTCGCGGCTGTAGTCATCGTCGGAGACGGTGCCTGCCTGTTTGCGCAGCTCGAGGCGAAACAGTTTGTCTTTCAGCTCGTCGAGGCTGCCTGCGACCTGCCTGTTCACTTCCTCGACCGCAACCGATGCCGGGACGGCCGCCGCCGGGGTCTGCCCCCTGGGAGTTACGCCACCGGAGGCACCACCAATCATCGGATTCAGAGAGTGAGTCCTCCCCGCGGCTGCGCCGTTCATTGAATCGGGCGAGTCGCCGGATGCAGGCACGGCTCGCGCACTCGCGGTGATGAACTGAGGCCGCTTCCACAAGAAGACAAATCCCAGGGCAAAGATTGCCGCAAACCCGCCGGCCAGCACCCATTTCACGCTATCGAGCCGCGCCGGCAGGGTCGTCACCGACGCGCTCGGCGCGGTACCGTCGCCCTGATCGAGCCGCGAGTTGGCGTTTGCGTCGGCCGATTGGTCAGCGCCCATTCCGCCCGCTGCGCCGCCGTTGGAGCCGTTCGAGGTCGAAATGGGGGCTGTTCCGGAGATTGAGACTCTCACGGGAGTGTTAGCGGACACGGCATCGCGGACGTAAGCGGTGAATCCCTGCTCCTGACCGGCCGCGGAAAGGCCGTCGCCCGTCACCTGGACGCCCGGCGGTGCGAATACTGCGAAGCGCCCAGTTGTGTAGGGTGACACGAACTTCAAGTTTGCAGCACCGGAGTACGGCATGTTGTAGGAAATGCGCACGCCGCTCTCTCCGGGACGGAAGGGATAGTCAATCGCCTCGAGGTTCTTCCCTTTATCGATCGTGCCCTGCTTGACGGGCATGCCTGACGCGTCCGACGCAGAGACCTCGCTCATTTGCGCGCCTTCGGGGAGCGAGAATTCAAATGATCCGTTCTGACGAAAGTAAGCCTTGGGAGGCTGCGTCTTGTTTTCAATATCGTAGATCTCGCCGACGCTGAGACCCGACGAGCTGGGTTGAAGAATGATCGCGCGGTCGGCCACCGAGAAGGCATCCAGGTTCTCGGTCGGCTCGTAGACGGTCACGTCAACGCTCGTTTTACCCGGCGTGACCGGCTGATGATAGTTCACGCCCTTGTACGTGGCGCGCAGCAGCATCGGCGCCTGCCCCTGGGCCGGATCTTGAAGCGAATAGCGCCCCTGAGAGTCCGTCTTCGTTGTTGCGGCAACTTCCATGCCGCCTTGCAGACGGAACAAAATGATGTCCACGCCCGTGGCGGGTTCGTTTGTGGTGCCATTGCGGACCGTGCCGTTGAGGGTGCCGGCGAAACTGGGTAGAGCAACGAGGCAGAGAAACAAGGACGCAAGGACAACCTGAAGCACCGTCAAGGGACCCGCGTTCGTCAAAAGCCGGGACCGGCAAATGCCGGCCACCGAGAACATCGAGAACTTCGAGAGCTTCTTCGTGTCACAGATAACTGGTGTCGCCGCCACAGCGTGTTCGCGTTCCGCCGCTCTCCTCCGCTTGCTCTGTGTTTCAGTTTCTGTGTTGGCGGAGCAGGACTCCCGACTCTTCCGAATAGCCGAGATCACCGGTTTTCTCCCCGTCCTCATGCGCGCCGCCCCTTCTCCGCTGCGGCTTGACGCGTGGCGGGTGTGGGAGTGCCGCCGGTCAACCGGTCCATATCCGCCAGCACGCGGGCTGCTTCGACCTCAAGCGATTGCTTGATCTCTTCGTAGTCTTTCCCGGAAAACTTTCCAGCGCGAAATTCAAACCGCAGGTCGCGAAGGTTTTCGTAGATTGCGTCGCGGCGTTCCATCAACTGATCCAGCTTCGTGCGGCGCGGAGCGTTGTCGGATTCGTCTAGATTGACCCAAAAAATGAAAACGATTGCCGCGGCAGCTAGTAACGCACAAGCGATTCCGATATCTACGCTGCTCACGGCTCGTCCCTTTCGACATCGTGCTGAACGCGCGCGACCATTTCCGGCGATATTATCGATGGGTTAGTCGCTGAGGCGAGGGCAGGGTGTTTCTTCCGCCAGCGGCGCGCCAGTTCCCAGGCGCCGAACAGGCCCACGATCGGCACCAGGACAGGCACAATCCAGGCAGTCAAGCTGAACCCAGCTTTGGGAGGATCGACGAGGACGGTCGGGCCGTACTGCGCCACGAAATCCTTCAGAATGCGATCGTCCGATTCGCCGTTCGACACTTTTTGATCGATCAGTTTGATTTCGCTGAGCGCCATGTCGCACGGCCCGGAAAATGCGCCTCCGGAGTGGAAACACGCTCCGGCGGGGTCGTTGCATCCGCCGCACATGCACTTCACTTTGAGGCCGAGCGACTTAGCGCGTGCGGATTGCGTTTCGCTGAGTTGCCGGGCCGAAACGGCGGAGCAAACGAGCAGCATGGCCCAAAAAGCGAGGGCAGCCGACGACATACGAACGGGCATACGGGAACAAGGGGTGGCGGCAAACCGGCCGCGGCGGGCACGCTGTCGCATTCCCAAGCCGGCCCGCACCTTCGAGAGCGTCCATTTGCGACCGTGGCTAGTCATTGCTCGCTCCGCGGGTCACGGCCACTGGATGAGCGCCAGTCGCCTTTGCGACGGTTGTTCCATCCCACGCTCTCTCGCGAACGGGAGCAAAAACGATGGCAGCCCGGCGATTCGGGAGCAGTGCCAAAAGCGTCCCAAGCACGACCACCAACCCGCCGAACCAGATCCACTTCACGAGCGGATTCAGGTAGGCATGGATCACAGGACGGCCATCCTGGGGGCTGCGGCCCGCGTACACGACGTAGAGGTCGCGCAACGGCGAACTACGAGTTGCGACAATCGTCTCCGTCTCGCCGCTGGCCGGGAAAAAGCGCCGTTGGGGAAACAGCATCATTTGCGACTTTCCGTTACGAAACACCTCGAGCGTCGCCCGCGACGACTGGTAATTATTGTTCGCAATCTCGTCGAAATTCTGACAGAGGATTGTGTATGGCCCGATTGTCATCGTTTGCCCGATATTGAGTTCGGCTCGCAGATCCTTGTTGAACGCCTGGCCAGCAATCCCGATGAAGATCATCACCATACCCAGATGCACGACGTAGCCGCCATAACGCCGCGTGTTGCGCATGGTCAGTGACCCGATCGCGGTCAACAGGTTGGAACTCTCGCGCGCCGCGATTACCAGCGCGCCGCGGAAAAACTCCGAAACAATTGTGAGGACGACAAACACGGAGAGAATCAGGCATACCAGCGCATAGAATTCACGGAAACCAAACGCAAACGCCAGCGCGCCGGCCGCCACTGAAATGCCGGCCGGCCAGGCGAAGTTGCGCTTTAAAGAGTCAGTCGAGGTCTTGCGCCAGGCGAGCAAGGGCCCTACGCCAGTCAGGAGCAGGAGGAACAGCGCGATTGGAACGTTCACCTGATTGAAAAACGGCGCGCCAACGCTCACTTTGCTTCCAACCACCCATTCCGACAGAACCGGGAAGAGTGTGCCCCACAGCACCGCGAAGCAGGCGGCAAGCAGGATCAGGTTGTTGAACAGGAAGCTGGACTCTCGCGAAACGAGGGAGTCGAGTTGATTGTCGCTGCGAAGATAGTCCTTGTTTTTCCAGTAGGACAGGAAGCAAACAACAAGAACGATGGCAAGGAAGCTGACGAACCAGCCTCCAATCGAGGACTGGGCGAAAGCGTGCACCGAGTTCACGATTCCGGAGCGCGTCAGCAACGTGCCGAGAATGCACAGCATGAACGTGGTGAAGACGAGCCACACGTTCCAGATCTTCATCATCCCACGCTTTTCCTGCATCATCACCGAGTGCAAGAACGCCGTTCCCGTGATCCACGGCAGCAGCGACGCGTTTTCCACCGGATCCCATTCCCAATAGCCGCCCCAGCCGAGCATGGAATAGGCCCAATGCGCTCCGAGAATGATTCCGACGGTTTGGAAGCACCAAGCGATCATCGTCCATCGGCGGGTGATATGAATCCACTTTTCTCCCGGATACCTTCCCAGCAGAGCCCCCAGCGCAAACGCGAAAGGAATCGTAAAGCCCGTGTAACCCAGGTACAGCATCGGCGGATGGATCACCATTTCGGGATACTGCAGGAGGGGCGTGAGCCCATGGCCATCCGAAAGCGCGACCACGCTCATCGCGCCGTTTGCACCCGGCGCTGCAAGTACGTTGAACGCGTTCGCCACAAAATTATTCAGCGTCAAAAAGAAAATCTGAACGCCAGCGATCACCACGCCGACGTACGGCATCAGCTCCGGATGCTTTTTGCGATTCAGGAAAAGAACGAAGAACGCGTACGAGGAAAGCAGCCACGACCACCACAGCAGCGATCCTTCTTGTCCGGCCCAGAGGGCGGCAAATTTATAAAATGCAGGCAGAGCACGGTTGCTATGCTCGGCGATGTACGCCAGCGAGTAGTTATCCGTGAAGAAGAAGAACTCGAGAACGGCGACCGCAATCGTAATCAGGAAAAAGACCGCCATTCCGGCGTTCAGAGCGCTTTTCTTCAGGAGAGTGCGCCGGGTAATGATCCCGGCGATTCCGGCGAGAAAGGCGTATGCGGCAACGATCAGCGCGAGGAATAACGCAAACGAACCGAGAATATCCAATGCCGGTACCTCAACTCCCTTTCGTGCGTCGCGCTTCGAGCGGGCCGCGGTAGGAGGGATCGCGCGACGCGCCTTCGACACCGTTAGCCGCCGGCGGCGTTTCACCTGGCCGAGCCCCTGTCGAGGTAGAAGCGCCCATAGGGCTGGCCTGGTACTTCGACGCGCATTTCGCCTGCACCTGCTCGGCTCGGAAACGCCCGTCGGACATCAGGTTTCCTTCTACGAGGGCTTGAGCTCCGTCTTTGAACGTGTCTGGCAACGGATCAGTACCCACATAACTTACCGGGAGCACCTTGCCCTCCTCCTGCAGAACGAAATCGAGATGGCCGGGAAGGTGCTGAATCGATCCGTTTTCGACGACACCCGAAACGCGCATGCGCTGATGCAAGGCCGAAGGCGAAAGCGTGGCAAGTTCCTTAATCGTGTGGTAATAGGTCTTGCTTTGGGTATATCCGACGTAGGCAAGGCCAATCAAAGTGGCCACGATGATAAACGAGCCAATCGCGAATTTTTTCTGGGCCTTCATAGGTCCCTGTTCTTCCGGGCTGCTGAAAACAGGAGAATTTTAACACATCGGCGCTCGCGGATGTGTTCGTCCCAAACCGGTAGACGCCCTAGCGTGTTTGGATGCGTCCCCGCGCCATCGACGCTGCCTTTTTCGACGGTGGTCCTGTTGTGGATTCAGCGGTTCGCAAAGCCCTGCGCCACCGATTCACCCCATTCGGGCTACGGCGTCGCCCAACCGGGCTGCAATGGATTCGAGCGCGAAGGGCGCCCCGTCGTCCAGAATCAATCGGTCGCGCCAGCCGTTTGCCTGCAGGGGTCCGATGAGTTCCTTCGTTGGCGCTGAAATCAGCGCGACATACTTCGGTTTGTACGAACTCCGGACGCGCCGCAACAACGTTGGGGCAAGCTTGCGCGCCGCGACGCTCAACCCCACTGCGTCGTCGACCGGACACTCGATAGCCGAGGTCAAGAAGAATCCTCGGCGTTGAAATTCCGCGAGGACCACACCGGCTTGCGGAGACGATCCACCGGTGCAACCAGATAGTTTAGCCAGTTCGTCGAAATAAGCTCGTGCAGTCACCGAGGGCCTGTCGTCCGTTGATGCCGCGTAGAAAAAGTCTTCAGGTCTGGTAGGAGGCGCAGTATCAATGAGCAAGATAGCGATGTGAACCGGCCGGAATCGCGTTGCAAGCTCCAACCGCTCGATTCGGCGACGAATGTGCATCTCATCGACATGCTCTCCGCATCCGTCGCAAACCGGCACAGATCCTCCGTCAAGACCCGCCGCATTATACTCCCGCGCTTGATGCACATATCACCTGATGGGCCAAAACTGGTATGCAGCGGTCCTTTCCGATGTATTCGTTCTAGCAGTTTCCCGAGGAGCGCTGCGATTATCTTTTCTCTTTTTTCGGAATTTGTAGGGATGGGGCGCCAGGGCAAGAAAAGCTACACTTGGTAGGTGAAAGCAAAAAGAAACGCCGATCCGTTCGTGCATGTTCTTCTTTTCGAATGTGTCGAGTGCAGTTGTCCGGTACCAGCAGCGATCACAAGCAACGCAAGAAATATCGAAGACGTCGACGTTCGCACTCTCCGCTTACAATGTCACAACTGCGGCTGGTCGGGGACATCCGAGGGTATTGGGGCGAGAAGACACTGGGTGGAAGAGTGGAAACCCTGAACTAAAACCGGAAATCGTGTG
>DATEKA010000162.1:0-20221 GCA_035277685.1 Candidatus Acidiferrales bacterium
GGCGCCGGCGCGGCTGCAGGAATTATGGCGGCGCGTGGCGATGGGATCGGCGCTTGCAGCGTGTCTTATCGTTTATGCGTGGCAGCACTTCGAGTGCATTCAGCTTCGCTACCAGATCGAGCAGCTCGACGTGCAGCGGAACCAGGCGGCGCAACTGAACCAGCAGCTTCGGATTGAGGTTGCGACGCTGCGTTCGCCGAGCCGCGTCGATGCGATTGCGCGCAATCAGCTGGGATTGACCGTGTCCGTGCCGGGCCAGGTGACGCCGGCGAGTGCATCGGGCGACGTGGTTCTGGCGCAGGCGCGCACCACAGTGCAAACGCTCCGGCCGTGATTTGAGCGGATACCGGCAGCAATTCAGGCGAGCGAATCGAGCAAGCCGAGAATTCGAACCTCCGGAGAGGGAAGCCGGAGCCGAGGATTGGTGCGTTTGCGCGGGCAAACGCTGAGTCCAAGATGCCCCAGCGCAATTTGCGTCTCCGCTGGCTGACCGTTTGTGTTGTCGCGATGGTTTGGATGGCGGCAGTTTTCGCTCGCCTGAGCTACCTTCAGCTTTTCCGCTACAGCGAGTATTTTTCCAAAGCCCAGCACCAGCAGCAACGCATCTTCGAAATCAGCCCGAGCCGCGGGACAATCTACGACCGCAACGGGCGCGAACTGGCGGTGAGCCTGCCGATGGATTCGGTTTTTGCGGACCCTTCCGACATCAGCGACCCTGAAATGGTGGCGCAGCTTCTGTCGCGAGTGCTGAACGTTTCTGCCGAGGATCTGGAGACGAGAATTCGGGCAGCGCACACGCCGGCGCGGCTGGCGAGAAAATTATCGCCGGAGCAGGTGCAACGAATCGAAAACATGAATTTGAAAGGCGTTTTCTTCCAGAAGGAGAACCGGCGCGTCTATCCGCAACGGGAACTGGCGGCGGCGGTGCTGGGGTACGTTGACGTGGACGAGAAGGGGCTTGGCGGGATCGAGCAGTCGCTCGACCCAGAAATCCGCGGGCGTCCCGGGAAGATGATGGTGATGGCGGACGGCCGGCGGCGGTGGTACGACCGGCGGGAGTCGGCGGCGGAAACCGGGGCGAGCGTCGTATTGACGATCGACGAAACGATCCAGTACATCGCGCAGAAAGAGCTCGCGCGCGCGATCGAAGAAACGCACGCAATTCATGGGACGGTTGTGGTGCAGGACCCCAACACGGGGGACCTGCTCGCGGTGGCGAACTGGCCGACGTTCGATCCCAACAATGCGGGAGCGTATTCGGCGGACGTGAGGATGGATCGGGCGGTGAGCGCGGCGTACGAGCCGGGGTCGATTTTCAAAGTAATCACGATGACCGGGGCGATCGAGCATGGAGTGGCGCGGCCGAACGAGCTGGTGGATTGCCAGATGGGATCGATTCTTGTAGCCGGCAGGCTGATTCACGACTGGAAGCGCTTTGGCACGTTGACGGTGACAAACATTCTGGTTCATTCGAGCGATGTGGGCGCCATCAAACTGGCGCTGCGGCTTGGATCACCGCGCTTTTACGACACAATCCGCCAATTCCGAATCGGACAGCCAACGGGGATACTGCTTCCCGGGGAGAATCGGGGTTTGCTGCGACCGCTGGACGATTGGACGCCGAGTTCGATCGGGTCGCTGGCAATGGGACAGGAGGTGAGCGTTACGGCGATCCAAATCGCCTCAGCCATTTCGGCGATTGCGAACGGCGGCATACTGTATCGGCCGCGGGTGGTTAAGGAAGTTCGAGGCGGAATCAAGCCGTTTGCCCCACCGGATGCCGACCCGACGCGGGTTACGGACCCGGAAACGGCAGCGACGGTGCGCGAGATGATGGAAGAAGTCGTTTTGAAGGGCACCGGCAAACCGGCGCAACTGGACGGTTATACGGCCGCGGGAAAATCAGGAACGGCGCAGAAGATTGATCCGGCGACGGGGCGTTATTCGCGGACGGACTACAACGCATCATTCGTAGGGTTCGCGCCAGTGAACAACCCGGTGATCACGGTGCTCGTCACGCTGGATTCGCCTCGAGGCGGGCATCACGGCGGCGAGGTTGGCGGGCCGGTGTTCAAGCGCATCGCGGAGCAGGTATTGGCCTATCTGGATGTGCCTCACGATGTGCCGCCGCCATCGCAACTGGAGACGGCGAAGAACGTCCGGCCTTCAAAGCAAGCGTCTGCAATGGCCGTGGCGAAGATGGAAGCGACAGAAGCGCGATTCGAGGCGACCGTTGCGAAGAAAAACCGGCACGCGGCTCCGACGGTTGCATTCGGCAGCCCGGATTCGGTGATTGTGCCGGACCTGTCTGGGGAGACGGTTCGAGGAGTTACGGAATCGTGCTCGCATTTGGGGCTGGCGCCCTCGTTGATTGGAAACGGTATTGCAGTACAGCAGTTTCCGGAGGCGGGTACAACTGTTCTGCGAGGCAGCAGCGTGACGGTTCGATTTGGCCGGCCTGATAACGGGATGGCGGGGCGGAGGAGCGGAAACTGAGGACCCTGATCGAAGGTGCCGGAGAAGTGAGCTCAGAAAACACAAACGCGAATGATCACGCACAGGGGATGAGCCTGACGGAGATTGTGGCGGGCGTCGAGGTGATACGCATCACGGGGCGCGCGAACGCCCCGATTCGATCGGTCGCGTGCGACAGCCGCAAGGTGGAGGATGGCAGCATTTTCTTTGCGCTGCCGGGGGTGAAAGCGGACGGGTTCGAATTTACGCAGATCGCGGTTGCGCGAGGCGCCGTGGCGGTTGCGAGCTCTCACCCTCGGCCGGCAGAGATTCCGGCGGGGATAGCGTGGGCCGAATTGGCGAACGGAACAGAGCGCCAGGGGCTTGCTCTGGCCTCGGCGAATTTCTACGGAAGGCCCGCGGAGGCGCTGAAACTCGTGGGCGTTACGGGAACGAATGGGAAGACGACGACGACGTTTCTAATCGATTCCATTTTGCGCGCGGCGGGGCTCTCGTCGGGGCTCGTAGGAACGACGGGATATCGAACGCCGAAGGGGAGCAGGCCGGCACCGAATACGACTCCGGAATCGCTCGACCTGCAACAGATGTTCGCGGAAGTACGAGATGCGGGAGGGACGCACGCGGTTCTGGAGGCGAGTTCGCACGCTCTGGCGATGGATCGTTTGTGGGGGTGTCATTTCGCGGCTGCGGTGTTCACGAACCTGACGCGCGACCATCTGGATTACCACAAGGATTTCGAGGATTACTTCAGCGCGAAGCGGCGCCTGTTCGAGGGCACGGGAGCGGGGGCGCCCGAGGTTGGCGTCATCAACGCGGATGATGCGTACGCGGAGCGGCTTGAGGGACTTGCGCGACGGACGCTCACATACAGCCTGAAGAACGGGGCTGATCTCTCGGCGCGAGGAGTTTCGCTCGAGTTCAGCGGGACGGAGTTCACGGCTCAGACTCCCGCGGGAAAGCTGGCAATCAGGTCCCCCCTGGTGGGGAGAATCAACGTGTACAACATTCTTGCGGCGATCGGGGCGGGAATCGCGCTGGAAATTCCGCCGCGCCAGATTGAAGAAGGAGTCGCTGCGCTCGACCTGGTTCCGGGACGATTCCAAAGCGTGGACGAAGGGCAGCCGTTCCTGGTGATTGTAGATTATGCGCACACAGATGACGCTTTACGCAACCTGATCTCGACCGCGCGCGAACTGAGTCCGAGCGGGCGGATCATCACGCTGTTCGGGGCGGGCGGCGACCGCGACCGCGCCAAGAGGCCGTTGATGGGAGAGGCGGCGGGATCGCTGAGCGATTTCGTCGTGCTGACGAGCGACAACCCGCGAAGCGAGGATCCCTTGCGGATTATCAATGACGTTGCGGTGGGCTTGCAGCGAGTGAATGCGAAATACCGCGCCGAGCCGGACCGGGAGCAAGCACTCGAGATCGCTCTCGACGAGGCGAAACCTGGGGACATCGTGCTGCTGGCAGGGAAAGGCCACGAGACGTACCAGGTGCTGCGGGATGGAGTGATTGAGTTCGACGATCGCGAAAAAGCGCGGGCGATTTTGAGGCGAAAAGGCCACTCGAGAAGATAGATTCGCACAAGGGTGCGCCCGCGGTGCATTGCCGGATGGCCGTGAAGCTGCAAATGAAGGCGCTGAGGGTCTGAGAGCCAAGGGATTGAGGGAGAAGCCAAGCCCGACGGAGAGGCGATGCGGTGGACAGTTGTACAAGCGGCTGACGCGCTGGGCGTCCCGGTTCCCGCCGGGCTCGGGCCCATGGCCGGGCTGGCCGGCGTCTCGATTGATTCTCGCACTGTCAAGCCGGGAGAACTGTTCATCGCGATACACGGTCCGCGTCATGACGGACACGCTTTTGTTGCAGCGGCTTTGGCCGCAGGAGCGAAAGCAGGGCTGGTGGCGCGCGCACGTTACGCCGAATATCCCGCAGAAATCCAAGGGCGATTGTTTGCGGTGGACGATCCGCTCGGAGCGCT
The DNA here is from genome assembly GCA_035277685.1 of Candidatus Acidiferrales bacterium. GTDB lineage: Bacteria > Acidobacteriota > Terriglobia > Acidiferrales > UBA7541 > Palsa-295. The sequence continues at coordinate 4,454 of DATEKA010000162.1, forward strand.
CCAGCGCATGGCAGCACGTGCGTGCGAAATCTGGCGGACGGGAAAACCGGGGCGGCTCGTCGGTGCTGTGGCGGGCTCTGTCGGAAAGACAACCACGAAAGAAATTCTGGCGGCGGTGGTGGGCTCGCGGTTCCGCGTGCTGAAGACCCAGGGAAACCTGAACAACGAGTACGGGCTGCCGCTGACGCTGCTGCGACTGGATGAGGATTACGAGGCGGCGATCGTCGAACTGGGGATGTCCCACAGCGGCGAACTGGCGCGGCTGGCGCAAATCGCGTCGCCGGACGTGGGCGTGATAACGCGTGTCGCGGTCGAGCACCTGGAGTTCTTTTCGTCATTGGATGAAATTGCGTTAGCGGAACGCGAGTTGATCGAGAACCTGGCGTGGCCGGCGGCGACGGCGGTGCTCAATGCGGACGATGAGAGAGTTGCACGGTTCGCGGAGGTTGCGCGCGGACGCGTTGCCACCTTCGGTACCAATTCGCGGGCGGATTTTCGGGCGGGCAAAATCGAGGATCGCGGCCTCGAAGGCTCGGCGTTCGATTTCGTGTCGTCCGGGCGAGGCGCGCGGATGGAGTTGCCGTTAATCGGCCGCCACAACGTGATGAACGCGCTTGGGGCGCTGGCGGCTGCCAGCGTTTGGGGAATCAACGCGGTGGAAGCGCAGGGCGCGCTGGCGGCTTTGAAGCCGGCCGACAAACGCGGCGAAGTGGTGCGGTTCGATGATGGCTTCACGGTAATCAATGATTCGTACAATTCGAGTCCGTCCGCGCTGGGCGCGATGGTGGAACTGCTCGCTGCGACGCCGGGTTACAAACGGCGCATTCTTGCGGCGGGAGAAATGCTCGAGCTGGGCGAGTCATCCGCCGAGTTGCACCGCGAGTGCGGCCGTGCGGCCGCGAAACAGAGAGGAATCGACTGGATCGTGGGTGTGCGAGGAAATGCCGCGGAACTGGTTCGCGCGGCAATCAAAGCAGGGCATCCGGAGCAGCAAACGCGCTACTTCGAAGATTCGGACCAGGCAGCGGCGTTCCTGAAAGGCTTCATCTTGCCGGGTGATTTGCTGCTGCTCAAGGGCTCGCGCGGCGTGCGGATGGAGAGAGTACTGGAATCAATCGAGACCGAGCGCCGCCGGAGAGATGCAGAGGGGCGCGTGAATCCCGGCGCGGATACTATCAGCGCCGCGGACGCGCGGACGAGGCGCGGCTGAGATGCTTTACTACCTGTTCGTCCACCTACTGCGGCCGTATTACAGTCCGTTGAACGTCTTCCGGTACATCACGGTTCGGACGGCGGTAGCGAGCCTGACTGCGCTGATTCTGTCGTTGCTGCTGGGGCCGTGGGTAATCGAGCGTTTGCGCGAATTGCAGGTGAAGCAGTATATCCGGGAAGAAGGGCCGAAGGGACATCAGAAAAAAGCAGGCACTCCGACCATGGGCGGCGTGCTGATCGTCGGGGCGATTGCCGTTCCGACGCTGCTATGGGCCGATCTGCGAAATGTGTACGTACTGCTTGCTCTCGGCGCCACCCTGGCGTTCGGCGCCATCGGTTTTGTGGACGACTACAACAAGGTGGTGCGCAAGCGGAATCTGGGCCTCACGGCTCGCAAGAAGTTTCTCCTTCAAGTGCTGACGTGCCTGGTAATTGCCATCGTACTGGCTGGAATGCAGAAGGAGACGGGCTACTCGACGGTGCTGACCGTGCCGTTTCTGAAGAAGCTGCATCCCGATCTCGTGATCGACACGCTGCTCAAGCACCGTTTCATCTGGCCGCTGGCGTTTGTGCCGTTTTTTCTTTTTCTGATCGTCGTGATCGCGGGTCTTTCGAACGGCGTGAACCTGACGGACGGGCTGGACGGCCTCGCGATCGGATGCGTCCTGGTCTCGGCGGCGGCGCTGACGGTGATTACGTATTTGTCGAGCAACGCGCGTTTTGCGGGCTATCTCGAGATTCAGAAGATTTCGGATTCCGCCGAGTTGACCGTGTTCTGCGGCTCGGTGGTGGGGGCTTCGCTGGGATTTCTATGGTACAACGCCCATCCTGCCGAGATGTTCATGGGTGACGTGGGATCGCTGGCGCTGGGCGGAGCGATTGGCGTCGTGGCCGTTATATTGAAACAGGAAATCCTGCTGCTTTCGATTGGCGGGATTTTTGTAATCGAGCTGCTTTCGGTCATCATACAGGTAGGGTCGTTCAAGCTCACGGGGAAGCGCGTGTTCCGCATGGCTCCTCTCCACCACCATTTCGAGTTGAGCGGTTGGAGCGAATCGAAAATCATCGTGCGATTCTGGATTGTGGCGCTCGTTCTGGCGCTGTTTTCGCTGACGACTTTGAAATTGAGGTGAACGGCAGTGAGGCCGGGGATTAGCTTGGAAGGGAAGCGAGTGCTGGTTTTAGGATTGGCGCGAACGGGGGTCGTTGTGTCGTTGTTCGCCGCCGGGTATGGCGCGTCGGTAACGGCCACGGACGAAAAGCCGGAATCGCAACTGGGCGACGCTGCGGCGAGGTTGCGCGCAGCGGGCGTGAAGCTTGCCCTGGGCGGGCACGAACCCGCGATCTTTCTCGATCAGGACCTGATTGTGCTCAGCCCGGGAGTTCCGGCGAAACTTCCTGCACTGGACGCAGCGCGAGCACGCGGGATTCCGGTGTGGAGCGAGATCGAGCTGGCTTGGCGATTCCTGCGCGGAAAGCTTGTGGCAATTACAGGCTCGAATGGGAAGACAACCACGACGGCGCTGGTCGCACACATTCTGAAAACGTCGAAGATTCACACGCTGGTCGGCGGAAATATCGGAGTGCCACTGCTGGCGTTGGTCGAGTCGTCAACGCACGCCAGCGTGACCGTGGCTGAAATCAGCAGCTTTCAGCTCGAGACGACCTCGGAATTCCGTCCGGAGATCGGCGTGCTGCTGAATGTGACGCCGGACCACCTCGATCGGCATGGTAGGTTCGAGGAATACGCAGCGGTGAAGATGCGGATGTTCGAAAACCAGATCGAGCGCGATGCGGCCGTTCTGAACGCGGACGACCCCGAGGTAGCGCGGCGAATGCCGTCGCGACCGCACGTGTATTGGTTCAGCAGGCAAAAACGAGTGGCGTCAGGCGCGTTTCTGAACGATGGCCAGATCGTCTTCCGGGCCGACGGCGCGGAGACGCCCATTCTAAGGTGCGATGAGATACCCCTGCGAGGCGAGCACAACGTGGAGAACGTGCTGGCCGCTTGCGCTGCGGCATACCTTGCGGGCGCCGGCCCTGCGGAAATCGCGGCGGGAGTGAAGACGTTTCGCGGCGTGGAGCACCGCCTGGAATTCGTGGCCGAGATTCGGGGGGTATCGTTTTACAACGACTCAAAGGCCACGAATGTGGATGCCAGTTTGAAAGCGATCGAAGCGTTTCAGGGCCCGCTGATTGTGATTCTGGGCGGCAAGGACAAGGGCGCACCGTACGGACCTTTGCGTGAGCCGCTGCGTGAACGAGCGCGGGCCGCTGTGTTGATCGGAGCAGCGGCGGAGAAAATCGGCTCCGAATTGTCGGGGGCCGTTCCTCTGTCGGATGCCGGGACACTTGAGCGTGCCGTCGAAAGAGCTATGGAAATCGCGCGGCCGGGCGATACGGTTTTGCTTGCGCCCGCGTGTGCGAGCTTCGATCAGTTCGAGAATTATGAGCACCGGGGCCGCGTCTTCAAGGAGCTGGTTGCGCGTTTAGAGAGTCAAGCGGGACAAACGGCGGCGCGAGCGGAGGTTCCGCGAGTGCCGGGAGAGTCTCACGAAGAATCGGCGCAGGCGGATTGGACTGCCGTCGCGCGAAAGAAAGGCCAATAAATGCCCCGCACCCTGCAGCCAGACCGTCAACTTTTCGGCGTGACGCTGGCCATGTGTCTATTCGGCGCCGTGATGGTGTTCAGCGCGTCGGCTGTAACCGCGCGAGACCTTTATGGGAATGCGTATGTCTTCCTGATCCGGCAGCTTTTGTATGTTGCGCTCGGAATCGGGGGAATGTTCTGGCTGATGAACGTTGACTATCGCAAGCTGCGGCAGCCGCGGGTGATTTTTACAGGATTGGGCATCACCCTGATTCTGCTGACGGCCGTTTTCTTCCTCGACCGCACGCACGCGACGCACCGCTGGATCCGCTTTGGGCCGCTTAGTTTTCAACCGTCCGAACTCGCGAAGCTGTTTGTGATTCTGTACCTCGCATGGTTCATAGAGATTCGCCGCTCGTCGCGCGGTCCTGGCATGAACGATTTTCTTCAGACGCTGCTTCCCACTCTCGGAACCGTTTTCCTGGTTGTCGCTCTTGTGCTCGCCGAACCGGACATGGGCACCGCCTGCATGATTGCTTTCATTGCGGCGGTGATGTTGTTCGTAGCAGGGCTTTCCGTGCGTTACATTTTTCCGGTCGCGCTGGCCGCGCTTCCTGCGATTTATCTGCTGATTGTGCGAGTGCCATATCGCTTGCAGCGCGTGCAGGCGTTTTTTTCACCGGGAACGGATCCCCAGGGGCGCGGCTTTCAACTCCTGCAATCTTTGATTGCGGTGGGGTCGGGCGGATTCAGCGGAGTCGGGTTGATGGAGAGCCATCAGAAACTGTTCTACTTGCCGGAGGCTCACACCGATTTCATTTTCGCGGTGATCTGCGAGGAATTGGGTTTCATCGGGGCGATCGCTATCCTTTCGCTTTTCGCCGTGTATGGATGGCGGGGGTTTGTGGCGGCCATGAAAGCGCCGGATGACTTCGGGCGATTTGTCGGGCTTGGAGTCACGACCATGGTGCTGGGACAAGCGCTGATCAACTTGAGCGTTGTTCTGGGACTGATGCCGACGAAAGGGATTCCACTGCCATTCATCAGTTACGGCGGCTCGAGTTTAATTGGAATGTTGTTGGCAACCGGCGTGCTGTTGAACATCAGCCAGCACGCAGACGCAACGTGAGAAGCTATGTCAAAGAGCGGCCAATCATCTGCGCCGGGGAATCTATTGATTGCCGGGGGCGGCACGGGCGGGCACGTTTTCCCGGCGGTTGCGGTTGCGCGTGAATGGCTAAGCCGCGGCGGCGTGCAAGGGTCGAACCAGGAACGTAACGTCGTGATTGTGGGAACCGGACGCGGGTTGGAGGCCAAGCTGGTGCCACAGGCGGGGTTGCCTTTGGAAACGATTCGGGTTGCAGGACTGAAAGGGATTGGCGGGGCGAAATTGCTGCGCAATCTGGCGCTGCTGCCGGCGAGCCTGTGGGATTCCGAGCGAATCCTGGGGCGACACAAATTCAGCGCGGCATTCGGCGTTGGGGGTTATGCGTCGGGTCCGATGATGCTTCTCGCAGCGATGCACGGCGTTCCGTCGGTGGTGTTCGAGCCCAATGTGGAACCCGGGTTCACGAATCGCGTTTTGGCGCGCATGGCCACGCGAATTGCAGTGGCGCATCCGGAGACCGCGGGGAAGTTTGGCCGTAAGGCGGTGGTGACGGGCTGTCCGATTCGAAGCGAATTCTTTCGGATTCCGCCGAAAGAGCGAGCCAAGCCGTTTTGCATTCTCGTTACGGGCGGCAGCAGAGGGGCAGCGCCGATCAACCGGGCGGTGATTGCATCGCTCGATGCGCTAGGGGCGAGAAAAGACGAGCTTTTCATTGTGCATCAGACTGGCGAGCGCGATTATAATGAGGTCCGTACGGCGTATGCACAGCGCGAATTTCCAGCCGAGGTTGTGCCCTTCATCGAGAACATGGCGGAGCGGTTTGCCCAGGCGGACCTGATCGTCTGCCGCTCGGGCGCGATTACCGTGGCGGAGGTTTCGGCCGCCGGACGCGCTGCCATCTTCGTCCCCTTCGGAGCCTCCACCGACGCGCATCAAACGCGCAACGCGGAGGCAATGCAGAATGCGGGCGCCGGCCGGTTGCTCGCGCAGGACCAGCTCACGCCGGCGCGTTTGACGGCTGAAATATTTCTCTTTCTGGACGACCCACAGAGGCTTGCGGACATGGAAACTCGCGCCCGGGCGCTCGCACGTCCGCGCGCCGTTGAGGATATCGTGGACGTGCTCGAAGGACTGGTTTTCGGAGGGCTGTCGCCAGCGTCGCCCGTCGCCGTCCAAGGCGGATCGAGTCAGTCTAACGAGGGCGGCCCAGGCTCAAGCAGCGCGGACGCGATGCAATCGCGCGAAGCGAGGGTCAAAGTGCCGTCGAGTGAAATGGGGCACGGGGCATGAACGGGTCGTTTCGCAATTTTCGGCACATTCATCTCATTGGAATCGGCGGCAGTGGCATGAGCGGGATTGCGGAAATCCTGCTTTCGACCGGTTACGCCGTGTCGGGCTCCGATTTGAAGCTTTCGCCCGTCACGGAGCGCTTGCGGAATCTTGGTGCGACAGTCTTTGAAGGCCATCAGCCGGAGAATACCCGCGGCGCGCACGTCGTCGTGGTTTCGTCGGCGGTCCATTCGGATAACGTTGAAGTGGTGGAAGCGCACCGGCTGAAGATTCCGGTAATTCCGCGGGCGGAGATGCTGGCTGAGCTGATGCGACTGAAATTCGGGATTGCGGTGGCGGGGGCGCACGGCAAGACGACCACCACTTCGATGACGGCGGCGATCCTGGCGGCGGCGGGGCTCGATCCCACGTTTGTGGTCGGGGGCCGGGTGAACCATGTTGGCGCGAACGCGCGATTCGGCCAGGGCGATTACATGGTGGTGGAAGCGGATGAGAGCGACCGGTCGTTCCTGCTACTGAACCCGATGATTGCGGTGGTTACGACAATCGATCGCGAGCACCTGGACCACTATGCCTCTCTGGAAGAGATTCAGGATGTGTTCCTTCAATTCGTGAATCGGGTTCCGTTCTACGGGACGGTGATCCTGTGCATGGACGACCCGAATGTGGAAGCGATCCTGCGGCGGGTCAAACGGCCGGTGATTACGTACGGCTCTTCGAGCCAGGCCGACGTTCGCATCAGCGAGGTGAAACTGAACGGGCTGTCGAGCGAATTTCGGCTGCATCACAAGGGCGCTGACCTGGGAAGATTTACGCTTCCCGCGCCGCCGGGAATTCACAACGTGCGCAATGCAGCGGCGGCGGCTTCGACGGCGCTTTCGCTGAACGTCTCGCCCGAGGTGATTCGCGAGGCGCTCGCGAAGTTCGCGGGCGTGGGACGGCGATTCGAGATCAAAGGCATGCACGAAGGCGTCACTCTGATCGACGACTACGGCCATCATCCGGCGGAGGTGCGGGCCACGTTGGAAGCGGCGCGCGTCTGCGGGTACAAGCGGCTGCTGGTCTTTTTTCAGCCGCACCGGTACACGCGGACGCAGCATCTCTGGAAGGATTTCCTGCACTGCTTCGATCAGGCCGACCTGCTCATCCTGACGGAGATTTATCCGGCGGGCGAGCAGCCCGTCGAAGGTGTTACGGGCGAGCGGCTGGCGGAGGCCATTACGGCCGCGGGGCATCCCAGCGTGATTTACTCGAGCACGATGCAGGGCGGAATGGAATACATTCTCCGCGAAGCGCGCGCAGGAGACGCAGTGCTGGCGATCGGTGCGGGGAGCGTCGGGCGCGTATTGGATCAGCTCGCGCTGCTGCTGGGCGCAAGGGTATCGTCGACGCATGCGGCTTAGTGATACCACGCTAGTGGCGCGGCTCAACGATCTGGGCGTCGAAGTGCGCCCTGGTGTTTCACTGAAAGAAAAGACATCCTTGGAGATCGGCGGCACTACGGACCAATTGCTGGTTCGACGCTATGATGCACTACCCGAGGTGATGCGACTTCTGGCCGACAATCGGATTCCACACCGATTTCTGGGCGGTGGCACCAACGTTTTAATTGACGACGGCGAACTCCCCTGGATCGTTCTGCACCTTCCGACCGCGCATCCGGGAGTGCAGATCGAGGGCAATATTGCGACGGTAGACGCGTCGGCGGACCTCGGCGGGACTGTCACGTTCTGTGCCAAGCGCGATCTTGGGGGCATGGAGGGGCTGATAGGTGTGCCCGGCAGCGTCGGCGGGGCGCTCCGCATGAATGCAGGAGCTTACGGCACGCAGATCGGGTCTTACGTGCGAGAGATCGAGCTGTATCGCGCGGCCAAGGGAGAAATCGAGACAATTCGGGGGGCGGACATCCGCTTCGACTATCGCCACACGTCGTTCGCGCCTGAAGACGTCATGCTGCGGGTGAAACTGGAGCTGCCGTCCAAGCCGTTCAAGGAGATTCTGGCGGGCATTCGGGTTTGCAACGAAAAACGCCGCGCCAGCCAGCCGCTCAATCAAAGGAGCGCAGGCTGCATTTTCAAGAATCCTCCGGGAGGGTCGGCGGGGCGCATGATCGACGAGCTTGGGCTGAAGGGACATCGCATCGGCGGCGCGATGGTCAGTGACCGGCACGCGAATTTTTTCGTCAATGCTGCGGATTCCTCTTGCGCAGAAATGCTCAAACTGATTGACTACGTTCGCGGTTGTGTGCGTGATTCCCACGGGATCGAGCTCGAAAACGAGGTGATCGTCTGGCGAAACTAAGGGCCATGGACGCTGAGGCTTTCCCGCAGGACCTCCTTGCCAACGAGGAGCCGAAGTATCTTCGCCGGCAGAAACCGCTTGAGATCAAGCGCCGCAAGTTCGGACGCAAATCGCTGAGTTCCTTCCTTCGCGTTTCCCTGTGGGTGGGGACGGGCGTGGTGGGCGTCTGGTCGGCGTACTCCGGCGCGCGGTTTCTGCTTTCAGCGCCCGAGATGAAACTGCTCCATCCTGAGCAGGTCGGAATTTCCGGGAATCACTTCGTGTCGCGCGCGGCCGTCCTGCAAGCCTTTGTGCCTGACCGGGGAAAGAGCATTCTGCGTGTTCCGATCTCGGAACGCCGCGCCCAAATCGAAACTTTGCCCTGGGTCGAGCACGCCACGGTTCGCCGCATCCTCCCGAATCGGGTGCAGGTGGACATCGTCGAGCGCGCGCCCGTGGCGTTCCTGCGCGAGGGCAGCGACACGCAGCTCGTGGACGCGCGCGGCGTGATTCTTGACCGCCCATTGCGCGCAGACTTCCGGTTCCCGGTCGTCACCGGGATCTTTCCCGGCATGCCCACCGACGAGCGCGAAAAGCGCATGCAACTGTTCGAGAGCTTCTCTCAGCAGGTAGAGGACGCGCGGCCCGGTGCGATGAATCAGGTGAGCGAGGTTGATTTGTCGGATGCGAACGATCTGACTGCGTCCATAACGGGCCTGCACGGGTCCAACTCGGGCGACAGCCAGCCAAGAACGCACGATGTACCGGTGGTAGTGCATTTCGGCAACACGGATTTCGGCGGCAAGTATGTGACGCTGGCCGACAATATCGCGCAATGGCGGGCAACCGCTGGCGAGGTGGATTCGGTTGACCTGCGCTTCAGCCGCGAGGCTGTGGTCAATCCCGAGATTGCGGCGGTAACGCAATTCCCCGCACAGCCGATAGCGCAGCTGGAGTCGCGGCCGACATCGCGCGAGAGAATGCATCGCCCAGAGCCAGGACCAACTCACGGGAAATTGCAGCGCAAGACGCGGCGCCATTCGCGGTGAGGCATCGGGTGAGATCCGATAGGGGCGGCAGGATTCAAGGAAGTGAATCGCAGGCGCGGGTCGCAGGTCCGCCGGCGAAGAATTTGACGGAGCGGGAGATTTGACGAAGAAGGAACGGCACGTAGTGGCTCTGGATATCGGCAGCACGAAGACGTGCGCCCTGATTGGTGAAATGGACGACGATTCGGGCGTGAAGTTTGCGGCTCTGGGCGCGGCGGAGTCAAAAGGCTGGCGAAAGGGCCAGATCGTCAATCTGGATCTGGCGGTGAGTTCGATTCGTCGCGCGGTGGAGGAAGCGGAGACGATTGTCGGCGTGCCGGTGGAATCGGCGCTGATCGGCGTGGCCGGGGGGCACGTGCGCGGCGTGAACAGTCGAGGCGGGATCACGCTCGGCGCCCGGCCGCGGGATATCCAGCGCGATGACGTTCGGCGCGCGATTGAAGCGGCGCGGGGCGTGTCGCTGCCGGAGGACCGCGAAGTCCTGCACGTTCTTCCGCAGGAATTTTCGCTCGATGCGCAGGACAATATTCGCGACGCGATTGGAATGGTGGGGCAGCGTCTTGAAGCGAACGTTCACATCGTGACCGCGTCGGGCACGGCTACTCAGAACATCGTCACCGCGGTGAACCGCGCGGGCGTGCGCGTGGACGATACGGTTCTCGAGCAGCTCGCTTCGGCCGAGTCGTCTCTCACGCAAGACGAGCGCGAGCTTGGGTGCTGCCTGCTGGACATCGGCGGCGGAACAACGGAATTAATTGCGTATGTGGGCGGAGTTGTGCGCCAGACAGCCGCGATTCCTGTCGGCGGGGATCATTTCACGAATGACCTTGCCGTCGGATTGCGCACCCCCGTTCCCGAGGCGGAAAAGATCAAGCGGCGGCATGCCTGCGCGTTTCGCGATTTGCAAAAAGAGGATTTCGCGATCGAGATCGCGAGCGTTGGCGATCGTCCGCCGCGAACGGTGTACGCGCGCATGCTGGCTGAGATTGTCGAGCCGCGGGCGCAGGAGTTGCTCATGCTGGTGCGGGATGAGTTGCGCCGGGGCGGGATCGAGTCGCAGATTCCCGCCGGGATCGTGCTGACGGGCGGAGGAGCATGCCTGCGCGGCCTGGTCGAGTTGGCCGAGAAGACTTTTAATCTGCCGGTGCGAGTCGCGGTTCCGCGAGGACTTTCGGATATGAGCGAAGAGGTGGAGCGGCCGGAGTACGCGGCGGCAATCGGGCTTGTGCTGTATGGGGCGCGAACGCGGCGAATTGCGGGGGCGCGTCCGGCAGGCTGGACGGGGAAGTTGAAGGCTCTCTTCGCAAGCCAGTAAGCAGAGGGCCTTGAGCGCTCAGGATTTTCAGGGGCTGCTTGCAGACCCTGAGGAAATCGGGAAAAGAGGAAGTTCGGGGGAGGAAGGATGACGCCAAGAGAATCGGCGATTCGGGTTTCGTTCAGTAACGAGGAGACGCAAAACGGCGCGAAGATCAAGGTGATCGGCGTGGGAGGGGGCGGGTCCAACGCCGTCAATCGCATGATCCGCGCCAAGGTCGAAGGCATCGAGTTTATCGCGGCGAACACGGACTTGCAGGCGCTGAAGCTTTCGGCCGCTCCGGTCAAACTCCAGCTTGGCGCGAAGCTCACCAAGGGCTTGGGCGCCGGCGCAAACCCGGAGGTTGGCCGCAAGGCGGCGCTCGAGGATACCGAGAAAATTCTGGAGGCCCTGGACGGAGCGGACATGGTGTTCGTCACTTCGGGCCTCGGCGGCGGGACGGGAAGCGGCGCCGCTCCTGTGGTGGCGAATCTGGCGAGCGAACTCGGCGCCCTTACGGTTGCGGTGGTTACCAAGCCCTTCGCGTTCGAGGGCAAGCGCCGCATGATGCAGGCCGAGCAGTCGCTCACGGAACTGATCGGCTGCGTGGACACTGTGATCGTGATCCCAAATGAGCGCCTGATGGATTGCGTCGAGCAGGGCACGAGTTTCTTCGACGCCTTCCGTATCGCCGACGACATCCTGCGGCAGGCCGTGCAGGGCATCAGCGATATCATCACCATCCCCGGCATCATCAACCGCGACTTCGCCGACGTGAAAACGATCATGTCGGGCCAGGGATACGCCGTGATGGGCACTGCTGTAGCTTCTGGAACGAACCGCGCAGTGGACGCCGCGAATCGCGCGGTCAACAGTCCGCTGCTCGAAGACAACTGTATCCAGGGCGCTCAGGGGATCCTGATCAACGTCACAGGGTCCTCATCGCTCTCGATTCAAGAAGTGCACGAAGCTTCGAGCATCATCCAGAAAGCCGCGCACGAGGACGCGAACATTATCTTCGGCGCAGTCCAGGACGATGCCATGAAGGAAGCGGTGAAAATTACGGTGATCGCGGCAGGGTTCCGCGACGTGCCCAACAAGAAGGCTGCATCGCGGCCCTCGTACCTGCCCAAGACCTGGAAGGCGGGGCGCGAGCAAACGGCGTCAACTCCCGTTGCCCCGCCGCCCCCGGCAAACGTCGTGCAACAGGTTGCGCGAAATGTGGGAGAAGTGTCGCGGAACGCCGGAGAGGCTGCGCGTGTTACCGAATCGGTCCGCGACGTGCCCGCCGACGATCTTGACGTGCCGACATTCCTTCGCCGCCAAGCCCAAAAAGCCTGACGGCTCTACAATTCTCGTGAGGGGCGGTTTCCAGTCGCCGCCCTTCGCGTCTGTGTTTCGATCCCCACACATTCTGCACGGTCGTTCTCCGTGGTCGTTCCGTTCGTCCTCTGCCGTACTCTGATGCTTTCGATGATGAGGAGCTTGCGCATGAATCGGCGCGAATTGCTTGGGATGTTTGGCGGCGCGGCATTCGGACTTGAGCTGACGGGTCTTCCATTTACTCGTTTGCGCCCAGCGGGTAAGCGAAAACAAGTCCTGATGTTTACGAAATCCTCAGGATACGAACATTCGGTTGTCAAGCGCGCGGATGGGAAGCTCAGCATGGCGGAACAGATTGTCACCGGTCTTGGAAGAGAGCATGACTTCGACGTGAACGCAACCAAGGATGGGCGAGTATTCTCAACGCCGCAACTCGCGACCTACGATGCGTTTTTCTTTTATACGACCGGAGATTTGACTGCCGTCGGGACGGACAAGAATCCGCCAATGGCGTCCGAAGGTAAGCAGCGGTTCCTGGATCTCATTCACGGCGGAAAGGGGTTCATTGGCACACATTCGGCGTCGGACACGTTTGACACAATGGGGAACCGTTTCGATCCCAAGCGGCAGCCGCTCGATCCCTACCTGAAAATGCTGGGGGCAGAATTCTTGATGCACGACGAGCAGCAGAGAGCGCGGCTCGTCGTTACCGACACGCAGTTCCCTGGAATGTCCGCGCTAGGGAGCGGCGTTGAAATCATGGAGGAGTGGTATCCGTTTCGCGATTTTCAGGCCGATTTGCACGTGCTGACGGTCCTGGAAGCGCAGGGAATGCAAGGCCCGCATTACCAGCGTCCGCCGTTTCCAAACACGTGGGCGCGCATGCACGGGCGGGGACGAGTGTTCTACACCGCGCTGGGCCATCGCGAAGACGTGTGGAATTCGCCGATGTTTCAGAGTCTTCTGCTGGGCGGGATTTCCTGGGCGATCGGAAATGCGAGCGCAGACGTTGCGGCGAATATCTCGCGAGTTACTCCCCATGCGAACGACATTCCCACTCTCGCATTCACCGAACCGGTGAGGCGGTCCTAGTCAGCGCGCCTTCACACGAGGAATTGTCACGCGCGCGAATCCACCGCCGGGGTTCGGCAGCACCATCGTCGGAAGCGCCTTCAGCACGACAGCGGTTATATCGTCCTGCTGCTCGGCCCCGGAGGAAAAACTCTTCATACGTGCGAACAGCAGGTCCAGCATTTCCTCGGCCGAACTAGCGCTGGCTTCCTGGAAGACTTGGGAGAGCGTTCCCCAACTGAAGTCCTCTTGCTTCGCGTTGCGTATTTCGTGCAGGCCGTCCGTAGCAAACAACACGGCGTCGCCGGGATGCAGTCGAACGGAATGAACTTCGTAACGCGAACCGTGGAACAATCCGGACGGCAGGCCGCCGCTTCCAACAGGTTCGCACGCATTTCGCGTTGCGTGCAACGGAAGAGGCAAGCCCGAATTGGAAAAGCGCAATTCCAGAGTGGAGGGATTCAGGGTGGCGTAGATTGTCGAGCAGAAACGCCCTGAGACCGGGCGCGTGAGGAGGCGCTGGTTCAAAGTCTCGAGAACAGCGTTCGTTTCTGCACCGGTCTTATTGACGCCTCGCAGCGCGCCCATCACCATGGCGCCGTACATCGCGGCGGATATTCCTTTGCCGACAACGTCGCCAATGTACAGTCCCACGAGGCCATTGGGGAGGTCGAAATAGTCGACGAAATCGCCGCTCACATCCGCGAAAGCGGAAAAGCGGCAAGCGATTTCGAAAGCCGGTCCTCGCAACGGCCCTGCTGGCAGCAGCGAGGCTTGAATTCTCCGAGCCTCTTCTATTTCCCCCCGACGCCAATTGGGGGCGTCGGAGCTTTCGAGTGCTTCGGCGGAGACCCCGGCGTTCAATGTGGAATCAATAGACATCGGCCAAGGCTTGGCACGTGGATTGCCATTTGCGTTGGCGAGAAATCACGGAAGAAAAAGGAGAGTAGTAAGGTGTATGCAAAGTGCCGAGGTTCACGAGGGCACAGATGTTTCGATACGAAACATTCGCCCATTCGGGGTGAAAAGAACGCTCCGCAGAGAGCGCCCAGAAAACGAGCAGTAACCAATCAGCGGCTCGCGCTGGTGTGGACGGCTGAAGCAGCGTCAGCGGCCGCCATGCGCTTCGCATAGATCGGAAACTTTGCTGCGAGTGCAGCGACTTCACCTCGGATGCGCGCTTCCGTCGCTTCATCGCCAAGGTGATCGAGCACCTCGGCAATCCAGCCGGCGATCTTTTCCATTTCTGGTTCTCGCATGCCACGCGTGGTGACCGCGGGCGTTCCGACGCGGATACCCCCTGCTTTCATTGGAGGGAGAGGGTCGAACGGGATAGCATTTTTATTGACCGTGATTCCGGCGCGATCGAAAGCCGGTTGCGCCACGCTGCCTACGAGGCCGCGCGAATTGATGTCGATCAGGAAAAGGTGATTGTCGGTGCCGCCGCTGACCACGCGATAACCACGTTTCGAGACTCCGGCTGCAAGCGCCTTCGCATTCGAGACGATCTGTTTGCCGTACTCGCGGAATTCCGGCTCCATCGCTTCCTTCAGGCAAACGGCTTTTGCGGCGATGATGTGCATGAGCGGGCCGCCCTGGATTCCGGGGAACAGATTGCGGTCCAGGTCCTTCGCATATTTTTCGCGGCAGAGAATCATTCCGCCGCGTGGACCGCGAAGCGTTTTGTGGGTCGTCGTGGTGACGAAATCGGCGTGCGGGACAGGGGTTGGGTGCGCGCCGGCGGCAACCAGTCCGGCAATATGCGCCATGTCAACGAAGAGCAGCGCGCCGATTGCGCGGGCGATTTCACCCATGCGGGCAAAGTCAATAATGCGTGAATAGGCGCTGGCGCCGACGACGATCATTTTGGGCTTGTGCTCGCGCGCGAGCTGATCGAGCTGATCGTAGTCAATGGTCTCCGTTTCGCGGGTTACTCCGTACTCGATGAACTTGTACATCTTGCCGGAAAAATTCAGTGGATGACCGTGCGTCAGGTGCCCGCCGTGGGCGAGGGCCATGCCGAGGACGGTGTCGCCCGGCTGGAGAGCTGTCATATAGACGGCGATATTAGCTTGCGTTCCGGAGTGCGGCTGCACGTTGGCGTGTTCGGCGCCGAACAGTTGTTTGGCGCGGTCAATAGCGAGCTGTTCGGCGTGATTGACGAATTCGCAACCGCCGTAATAGCGCTTCGTGCCGTAGCCTTCGGCATATTTGTTCGTAAGGACGGACCCCGCGGCAGTGAGCACGGCCTCGGAGACGAAATTTTCGGACGGAATCAGCTCAATGCCTGTAGATTGGCGGCGAAGCTCGTCGCGCAGCGCTTGCGCGAGCTCGGGATCCACTTCGTCAACGGCGCGGTTCATGCGATGGAGATCAGCGGTTTCTGTGGTCATAGATGTCTCGACGAAGCAGAGTATAACGCGGGAAGCGGGGAAGCAAGACGGCGGAAGGAAAAGGCGATGAAGGAGAGCAGATTTGTGGAACCCGGGCGTTGCACCTCACATCCAATTCAATTGCCGGCCAGACCAGACGCGAGGAGGAACGATGGAAG
>DATEKA010000163.1:0-6663 GCA_035277685.1 Candidatus Acidiferrales bacterium
CAGATGCCCGGGCGGCGCTGGTCCGACGGACTGCACCAGGCGGTGGAAGCGAAGGAAAACGTAAAAATCGAGCGTGAGAACCAGACGCTGGCCACCATCACGTTTCAGAATTATTTTCGCATGTACAAGAAGCTCTCCGGCATGACCGGCACGGCGGAAACGGAATCCGCCGAGTTCCACAAGATTTACGGCCTCGACGTGGTGGTGATTCCGACGAACAAGGCGCTGATCCGCATCGAGAATCCCGACGTGGTGTACCGGACGGAAGGCGAGAAATTCGATGCGGTGGTCAACGGCGTGATCCAGGAAGACGGCACACGCGCGGCCGGGATCCGGCAGTATCACGAGAGCGGGCAGCCCGTGCTCGTGGGCAGCATCTCGATTGAAAAATCCGAAGTGATCGCGGAATTTCTGCGCAAGGCGGGCATACCGCACCAGGTTCTGAACGCCAAGCAGCACGAGCGCGAGGCGAAAATCATCTCGCAGGCGGGACGCAAAGGCGCGGTCACGGTTTCGACGAACATGGCCGGCCGCGGAACCGACATCCTTCTTGGCGGCAATCCGGAAGCGATGACGCGCGAGTATGCGCTAAAGAACAAGCTGGCGATCCCGTATGCGCCGGCGGCCGCAGTGATCGGCGCGCCCGCTCCCGTTGCTGTCGGAGCAGGCGCCGCTGGGGACGGGACTGCAACGGAAACTCCCGCGCAGGCGGACGCAGCCATCTCCGGCGGGAACGGCGCTTCGCCGCCAAAGGATGCGCCGATGGTGCTCTTCCAGCAGGAAGGCAAGATTTTCCAGGTGCCGCTCGATCAGTGGAAGCCCGTCTACGACCAGTTCGCCGAACAGTGCCGCACGGAACACGACGAGGTAGTGGCCATGGGCGGGTTGCACATTCTAGGCACGGAACGCCACGAGGCTCGGCGCATAGACAATCAGCTTCGCGGCCGCGCCGGACGCCAGGGCGATCCCGGCTCGTCGCGTTTCTTTCTATCGCTCGAAGACGACCTGCTCCGCATTTTCGGCGGCGAGCGCGTGAAGGCGCTCATGTACCGCCTGGGCATGACCGAGGGCGTTCCCATCGAGTCG
Source organism: Candidatus Acidiferrales bacterium (assembly GCA_035277685.1). Classification (GTDB taxonomy): domain Bacteria; phylum Acidobacteriota; class Terriglobia; order Acidiferrales; family UBA7541; genus Palsa-295. Next base: position 1,087 of record DATEKA010000163.1, read on the forward strand.
CGCCTGATCAGCAAACGCATCGAGAACGCGCAAAAAGCGCGCGAAGCGCAGAACTTCGAGGCTCGCAAACACCTGCTCGAATACGACGACGTGATGAACAAGCAGCGCGAGACGGTTTACTCGCTTCGCCGCTCGTTTCTCGAGGGCCGCGACCAAAAAGAGTTCGTCCTCGAACGCGCCGTTTCCCTGGCGTCCTGGCTTGTCGATTCGTTCTGCCCGCGCGAGCAGCATCCGGACCAGTGGAACACAACGCAATTCGGAAACGAGGTGCTCAATCAGTTCGGGATTGACGTAAAGTCCGCTGGCTTCGATTTCGCCACGCTCAATCATGACGACCTCGTTGATACCCTCCAGGGAAAAGTGGGAGCGCGATACGCGGAAAAAGAGAACCTGTTCGGCGCGCAGACCCTGCGCTGGCTCGAACGCCATATTCTGCTCGACATCGTGGATGCGCAGTGGAAGGACCACCTGCTCACGCTCGATCACCTGAAGGAAGGCATCGGCCTCCGCGGCTACGGGCAGAAGGACCCGCTGGTCGAGTTCAAGAAGGAGGCGTTCAACCTTTTCGAGGAGATGATGGACCGCATCGACACCGAAGCGGTTCGCTTCCTGTTCCTTATGCAACCCGCGCGTCCCGAAGCCGAAGCCCGCCAGATCGAACAGCGGCAGCGCCGCCAGCAGCAGAATCTTCAATTCCAGGCGGGCCCGGCGCAGGCGGAAGCGCCCAAGCCCGTTCGCAGCGGCGCGAAGGTCGGGCGCAACGATCCGTGCCCGTGCGGCTCCGGGAAGAAATACAAGAAGTGCCACGGCGCGTCCGCATAGCGTATTGCTGCGACGAGAGAGATCTGTGTAAATTCAAAGCGTTTGATCTGCCGCCTCCATTTGCGCCTCCGATATCGGCCGGCGAACTGGCAACGAGCGGCTTCCTTGCTGTCGCGCATTGCTTGCTCACGGATGAATGAATAGTGCCCAGCAGGCTCGAGAGTGTTGCATGCATAATTCCGAGATTCGGCGTCGACCCTGACGAAGATTGGTTGGACGCTTCTATCCCGCAAAACGAATTCTGACGGAACTTTTCCGGCCATTATCGCGTATCCCACACTGACTGGGGCAGCACTCGACCTGCGGCGCGACTCGATCGCGCAAACCAGTCGCGATTTGATCGCGCAAACGAAAAACGAAGGAGAACATGCGATGAGGATTTCCGTACGCGCCTTCCCCGCCCTTCTGGCGGCTGCACTTCTGCTTGCTTTCGCCGCGGTTCCGGCTCGCGCTGATACCGAAGGCCATTTCGATCGCACGCTCAATGTAAGCGGTCCTGTGGACCTGGACGTTCAGACCGGATCCGGCGATATCGCCGTTCATCCCGGAACATCCGGCAAAGTGGAAATCCACGCCAAGCTTCACGCGTCCGGCTGGCACATGAGCGGCGACGTCGAGCAGCGAATCCACCAGATCGAATCAAATCCACCGATCGAACAAAATGGCAACACGATTCGCATCGGCCACATTCAGGATCGCGAACTCACGCGCAACATTTCCATTAGTTACGACCTGACCGTCCCGGCCGAGACGAAGCTTCGCTCGGCTTCGGGTTCGGGAGACGAGCGCATTCAGGGCATCAACGGTCCTGCCGAAGCGACGAGCGGCTCGGGCAGCCTGCAAATATCCAACATCGGCGCAGACACGCGCGCGCGCTCAGGGTCCGGCGATATCGAGCTGCAATCCATTCGCGGCGGCGTGAATGCGAGCACCGGGAGCGGCTCGATCCACGCCACGGGAATCGCCGGGGGAATTACCGCTTCGAGCGGCAGCGGCGATGTGCGCGTCGAACAAACGGCTGCCGGCGACGTCGAAATCGGCACGGGTTCGGGAACCGTAGAAGTGCGTGGCGCGAACGGCGCGGTTCACGTTCAAACGGGGAGCGGGAACATCATGGCCCAGGGCCAGCCCCGGGGCGACTGGAGGCTTCGCACCGGCTCCGGCGATCTGGACGTGCAATTTCCTCCTTCCGCGGCGTATGAGCTGAGCGCGCACACCAGCTCCGGAAGCATTCACACGGCTCAGGAGATGACCGTGCAGGGCACCATCAGCTCGCGCGAGTTGCGCGGCAAGGTACACGGCGGCGGATCGCTCGTTGAAGTCAGCACCAGCTCCGGCTCGATCAACATTCACTAGCGACGCGCAGCAAGACGGGCGAGAGCGCTGCCCCGAGCTTCGCTCTCGCTCTTTGCGCCGCCAGTTGCTGCCTGTACTGGTTGAGCGCAAGTATCTGGATTGCCATTCCCGGCTTGTGCTAGGCTCTCGCCACCGTCTCGTAATCATTCACGGAACTGGGACGCTTTGGGGTGCAGATGACGGACGTGGGACGATTGGCGGCGTGCCGGCGTGACGCGTGTGGCAACGCGATTCCTCGCGCTCTAACCGCCGAACAGCTCTGTCTCGACCACTTCCTGGACGAGGCGTTCGTTCGTACCGATCAGGCGCTGCAGGGCTGCCGTCGAGGCCATCCCATCGATCCAAAAACCCTCGAGTGGCTGCTTTCCGACGCCCTGCTGATCGTCAACAATCTCGAAGAAGGCGCCGAACAGCCCGATCCCGATCAGCGCGAGCGCATGCTCGAACTGCTTTTGATCCTGGCCAACCTTCATGAGTACGTCGCGCACCATTCGATTCGCGTCCAACGGCTGGCCTGACTTTATCGCTCGGCTCAGCGGTATCGATGACTTGTCCGGCGGAGCCCCGACTTCAACTGCAATCGGGTAGACGCGACCTTCCTGATTCCGCACTTCAAAAGCCTCAGTCAATCGCACAAGTCACGCACCTGAGCCCAAACTACCGTTGGACGGCTGCGATCCGGGTTAGCAAGGCAATCATCCCTCGCCAGTTCTCCACAGAAAATTCGAAGCGCCAATGGAGGCTACGAATCAAGAAACGCGTCTAAATTGCTTTTCCGCGGCACACCTCAGCCCTCGCCCCAACTCCGATGAATCGAATCCGTTAACATCCAATCGCGCACCTCGTCTTGCCTTCTGCCTGTTCTCCCGCCAATCTGAAGCTTCTCCTCGAATGGGCGCGTATGCCGGTTGAGACCAAAGTCGATCCCTTCAAGCCGAAACAGCCGGAAATACCGGGAGTTCCGGCGCCCCCCAGCGCCAACAAGCCCGATGTGCCGAAGGCCGCGGCAGCCGCTCAACCAGCCGCGGTATCCGCCGCCACGGCGCCAGGCGCGCTCTGGCCGCCGTCGCTGTGGCCCGCGTGGCTGCGGATCGGAGCGGCCGCTGCTGCGGTTCTCATCATCGTCGTTCTGGCGTGGCGCGCACGCGTTTCGCCGACCCGGCCCGGCGGCGACGACGTCAGCGCTCCGGCGTCCCCGGCGGCCGTTGTGTCCGCTCAGCCGGCGCAGAACCTTCCAGTAGCACCCGGCCAGATCGCCACGGCCGGCGAGTTAGCAAAGCCCTGGTCGTCGAAACGCTTCGTGTTCCGCACTCTGACATCGGAAGAAGTGCCGGCGCTTGCGGTGCGTTTGCCCGGCGGCGGGCTCTGGGGAATTTCACTTCGCGAGCCCTACGGAACCTGCGAACTCGGCTATGCGACGAACCTCGGAACACTGCATCTGCAATACGATTTCACTGCGACGCATCCCATGGTCGTGAATCCGTGCTCGGGATCGGTCTACGACCTCGCGCAGTACACAGCGGGTCCCAATGGCCTGATTCGCGGGCAGGTGGTTCACGGCAGCGCTATCCGCGCGCCGTTTGCGATTGAAGTCGTTCAGCGCGGAAAAAACATTTTTGCCGTCCGCATGGAACAGGGGCTATAGCTTCCGCGTGAGCCTTCGCACACCTGGTTTCCGTTTTCCCGGTCGTGTCCGCCGATTCAGTAAGGCTCGTCCGCCAAAGGCGGAAGCACCGGCGTTATCTTCCCCCAGCCCTGCTCCTTAGCGGCTTTCATGTCTTTGACAAGCTGGTCCGGCAATTTTGCGTTCAAAGCCGGACGCCCCGCCTGGTTGCCCAAAACCCAGGCGACCGCAGCGACGGTTTTCGACACCTGCTGTATCTCATGAAAATCGATCTTCTCCGGCGTGTCCGTCGGCCGGTGGTAATCCACATGGAGGCCGTCGGAGAAGAACGCTATGGGAATGCCCACTTTCGCGAAATTATAGTGATCGCTGCGGTAGAAGATGCGCTGTCCTCTTGGCTTGGGACCGAGATTGTCGTGCGTCGCGTCCGGCGCGGTCACATCATAAAAGTGATTCAGGACGAGTTTCTGATAGTTGTCGTTGACCCTTTCGATTGTCTTTTCGAGATCGTCACTGCTGACGTTCGGGCCTACGAGCAGAACCTCTCCCGGACCGACGAGATAATGCGTCGGGTTGGGGTCCACGGATTTCGGCGTTTTGGTTCGGCCGATCATGTCCATGTTGAGGTCCGCGACCACCTTGGTGAGATCTATGGGAGGAAATTGATTGAAGTAGCGCGAGCCCCACAGCCCTTTTTCCTCCCCTCCATTCCAAAGGAAAATGATGGTGCGCTTGGGCCGGATGCCTCGCGCTGCGCCTTGCGCGAATGCGCGGGCGACCGCGAGCAGGCCGGTCGAGCCGGAGCCGTCGTCGTCGGCGCCGTTATTGACATCGTGACCGTCCGGGAGCGGCGCGCTTAAGCCGATGTGGTCCAGGTGCGCGCTGATGACAACGTATTCATTCTTGAGCTGCGGGTCCGAGCCTTCGAGCATTCCAACCACGTTCTCGCCGTGGTTCTGTTCGCTCCTGATAACCACATGCGCGTCGAGGCGTTTCGCGGGGTCGAATAGGAACGACTTTTCAGCCGTGTTTGCGACGGCTGCGGAGAGCGCCCGGCCGGCAGTCAGTTTCTCGCCCGCGAAAATGTCATTCGTCATTTGCACGCCGGCAATTAACGATGGAACGGCCGGGCACGGCGGCTGCTCCTGAAATTTCTCCACTTGATACGCAGGACCATTCAGCGGCGGAATGCGCTTCTCAAAACCGGCCATTTCGTTAAGCTGCCGGAAATCCGCGATCCTAACCACGGCGACCGCTCCGTTTTTCGCGCCGTATTCTTGCGGCGTCAGATAGTCCGCACACACTTTGCCTAAAGGATCCGGCGATGGGCCGCGCGTGTCCTGCTGCGCCGCAACCTCCGCGGGCACGCCGGCCACCACGATGACCTTCCCGCGCACGTCGAGGCCTTCATAAGGATTCACCTTCGCCTTGTTGATGACGTAGCCGTTCCCGGCAAAGACCAGTTGCCCGGCCGCATCGAACGACTTGGCCGGCGGCAAGCCGCGGAACCCTCCAACGGGAGCCACCATCCAAGCGGAGCCATAGTCGAAAGTAGAGGTTTGCGGCGCCGTTGGACCCCCAAAGCGCGCGAATGGCGAAGGGCCGGTGAAAGATGCCGAACTCTGCTTCTCGGCGACGGAGCGTGTCGTCAGCACGAAGGGCATGAAATACGGCTGGAGAGGACCATTCGTCCCGCTTGCGCTTCCTCCGGGTTTCAGGCCCCACTCTGCCAGGTGACTCGCCACGTACAGCGCCGCCGTGTCATAGCCGCGCGA
>DATEKA010000164.1:0-7621 GCA_035277685.1 Candidatus Acidiferrales bacterium
AACGGAGAGAATGACGCCGCAATCATCAGCGGTGCGCGACATAGGACACAGCTTATCCATCGACCAGGCGATGGCCATTGCGCCGTGCCGGCTTACCCGTCCAAAGCTGGGGCGCATGGCCGAAATGCCGCACCACGCGCCCGGACAGATTGTTGAGCCGCGAGTGTCCGAACCAAGCGCCCACGGCGCCAGAGCCGCAGAGACCACCGCTCCCTAGCCGCTCGATGAGCCGCATGTCCAGCGGTCCGTATTCCACGGATTCCGCGCCGGTCCGGTGAGCGATGCATAGGCCGACGAGTAGCCCAGTCCGCCGGCCAGCTCGATCATGGCCGCCTTCCCGATCAGGACGCTCCCGGCGCGATTCAGCCTCTCGACCAGTGTGGCATTGTAATCAAATTTCCGATCGGCGAAAGGTTTTGCGCCCCACGTGGTGGGATACCCTTCTACGGCGACAAGGTCTTTCAGCGCGTAAGGAACTCCATGCAAGGGGCCGCGGTAATGACCGGCCGCAATTTCCGACTCCGCTGCGCGCGCCTGTTTCAAAGCGAGGTCGCGCGTGAGCGTTGCGTAGGCGTTCAGCTTTGGGCCGAAAGTCTCACTGCGAGAAAGGTAGCTCTCCGCGAGCTCAACGGGCGAAATTTTTCGCGTCCGGATTTGATCGCCCAACTCCCGGACGGAGAGATAAAGGATGTCCTCGCCCAGCATCCGTCAGTCCTCGGCCTTTCCGTCGGAAGACGCCGGCTGGTCAAACCGGAGCCGCAGCACGCTGGCGGGCGGATCGCCATTCTCGACATGAAAGGCGCGAACAGGCGCCATCATCCGCTCGTTCTGCGCCAGGATCCGGCGAAGATGCGACTTCTGGTCGGCGTCGAAACGATCGCCATACTTCCTCACAATATTTGCCAGCTTCGCGTCGACATCCGCCACTTGTTGGGGCGACAGTCCCTCCAAGGGCTCCGGTTTTTGCCCGGCCGGAGAGGAGGATGCTGCTGCGGCATCAGCGGCGAGAAAAGCGGGCGCGCTCAGCGCCGCTGCGCCGGCCATCACAGCCGAGCGTCCGAATTGCCGGCGCGAAATTTGCTTCGCTTCGGATGCAGCCGCTGCCGGAAGAGGCTCGAGCGACTGCTCGACCGGGCCGGGTTTGAGACTTTCCTTCGTGCGTTGCGCCAATGTGGTCCTCTCCCTACGCGTCGAACTGCCGCCAGCCGGGACTCACCTTCCAGTAGACCCCATAGCGCTCGCCATAAATCTGGTTGAACGGGATGAGTTTCGTGGCCGTGTTCTGTCCGACGGTCTCGAACGTAAGCGGCTCGCCCTTTACCGGCTCGAGCCACTTCGCCGACGCAAGCTCTTCCGGCGACTGAACCGACAGATCCGTAGAACCCTTTGGTTCGGCGCGACGCGGAGCCAGCTCCGTCGGTCCTGCGGCCTCGTCGTTTTGCATCTGTTCCGTCAGACCTTCGGTGCCCAGACGTGCGGCCAGGACGAGCGGCCCATACATCGCCGCCTGCTCCGTAGGGTCGCCGAGGAGAGGCTCCACATGCAGCCGCATCGGCAGCTTCACTTCCACCTTGTCGCCATCGGCCCACGTCCGGCGGATCTCGAGATAGCTCCCGGGATTGGCGAACACCGGAAGCGGCTTCCCGTTCACTGAGACCGATCCTCCGTCCGCGACCCAGCCCGGAATGCGCACGTTGATGGCAGCCTCCACCGGCCGGCTCGTCTTCACGATCAGCGTGGCGCCTTCTTCTTCCGGGAACCGCGTTTCCTGGCGCAGCGTCAGCCCCTTTTCGGGCCAGCGAACTTCGGAAGGAATGAACAGGTTCACGAAAACATCGTTGGCGTTGTGGAAGTAGATGGAATCGGCGAATTTCGAAAATTCTTCCGATCCGGTGCCTGTGCAGCACCAGAACGAATTGAATCGCGAGTTGAAGAATTTCCAGTACCCGGTGGCCAGAGGCAGGTAATACATCTTCATGCCCTGCGGGTCCTGCGTGCCGAAGCGCGAATTGAAGAGCGTCCGCTCGTAGTAGTCGAAATGGCGCGGATCGGCCGTCCACTGGTACACGTGCCGCGCCAGCTTGAGCATGTTATAGCCGCAGCAGCACTCTTCCGACCATAAGCTGAGCTGCCCTTTCAGTTCTCCCGGATCCGTGTTCCAGCCTTCGCCATTGCTCGTGCCGCCGGTGGCGTAGGTGCGCTCGGAGACCACTTCATCGAGGAAATACGTGGCCACATCGTGGTAGTAGGGGCTGCCCGTAAGCTCATATCCGCGCGCGGCGCCGATGACCTGCGGAATATGAGTGTTCACGTGCAGGCCCTTGAGTTCGTCGCGGTGGCCGGCCAGGGGATCGAAGAATGCTTTGTGCTCGAAGCGCCGCCCTATCTGCAAATATCCCCAATTGCCCTTGATTGCCGCAAGGTTGAACAGCGCCTCGTTCATGCCGCCCCATTCTGTCCGCAAAATCCGCTGCATGTGCGCGTCGCTGATGCCCGTCAGCCAATGGCCGGTCCAGCGCGCCATCTTTTCGGCGTTGGCGAGGGCCTGCTCGTTGCCGCAGAGCGTGTACATATCCAGGTTGCCGGCCATGATCTTGTGCAGGGTGTAGAAGGGCGCCCAGACGGGCTTGCCCGCGCTCAGGCGGTCGAAGAACTCCTCGGGGAACGCGCTCAGGTAGCCGTTGTTGAAGGTCTGCTGGCATTTCGCGAGCTCGGCGACTACGGCGTCGCCGCGCTGTTTCAGCGTGTCGTTTCCGGTGCTGGCATAGCTGAGGGCGCAGGCCGAAAGGAAATGGCCCGTGTAGTGGCCGCGCAGCTCGCAATCGGGCGCTTCCCAGCCTCCCAGCGGCTCGGCAGAGCTTGGGAGGTTTGCATTCACGCGAAAATTGTGGACAAGGCGATCCACAGGCAGGGAATCGAGCCACTCTTCGTTGATGTTCGTAGCCTTGAGGAAGGGACCATCCAGGAGCCGCACCTGGTTGAGTGGGAATGGCTGGGCCAGGAATTCGACCCGCTCGTGCGGGCCGCGCGGGCGCTGAGGAGGCAGGGCATCTGCCGATGCCGCGGCGGAAACAGTCGCGGGAAGACAGGCGGCAATCGCAGCCGAGGCGACGCCGGAAGCAACACCCGAGACAAACTCGCGACGCGAAATCTGCTTCTGCGATCCGGACTTCTGAGATGGTCCTTTGCGATTCAACAGAGTTCTCCTTCCCTGGTCCCAGGGCATACTAACCAAAATAGCAACAGGCGGGTTTTAGTACCGTCGAAAAAGAGCCTACAAAACGCCGCATTTTGTACCTATTGATTCGGGTTAACCCTCTTTGTTTGCACCATATTTTCCCGGCAGGCGTACCTATTGATTGTTTCATTCGCTTTTGTTTCGCTACGCGTCACTCCGATTCGTGACACCTACCGCTGAACGCCGGGACGGCGGGCCCGAAAACTGTTGCGGCCGGCTTCGCGAAGGGCGTCGCCGGCCGCAACAGGTTACCTCATTTTAACCGGGGTGGGCCCGGGTTAGTGTCCGGCGGGATCAGAATTCAATATTGGCTCTGAATTCGATCTGCCGGGCCTGGACACGGTTTGTTGTAAGGACGCTTGCATGAGCGAAACTATTACTTGTAACAGTGTCGTACGGAGCGTAGTCGTGAATCGTCCAATTCGGATGATTGAACGCATTCAGGAACTCACTCTGGAAGGTGAAGCGAATTCTTTCGGTTATGGGAACGATCTTCGTGATGGCGATGTCGTCATTGAAGAAGTGCGGCCCGTACAGGAACGGGTTCGCACCGAAAGTTCCCGGGTTCGTGTTTTGGGAGACCAAGCTCGGGTCGATGTGGCCACCATTCTTCGGGTCAGCCAGATACTTCGGGTCAAGACCGAGGGAATAGGTGTGGCACTGCACTGGAGGGCCTTGTGAGCAGGGAACGTGGTGGATGCCGATAGCGCTCTGGAGCTGGGAAACGGACACGCCAGTCAGATCAAGCCCGCCGTCACCGTAGTCGTTGACAGTGTTGTAGCCGCCGAAGAGCCGGAATGGAGAACCGGTCTGATACGTGAGGATCGTCCCGACGTTCCATCCGCCCACGATTTTGTCCACGATGCCCGACTGATTCAGGTACGACTTCCCGGCGCCGAACGGCAGATCATAGGTTCCGCTGAGGTGGGCTGCCTGCCGGATATCGAAGATAGTGGGTCCGTAGCTCTGACGGAGGTTGCGGAGACTGAACTCCGTCACCGTGCCCAGCCATTGGTTGTTCGGTTCCAGACCCAGCGTGTGGCTCCAGGTGTAGTTCGCATCGAACTGCATCCCGTGCCACTGCTTCTGCCGGAAATCGACTTGAAGTGCGTGGTAGTTACCGTAGCCACCGTTGACGAGCAAGCTTTGGGTTACGTTGGGATAGCTGGCTCCAAGCGGATTGGCCTGGAAGAAGTTGAGCGGGTAGTACGGTCCGGCGGTGTTCGCGTAACTGTAGCTGTTGCAGGGGCTTAGCGAAGCGCCGACGAGATTGCAGATGTAGGGAACGGTGCCGAACGGGTAGGCAAGCTCAGTGCCGAACTGTCCAGCAGCACCTTGGTTCAGCAGGTTTATAAATGACCCACTCCCGTAGTCCACAAAGGGCTGGCCTGTGGGCCCCGCAGATTCTCCAGCAAAGGCCGTGTCAAAAATGGGAAGCGGTGCCTCTCCCGAGAAACCCAAGTTCGCAAAAGTCGGGTAGAAATGGCCCGGTAACAGATTCCCGCTCGAATCTTTTGCGCCGTCGTAGTTATTTGCCGCGTTGATTCCGAGGTTGGCCTGCGCTTGTTTGAATTGAGTCAGGAAACCGTTCTCGAAGATGTTCACTTCGTTCGGGTCCACCTGAATCCACTCATGAACGCTGTGGTGGCCGATATACCGCACTTCAAGGACGTTGCCGGAGCCGATTTGCCGTTGGATGCCCAGGTTCCACTCCATCATGTACGGCTCGTGGATATTGGGATCCATTCCGCTGGCACCCCAGTAGTAGTTCCAGGTTGCGTCGGACATGGGGACGACGGCGTTATAACTCGGCGGGGTCTTGAGGAGAGGAGGCAGCGCATTGGGATCACTGCCAACACCATTCACGCCCAACGTAAGGCTGCCTGGCGCGAACGTCCCTGCTCCACCGCCGTTCGCGGCGTTCAGTGAAAAGTACTGGAAGTAGCCGAAGCCGTGGTTCGTGGCGTTGTTCCAGAAGTACTGCTGCGGCTCGGTGTAGTAGCGCATCTGGAAGCCGGACCGGATAACCGTGTTGCTGCCCAGCAAGTTGCTCCAGAAGCCACCGGTTGAAGACGACTTCGGGTTCCAGGCGATGCCGATGGAAGGCTGTGGTGTAACGTTAAACGGATTGTACTGATGGCTCTTGGCCACGTACTGGGGATTCATATTCCCGGGGAGATTGCCCGGCATGAACAGGTTGTTGACCCCGGAAGGTCCCCAGATGCTCGAAAGATCGGCGCTCTGGTAGGCGGACGTAAGGTCATAGTTGTCGCCCGTGAAGTCCCAGCGCAACCCGAAATTCAAAGTGAAGTTCGGGGTGATGCGCCAAGAGTCCTGGCCGTAAATTCCCCACGCTTTCATCAGCTCGTCGAGATTGTAGGCCCCCACGCTGGTGGCGTACTGGCCGGTGCCCCTAAGGTACGGGAAGCCGCTGCCGGTGGGAGTGACGCTGGAAACCCGGCCGACGAGCGTGGCGTAGAGGTTCTCTGCGTTGGAGCGATCGGACGAGTTGGCGTTCGCGAAGTACGATTCGAAGGCGTTGAATGCCGGGTCACCCTGAACCAGTCCGAGCGAGTAGTTGTAGATGCCGTCCGGCGGGTTGTAATAGTGATCTTGTTCACGCCACCAAGACACGCCGAACGAGATCGAATGCGACCCGTGCTGCCAAGTCACGTTGTCTCCCAAGCTGAAGAGCGGATAGTACTGCCCGCTGGGCAGAGTGTAGACGTTGGGGCTGCCGTTGTTTGGATAGGCCCATGTGTAGACTGGCTTGGTGGGATCGAGGTAGCCCGTATTGCCGCCCTCAGCGAAGGCCTCATCGTTATAGAAGAAGCCACCGCGGAACTGGTTGATAATCGTGGGGGTTATCGTCCAATCCACGCCGAGTGAGTTCGTGTAGAAGTCGAAATGGTCCCCCCCGGCGAGCGAAGAGAAGCCGCTGCCAGGGAAGGGAGGGTTCTCCGCTCCGGGCTGCGTCTCCTTGGTACGGTTCCACGCAAAGTCTATACGGAGATTCGGGTTGACATCGTAGTCCACGCGAACGGCCGGATAATAAACGATCGTCGGGTTGGAGACGAACCAGTTGATGTTGTTGTAGTTCGGGTCGCCGCTGGAAGTGATAGCCCCGGACGAGAGCGAACTGTTGATCTTCGACTGACCATCGGCGATCGGTCCGGCGATGGTGGTTGGCAGGCCGTTGGGTTGCGCAACCTGCGTGAACAGATTGGTCTGATTGCCAGCGCTGTCTATAAAGATGCCCTGTTGTGCCAACGGGGTCAGGACGTTGCCGGTTGCAGTGTAGCCGCCGGGTTGGCGGGAGGTCGAAAAGCTGCCGAAAAAGAACAGCTTATCTTTCAGGATGGGGCCGCCAAGGCTACCGCCAAAATTGTTGAGGATCAGCGGGTTCTTCTTAAGCCCTGCGGCGTCGTTCGTCCAGCTGTTGGCGTTGAGGTAGGAGTTGCGGAAGTCCTCATACACACGGCCGTGGAACGCGTTTGAGCCGCGCCGTGTGATGAATGTGGACTGCATGGCAGACTGGCCGAAACCCTGGTTCAAATCCATTTGACCGGTCTGAACGACCATCTCCTGGATGTTCTCGATGCGAACTGAAACCTGGGGCGCGGTGTCACCGCTGAACTTCATGCGGCTCGTAGAGGAAATAATGCCGTCGACGTTGTTGCCCTGCGCAACCGAGGGCAGACCATTCCACGTGCCGCCGCCGTCAGAAGTGGACGCGGTATAGCCCGGCGCGAGCTGGGCCAACTGGCTGAGGTCGCGGCCGACGAGGGGAAGGTCTTCGATCTGCTTCATATCAATGGTCGTGGCGATCGTGTTCGAGGTCACGTCGAGTAGAGGCGTCGCGCTCTCGTGAACCTCGACCGTCTCGGTAGCAACCCCGACCTTCAGAGAAACGGCTACGTCCGTTACCTGCGCGGCATGGACCAGGACCGAGTCTCTGATTTCCGTGTTGAAGCCGGTCTTCCCGACGGTGAGTTTGTAGGTTCCAATAGGGAGGCCGACGAAAACGTACGTGCCGCTCGCCGGCGTGTCGGCTTTGCGGACATGGTTCGTCGAGATGTCCTCCAATTGAAGCGCGGCGCCGGAAACGACACCCCCGCTCTGGTCCGTGACAATAACGCTGACCGTCCCGACCGTGCCCTGCTGACCCCAGGCAGGCGCGGTTGTAAGTCCGACGAGGCCGAGGAAACAGGCCAAACCGAAGTAAAGCAGACCGCGGAAAAAACTGCGCGACATACGTCCTCCTTCGACATTTGCGCGTAATAGCGCTTGAAACTAGTTAATCTCCGCAAAACCCGTACGCAAGGACTGGTTGCCAAAGAGAGGCCGGCAAATCGCCCCCAGGGACTGTCGGACTCGCGAACA
>DATEKA010000165.1:0-3650 GCA_035277685.1 Candidatus Acidiferrales bacterium
GGCACACTGCTTGCCTTCGTGATCGTTTGCAGCGGCGTATGGGTCCTTCGGCGGCGGCGCACAGAGGTTCCCCGTGCCTTCGTTGCCCCCTGGGTTCCGTTCACCCCCATAATGGGCATCTTGGTGTCATTACTGATGATGTTCAGTCTCGCCTGGGAAACCTGGGCGCGGCTCATTATCTGGCTTGTGATCGGATTGGTGATCTACTTCAGCTACAGCCGCCATCACAGCCGTGTCCAGATGCAGCGTCTCGGCAACAGTGAGCGCACCACGGTGCCATAGTCTTCGCGCATAGGTTTTTCGCCCCGCATGTTACATTGAATGTCTGCGCCCGGAGGTCCACCGTCCAGGTGAATCGTCCCGCGCAACACTCGGTTCATGAGTCCGTTTTCTTCTCGCCGCTTCGGCCTGTTCCTGCGGCGGCTTTCGCCGCTGGACCGTATTGCTATTGCAATTCTCACGCTCTACCTCCTCCTCCGTGCCGCCGGCTTCGCCGGCCTCCGGGTACCATTTCCCGGGCTCGCTGCCTTTCTCGCCTTCTTTTCCCTTATCTATTTAGCAATCCGGGCCCTGCCATGGATTCGCTCTCGACTGCTCTGGAGCCTTCGAAACCGTCTCGTCATGGCCTATGTTTTCATTGCCGTCGTTCCTGTCGTCCTGCTCCTGGCCATGGCCGCCGCAGCCTCCTATCTCCTCTACCTCCAACTCGGCGCTCATCTGCTGCGCGATCATATCAATGAGCAGTCGGCGCGCATCAGAGCCGACGCAGACGCCATCTCCGACGAACTCCAGATCGAAGTCGCTAAAGGAACTGCTCTCGACCCTGCGCTCCTGTCCCGGCCTCGAATCGTCGCGCTTGTTCAGGCCGGTGACGTGCAATTCCCTGGATTGCGCATCTTCCCCAATCGCGGGCAACAGCTCATCACCAGCGGTGGTCAGCCATTTTCGGGGTTCGTGGAACTCGACGGGAGGCTCTGGATTGCCGCTGCGGAAACTCGCGTTACCGCTAGGAGCAGCTTCGTCGTCATGGTCGCCGCGCCGGTCACTCCATCCACGCTTGACAGGTTCGGACCGGAACTAGGCCCGATTCAGCTCATCCTTTTGCGGCACATCGAGGGCAAGGCCCGTTCGCGCCTGACTCTCGATTTCAATGGAGCCGCCTACGAAGCAGGCCAGGAAGTCCTAAGCAGAAACCGTCGTCTCGAGCCACCTGCCAACTGGTTCGACATGCGCGTGAATGGCGCGGCCACCTTCGAGGCTCGACAGGCCGACGCGCCTGGTTCTTCAACCGCCCCCGTACTCGCTTCGTTTTCCCTCCGTCCCATGATGGTGAACCGCCAGATATTTCCGTCAGTCGGAGAACTGGGGCCCGTTCTAATAAACCTGCTCATGGTTGTCGCGGTTATATTCTTGCTGCTTGAGCTCGCTGCGCTTGCCACGGGAGTTGTCCTCAGCCGGACAATCACTCGCGCTATCGGCGACCTCTACGAGGCCACCCTGCGCGTCCGCCGGGGCGATTTCAGCTATCGCGTTCGTGTCCCGCGTGACGACCAGCTCGGCTCGCTCGGCAAGTCGTTCAACGAGATGACAAGTTCCATCTCCGACCTCCTGGCCGAGCAGCGCCAGCGCCAGCGTCTCGAGCATGAAATCACCATCGCCCGCGAAGTTCAGGAGCAGCTCTTCCCGCGTACGCTGCCCTCCGTCCCCGGCCTTCAACTCGCTGCCATCTGCAAGCCCGCGCGTACCGTGAGCGGCGACTACTACGATTTCATCCATCTATCGCCGAATCGTGTCGCCATCGCGCTCGCGGACATCAGCGGAAAGGGAATCTTCGCTGCGCTTCTCATGGCGAGCGTTCAAGCGGCGTTGCGCAGCATGACGTCAACGGACGGGACTCGAGGTACTGCCGACCTGGTCACCCAACTCAACAACCACCTGTTTAGGAACACGTCGGACGACCGCTATGCCACCTTCTTCTACGCCGTTTACGATGCCCGGGAGGGTGTTCTTAACTACACCAACGCGGGTCACCTCGCACCCTTTTTCGTCTGTGACGGTCGCGTCCAACAACTCGACGAAGGCGGTACAGTGGTCGGCCTCTTTGAGGACGCGCCTTACAGGCAAGGCACTCTGAAGGTCTCACCGGGCAGCGTTTTGGTAGCCTTCAGCGACGGGCTCACTGAACCAGAGAATGTCTATGGCGAGGAGTTCGGCATGGAGCGCCTGCGGGACGAGATTCTGCGCCAGCAGAACACCCCTCCGCAGCGCCTGGCCGAAAACCTGATCGCCGCCACCGAGCAGTGGGCCGGGACCGCCGAGCAGGCCGACGACATCACCGTCATCGTCGCTTACATGGGCTAAGCAGGTAGAGGCCAAGTGGCCGAACGATCAACCCTTCCCGCGCAATCCTTCCGTCTTAGGGGAACCGAAAGTTGTACCATTCAACTCAACGCTGCGGCGGGGTCAACCTTGACGGTGAACAAGACTCTGAGGGTTTTCGCCCTAGTCTGGATTGTTTTGCTCGCGATCCCAAACGCCGTCGTACTCGTCATTGTCCTTCAGAGCGCTAAAAGGGATGGGTGGCCGGTCACAGTCGTCCTGGTGTTTTTGTTTTGTTTGCTCCTCGTGGATGCTGTACTTAGCACGCCCGCTCTGGCTGCGGGTGGTTCCGCTCAATCAGAATTGCACGCGCAAGGCTCCGGATTCTGCGGAAGTATCAGCTTCCTGAATTTCGCGCTTGAGAGATTCCGCGTATCAGGCGGGAGTAAGAGCCCTTGTCTACCAACCGCCGCCTCCGCCTCCACCACCACCTCCGCCTGATCCTCCTCCGCCACCGCCCCCTCCTGATCCTGGCGCGCTCGACGAGGATGAGATGGCGCTCGAGAACGAGCCCGCCAGCGAACTCGCCACTCCCGACGCGCCCAGCGAACTCCAATCGCCGCCCGAATACCACGCGGGCGAATACCCCGAGTCGGATCCTGGCCCCTGGCCCGCCCTGTCGAGCACGCCGGAGAATTGCTGCGCCCATGCCTGTTCCAGATCCAGCGACAAGGCGTACGGCAGGAATTTTTCAAATACCTCGGGTGTCTTGTTCGGTGGCGTCGCGCGATTTATCCGGTCGCCGTCCACGGAGCCGAGAAAAATCTTGAACCCTTCCACTTTGTCTAGAACGGCGCGTCCCGCTCGTGTCGGGGCCTTCAGGAGATGATGGAAGATCACGTGTAACGCGACTGTGGTGATGAGTATCGCCGTTACCACGGACGAAGTTGCCTGAGTCAGGAACCACAAGCCCATGGCTTCCCCGCCCAGGAACGGAACGGCAAAGATAGTGACAACGATCGCCCCGCCCAGAGCTGCGCTTTTTCCGGACGTTCCCTTGAAAACGGAACCCCACAAATGAACTGCCGTGGCCACCAATCCGTACACGCCCAAGCTCCAGAACGATAGCCACACGCAGATGAAGGCCGCCATGGCCATCTTCGGCGCACCCTCGTGGGCCGCCACCCCGGCAAACGTCAGCGCGGTCAGCCCGATGGCCGGGATCAGGTAAACGCCATTCGTGACGAAATATGTTTTCTGTTCCGCCGTCTTCAAACATCGCTTCAGTGCACTCATCGCGGAGCTGATCGGCTGGTGATTCTCGTTGTGCA
>DATEKA010000166.1:0-18276 GCA_035277685.1 Candidatus Acidiferrales bacterium
GGCAAAGGCGTTTCCTGGTCATTGTCCCACCGCACGCGCACCGTCGCCGCAGGGCGCAGTAGATACGCGCTTGCGTCCGCGATTTTCTGCCCTTCTTGCCGCAATGGAGAAACGTCGTCCAGCACCCATAGAGCCCGCCCGTACGTCGCCGCCACAAGGTCGTCCCCATGCACAGCCAGGTCGCGGACATCGCTCACCGGAAAATTCAGTTGTAGCGACTGCCAGTGATCCCCGCCATCGAACGAGACGTAGACCGCATCCTCGGTTCCTGCATACAGCAACCCCTTCCGCACTGGATCCTCGCGAACCACCCTCGCGGCCCAGCCTGGCTGCAACCCATTCGTGATTTCCTGCCAGCTTCTTCCTCCGTCATTCGTCCGATAAATATAGGGTGTCGAGTCATCCCTCGCGCCCAGCACCGCGTACGCTGTGTTCACGTCAAAGTGCGAGGCCTCCAGAATCTCGACGGACATCCGCGACGGGAATGTGCTCGGCGTCACATCCTCCCATGTCGTTCCGTTGTCGTCCGTCCGTTGAATCAATCCATTGCTCGTGCCCGCCCATAGAACGCCTTCCCTCACGGGCGACGCGGCGAGTGCCGTAATCGCGTTCGGGCGCACGAAACGCGGCCGCTCGCCCTGACTTTTGGCCGCGCTTCTCCCGCCCGTCGAAGCCGCCCGCTCCGTCAGGTCGGGACTGATTTTTTCCCAGCTTTGCCCGCCGTTCAGCGTCTCCATCACGTACTGCGTGCCCAGATACAGCGCATGCGGATTCTCCGGAGAGAACAGCAGCGGCGCCATTTGTGAAACGCGATACTTCGGCGTGCGCACAAACACGTGCGTGATCTGCCCCGTCCTCTTGTCGAATCGCACCACGCTCCCATACCATCCGCCCGAGTAAACGATATTCGGATCGAGCGGGTCCGGCGCGATGTAGCAAAACTCGAACCCGCCGATCGAAAACCAGTCGCGATAGCTGATCTCTCCGTAGTCGCTTCGGTCGGGCACCGCCGCCGTCCCGCTGTCTTGTTGCGGCGCATACGCCACGAATGGAAACTGATTGTCCGTGATTACGTGATAGAACTGCCCGGTCGGCTGGTTGTACCACGAGCTCCACGTCTTTCCGCCGTCCACGCTGATGATCGCACCCTGGTCCACTCCCAGAATCATGTCGTCCGGATTTCTTGGATCAATCCACATCACGTGGTAATCGTCGCCTCCAGGCGCCCCTCGATACGCCGTGAAGGTCTTCCCACCATCTCCCGACCGGTACGTTGTCGTCTGCATCACATACACCACATCCGGATTCTGCGGATCGACGTACACGTGGCAGATGTATCCGTTGCCGGTAATCCGTGGATCGCTCGTGATCTTGCTCCACGTTCCGCCGCCATCATCCGACCGGAACAGTCCCGGGCTCGCGATCAGGAAAACCCGCTTGCCTCGGTCCCCCGGCGCGACTGCCAGCCCGACCCGTCCCAGCGGCTCGCCTTGTAGTCCCGTCCCAGCCAGTTTCTTCCACGTCGTCCCCTCGTCCGTGGACTTGTAAATCCACGCATCCTGCTGCTTTTCCTTCCCCGCCTGCGGCGCTGCGCGAAAATCGCGTGGATGCCACATCCCCGCGTACAGAACCTTCGGATTTCCCGGATCGGCCGCCATGTCCGAAATACCGGAGAAGTTGTCGCCTTCGTTCAGCGTCTGCTTCCAGGTTTGGCCCCCGTCAGTCGTCTTGTACACCCCGCGCGCCTGGCTCGACGCGTCCGTCCCTAGAATCGGATGTCCCAGAACTCCCACCACCACCACATCCGGATTCCGTGGATCGACAATCACCGAGCTGATGTATTTCGTCTCCTCAAGCCCCACATGCTTCCACGTCGCTCCCGCATCCGTCGACTTGTACATCCCGTTGCCGGGCGTTTGCTCCCCCGTCCCAACATAAACGATGCTCGGATTCGACGTTGCCACCGTCACCGCGCCAACTGATGCCACACCTGTTTCATCGAAGATCGGCTTCCAGACGCGCCCGCCGTCCGTCGTCTTCCACACGCCGCCGCCTGGCAACCCAATATAGAAGACCGCCGGATTACCCGGAATTCCCGCAACGGCAGACACACGCCCCGCCCGGTACGGTCCAATCAATCGCCACCGCATCGCCGAATAAAGGCTCGGATCGACCGTCGCGGCTCCCGCTGGCGCACTCGACCCTTGCGGCTCCTGCGCCCGCGCAGAACCCAGCGCCAGAGCGCCCAGAATCACCACAATCACCGCCGCTAAGGCCATAGTCAGCCGCACGTCGCTCTTCCCCGAGTAGCCGCGTTTCAAACCGTGTCCCTTGCGAATGCGCTTCATCTTCCATCTCCTCGAAAAACCGGCAGTTTATCACCCTTCTTCGCCCGATTGCTCCTCAACGAAGGGCGCGCAGCTCCCAAACCTCCGCCTCGATGGCCGGTATCGCCAGTCGCTTTAGACGGTCCACCCGGTCTTCTGTGACAATTCATCCGTCCCAATATGGCATAATTTGTAATTGGGGCCGTGCACTCGGCAACCTGCTCATTCCAGAGCACATCGCTTCGACGAAAAATCTTGACGGCGAAAAAGAAATTTCGGCGCAGAGCGCTCGCGGCGCATCGTAACCTCCGCGAGCTCCGCATGATCGTCCGGGGCCTCGTCTCTACGCGCCATCCTCTACTCGTTCACATCATTCCTACTCGCCGTTGCAATCTCGCTTGCACCTACTGCAACGAATTCGACGATTTCTCAAAGCCGGTGCCCGCCGATGAAATGTTCCGCCGCATTGACCGACTTGGCTCGATGGGCACTGCCATCATCACTATCAGCGGCGGCGAACCGCTCCTCCACCCCGATCTCGACGCCATCATCGCCCGCATCCGCAAAAACGGCATCATCGCCGGCCTCATCACCAACGGATACCTCCTCGTCGCCGACCGCATCGAACGCCTCAATCGCGCTGGCCTCGAGTACCTCCAGATCAGCATTGATAACGCCATCCCCGACGACGTCTCCAAAAAGAGCCTCAAAGTCCTCGACCAGAAGCTCCAGCTCCTCGCCGACCACGCCGAATTTCACGTCAATATCAACTCCGTCCTCGGCAGCGGCATTCGGAATCCGGAAGACGCTCTCCAGGTTGCCCATCGTGCCCTCGCTCTCGGCTTCACTTCCACCGTCGGTCTCATCCACGACGGCAACGGCCAGATTCAACCTCTCGGTCCCCGCGAGCAGCAAATCTTTGAAGAGATCATGAGCCTCGGCAAGCGCTCCTTCTCCCGCGTCAACCGGTTCCAGCACAACATCGCCGCCGGACGCGAGAACCACTGGCGCTGCCGCGCCGGTTCCCGCTATCTCTACATCTGCGAGGACGGCCTCGTTCATTATTGCTCCCAGCAGCGCGGCTACCCCGGCATTCCGCTCGCCGACTACACCGCCGAGCACCGCCGCCGCGAATTTCTCACCAAAAAAGCCTGCGCTCCCAATTGCACCATTTCGTGCGTCCACCAGATCTCCACCGTGGACTTCTGGCGCGCCCCGCAAATCCTCGACTCGCATCAACACCCTTCCCACTCGCAGCCCCTCATCCAACTCACCGGCTCGAATTCCGCGAAGTAGCCTTTTCTGTTTTGAGGCGCGGGCCTCTCGCTGGCCTTGTGTGTGTGTAACGGCCGCTTGCGCTTTAGGCGAGCGCAGTTCTCGCTGGCCTGTTGAAGTCCGTCGCGAAACACCGTGTCAACCCCTGTCTGGAGCGCCGGAGCCTGCCCACCAGCAGACGGGGCGCGATTGTACTTAGACCGGCACATAGTGCCGGGAAAACCAGTTCGAGATGTTCTCTAGCCCCGGAGGGGCAGTTGAAAACTTGTTTACCGCAATCGCGCTTTCGAGATTCCGTCTGTGCGCGCATCTCCCGCGCTGACCCTTACGTCCGCGCCTCCCTGAATCTTGTTGCAAATGCAGGTACGCCAGAGTAGAAAGTCACACATCAGAGGCATACATCCCGGGGTGGGTGGGGCGGCGAACCTGATTTCTTCGTTCCCGGATTCGCCGGGCGCTTTGTGGTGCGCACTCCCGCGCTCCTGGGCAGAGCCGGCTCATCCGCTGCCGGGCAGAAAGCGTGCGACGCGAACTCTAAGGGGGTGTAGCCATGCGCCTGCGTCATTCTATTTTCGGTTCTGTTCTCATCTGCGCGCTGCTTCTATTTCCCTGGAACGGAGCCCGCGCTCAGGTAAACACCGTCAACGTCTCCGGCACCGTCCTCGATCCGCAGGGCTTCGCCGTGAAAGACGCCCGGCTCACCCTGAAGAATCTCGCCAACGGCGCGGAACGCACCGCCACCGCGGACGACAACGGCCGCTACGAAATCATCGGCTTGCCTCCCGGAAATTATTCCATGACCGTCGAAGCCTCCGGCTTTGCCACTCTCACCAATTCGCTCATGACCCTGACCCTTGGCGCAACCGCCGAATACAACCCGCAATTACAGTTGAAATCATCCGCGCAAACCGTCAGCGTCGAAGCCGCTCCCGCCCTCGTTGACACCGCCAAGACCGACGTCTCCACCACCGTCAACCAAACGCAGATCAACGACCTCCCCATCAACGGCCGCAACTACATCAATTTCACCCTGCTCAACTCCCAAGCCGCTCGCGACGACACGCCCTCCATCGGCGCCGCTCCCACTAGCGGCCTCAACTTCGGCGGCCAGCGCGCTCGTTCCAATGAAGTCTCTGTGGATGGCGCCGATGCCGTGGATAATTCCGTTAACGGCGTTCGCGCCACCGTTTCTCAGGAAGCTGTCCAGGAATTTCAGGTCATCACCAGCAACTACATGCCGGAGTACGGCCGCGCCATGGGCGGCGTGGTCAACATCGTCACCAAGTCCGGCTCCAACGAAGTCCACGGCGACGTGTTTGGCTTCTTGCGCAACAGCGCAATCCAGGCGCAAAACCCCTTCTCCGTGAAAGCCGTCTTCGATCCCGCCACCGAAAGCGTCAGCACCGTTCCCGTCAAGCAGTCCTACACCCGCGTGCAGGGCGGCGCCACCATTGGCGGCCCCATCAAGAAAGACAAGACCTTCTACTTTTTCAGCTACGAAATCACCCGCCGCCAGGAAACCGGCTTTTCCAGCATCGGCCAGAACAATTTCGGCCTGACCAGCGTCGCCACCAACCCCATCTACCCGCAGCCTTGCTATCCCGGACAGGCCGCCGGTCTCGTCACCGCCGATCAGGCTTCCTTCATCGGCGCGAATCCCGGCCTGCTCGGCGAGCAATATTTCTGTGCCGCTTCGCTCGCCTCGCAAACTGCTCTCTTCGGCAACACGCCTTCTCTCGCAGGCACTCCCTTGAATACTTTTGTCTCTAGCGGCGCCACCGTCCCGGCGTCCTTCGTCGGTCTCGTCTCGACCATCGGCAATTACCCAGCCTCCGAAGGCACCAGCCTCTATTCTTTGAAGCTCGATCACATCTGGAATTCCAAAAACAGTTCCTTCATCCGCGCCAACGTCTCCCCGTCAACCATTTCCGGCATCCAGGTGAACGCCGAAAACCAGAATTTCGGCCAGAACGCCGGCTCCAGAACTTCCGTCCAGCAGACGCGCGACATCGCCATCGTCGGCCAGCACGCCACCTCCATCAGCAACGACATGTTCAACGAATTTCGTTTCCAGTATGCCCGCCGCGGCCTCCACTATGGCTTCTCCAATCTTCCCGGCGGCGACTTGCCCGCCATGAACATCACCGGCTTCGCCTTCTTCGGCCGCGAGCCTTTCTCCACCGAAGACCGCACCGAAAAGCGCTTCGAGTGGACCGACAACCTCACCTGGACCACCGGCGCGCACACCTTCAAATTCGGCGGCGACGTCAATCTCCTCCAATTGCGCTCCTCCAAGTCGCAAATCTTCACCTTGAATTATGGCGGCGTCTATTCCTTCGGCAGCGTCGACGCAGGCTCGCTGCCCGTCTTCGCTGGCGCCGGCGCGCCTGCCTTTTCCGCCGTTCAAGCCTACGGCCTCGGCATTCCCACTTCTTTTATTCAGGGAATCGGCAGCTCAGATCGGCCCTTCGACAACAAAACCCTCGGCGTTTTCGCGCAGGACAGTTGGAAGATCAGCCCTCGCTTCACTCTGAACTACGGCGTCCGCTACGATATCGAATGGCTGCCCACCTTCAAGCCGTCCACCGATTTGAACGCCGCCGGCGAAAGCGCTTTTAACGTCCTTGAAGGCATTCCCACCGATTCCAACAATGTCGCCCCGCGCATCGGAATCGCCTGGGACCCCTGGGGCAATGGCAAGACCGTGATTCGCGCCGGCTACGGGTTCTTCTACGACCACCCAGCCCTCGCCCTCGCCTTCCTTTCCACCGCCGAAGACGGCGCCACTTCCGCCCTCCTTGAAACCGCCGGCGGCGCTCCTTGCGCTGGTGCTGCATGCGACGCCGATCTGAACCCCTTCGCCCTCAACGCCACCAACATCTTTCAGGGCCTGCTCACCGGCAACCTCGCCGGTTGCTCCACCGCGTTTCCTTCCATGTGCTACCAGCCAAACCAGCAGCGCTTCAATGCGTTTCAGCCCAATTCCCTGTTCACCAACCAGAATTTCATCGGCGTCGGCTTCCCGCTCACCCTCCTGCCGTTCACCATTCCCGTCGAAAAGAATTTCCAGTACGCTCTCGCCCAGCAGGCCAACCTCACCATCGAGCGCGAGCTCGCCAAAGATTGGAAAGTCAGCTTCGGCTACAACTTCACCCACGGCACCCACCTCGATCGCACCATCAACCTTAGCGTCACTGATCCCAAACTCCTCGTCACCAACGCCAACAACGCCATCCTGGCAGGCGTCTCCACTCCAGGAACGAATCCGCTCACCGTTTCCGTCCCAAATGGTTCCGGCGTTCCCGGTTGCGTTAACACCAGCACGGGCAGCATCAACTTGATCGCCCCGGGAATTTTGGGCCTCGGTTTCCCCGTGCCGAATTGCGCCGGCGCGCCCGTCGGCTACATCAGCACGCCCGCCGTCTTCAATTACTACCGTCCCTCGGGACCTAATCCTTCCTTCCAGGGCCTCGTTCCCGGCGGCTACGCAACGCTCGTCGGCTTCGCGAGCGCCGCCGGATATCCCACCGGCTTCAACGGCATTCAGATTCCCTGGAGCGACGTCAATCCCCAGGCCTCCAACGGAAACTCCGTCTACCACGCCTTCACGCTCACCGTCACCAAGCGCTTTTCCAGCGGCTTCGAACTCCTCTCCGGCTGGACCTACTCCCACACCATCGACGATTCCACCGATCTTTCCACCCTGCTTAATCCGCAGGACAACAGTTTCCCGAATCTCGAGCGTGGCAACTCCGACTTCGACCAGCGCCATCGCTGGATCACCAGCGCCGTCTTCCAGAGTCCTTATCACCAGAGCGATACTTCCGCGCTGCACAAGATTCTCGCTGACTTTATCGTCGCGCCCGTCGTCGAAGTCGCCTCCGGCCGTCCCTACAACGTGCTCATCGGCTCGAATCCCAACCTCGACTTCGGCACGGCCACCAATCGGCCCTCCCTTCTGCCTCCCGGGGTCACCCTTCCTGCCGGTTTTCCGCCGCCCGTCTCATCGCCCTATATTCCGGGCGTGAGTTTCATCATCCCCGCCACCTGCATTGATTCGGCCGGCGCAACCTTTGGCCCGTTTCCCTTCGTACCCTCGCCGCCCTACGGTTGCATCGGCAGCCTCGGACGCAACGCCTTCACGCGCCCCGGCTTTTTCGAGATCGATCTCCGAATTGATCGCAAAATCCCCATCAACGAGCGCGTCAATGTCGAAATGATCGCCGACGGCTTCAACATGCTCAACCGCCTCAACGTCAGCGACGTCAATCCGCTCTGCGATCCAACTTCCGGAACGTGTACGGCAGGCCAGCCCACTGCCTCCTTCGACCCGCGCACCTTCCAAGTCGCCCTCAAGCTAAACTTTTAACCGTGACGCCGCGGCCGTGGGTTCGTAGCGCTGGCTGCCTGCCGCGCCTGTCATCCTGAGCCGCCTGCCGCCAGGCAGGCGCAGCGAAGGATCTCTCTTGGTTTTGACGTAGGTTCAAACGCAGCACCGGCGCGCCTATTCTTTAGGCGGTCGGAGCCTGCCTGTCGGCAGTCATGGCTTCAGCTCCGACATTAAGCCCAGCGGGTAGCGGGTAGCCACGGCACGGTTTTTGTGCCGTGGGCTTCTCTTTGTGCCCCCGGGCAGCCTGCCGGAGGTAGGGCTCTCTCTTGGTTGTTTGCTGCGCGTCGATCCCGTCAACGCTCTGCGCTGCGAATAGAATGGTGCCCTACCCCACGAATAGTTGGCCCGTTCGATGGCCGGTTTGGACTTGAATGTAGCGCTGCGGTCTTTAGCGCAGCATCGATGTTCGGCTGGCGCGGCGAAGGATCTCTCTTGCTTTTGCGCAGCTTCAAACGCAGCGCCGGCGCGTCTGTTCTTTAGGCGGTCGGAGCCTGCCTGTCGGTTGCTTTAGGTCTTAAACGTAGTCCGCAGGTCTCGGGCCCCGCGCCTGCTCACTCCCGACTGTCACTCAACAATGATTCGCTCCGCCCATTCCACAAGCGACACAAACACCGCCGGACTTCCCCATTTTGCATCCCAATTGGCCAGATCAGCTTCCGTGACCCCACGGGCCCGGGAACAAGCTCCTCAAGAAAAGACCGGAATATGCTTGGCCACAATCTTCCCGCGGGTTTCGCTCAACGGCGGCCAGCCTACCGGAATCACCGCGTCCACCGTCGACTTGCGCATCAAGTAGGTCGCCTCGCCCGTCAGGAAAATCCGCACTTCGTGGCCCGCGTCAGCCAGCGCAAGCCCATGTACAAATGCAAATGACGCTCTCGTTGGATCATCCGAGCCCCATGCGCTCTTCATCATGATCCTGAGAGGCTTTCTTGGCTGCGCTACCTTCGTTCCCAACGCGAGAAAGGGCAAGCCGGCAAGCTGCGCCAGGAATTTTCGTCTCATCGGTTCACTCCTGACTTGGAATTCCCGGGGTTAAGTGCGTCAAATGTACTCTTCCCCCTCTTCCTTGTCGACTCCGCACTCGCGAAGACTTCCCTAGCGTCTGCCATCTTCCTGCGCTCTCGTCGGGACCGCGAGCTCGCAGTGGACTCAACGCCTGTCGCGCCTGTCATCCTGAGCCGCCTGCCGCCAGGCAGGCAGAGCGAAGGATCTCTCTTGCTTTTGCGTAGGTTCAAACGTAGCACCGGTGCGTCTGTTTAGGGGTCGGAGCCTGCCTGTCGGCAGTCATGGCTTCAGCTCCAGCCGATAAATGCCCGATTCGGGAATTCGGGCGCGGAGCCTGCCCGTCCTGGTACTATGTAAATATTTACTATTGACTACACACATAATCCATGCTAGCCTTCCTCGTTTTCGTTTTTCACAAATTCCGCGCACAGAAAGGAGGACGGCAGTAACCACCCAACTCACATGCTCAACAGCTCCCCTCTAACCCCTGAACCATTCGAGACTTCTGGCGTTCCGTCCGCGGACCCGTCGGACGATTCTCCCAGCCGCCTCGACGAAACCTCCCTCCGCCAACTCGACCTCAACTATCACCGCATTCGCTGCACCATCTGCAGCCATCCTGAACGCGAGGCCATCGAACACGACTTCCTTCATTGGGTCCGCCCATCGGTGATTACCCACGAATACCAGCTCGGCGACCGACGCGCCATCGGACGTCACGCCCGCGCCTTCGGCCTCTTCGAACTGCGCACCGCCAAAACGCAACATGCCCTCGACCTCATCATCGAGAAAGCCGAAAGCGTCACGCCGACCGCTAACGACATCATCCGCGCCGTCCGCGCTCACGCCTGCCTCGACGAAAACGGCCGCTGGCACGAACCCATCCGCCGCGTCATCACCACCCACGAAACGCCCACGGTGGACCCGTCATCCCACAAATCAGTCGCGCTCCAAGCGGGCAAATCAGTCCCGCTTCAAACGCGCAAATCAGTCGCGCCTCCGGCGCGCAAATCAATAGGTACACCTGCCGGGAAAAATCCGACGCAAGTCCATGCCCCTCAACGAAACTCCTCAAATCAATAGGTACAAAATGCGCATCTTCACTCGCCCCCTCTTTGGCGCTAAAGTCTTACTCGAACCGGTCGTTTCAAACAGGGGGGCGAACGAATGAATCCGATGTTGTGGCTCATGGTGGTGGGGGTGGCAGCGCTGGTGACTCTGCTGGTCGTTGCGGGCGCCGTCCGCTCGGCCGGCCGCCGCTCCGAGCAGCAGCTAACCGCCACGCGCCAGGAGGTGCAAAACTCGCTCGCCGCACAGAACCAGGCCTTCTCCTCCCAGCTCAACCACGTGATGACCTCGATGACCCAGCAGCTCGGCCAGGTCCGCCAGGAACTCCAGACCGGAATCTCCAGCTCCGGCAGACTCGCCGCCGACGCGCAGCGCGACGTCTCGACCCAGCTCCAGTCCGCCACCGAAGCCGTGCGCAAAATCAGCCAGCAGCTCGGCGCCGTCCAGCAGGCGGGCGACGACATGCACAAAGCGTCGCAGAGCCTCCTGCAGGTTCTCGGCGCGGCCCGCATGCGCGGCACTCTCGGCGAACTCGGCCTCGAGCGGCTCCTCCAGGACGCCCTGCCCCGCCAGAGCTACGAGATGCAGCACCGCTTCTCAACCGGCGAAGTAGTGGACGCCGTCGTTCGCGCCGGCGACCGCCTCGTCTCCATTGACTCGAAATTCCCGCTCGAAGCCTACCGCCGCATGAACGAAGCGGGCGAAGACGCGCGCAAGGACTTCAATCAGGCCGTGCGCAAGCACGCCGACGCCATCGCCTCCAAATACATTCTTCCCGCCGAGCAAACGCTCGATCTCGCGCTTATGTTCGTCCCCTCCGAAGCCGTTTATTACGAGCTGCTCATGACCGAGGATGCGAAAGGCGTCCACCTCGACGGCTACTGCCGCAGCAAGTGCGTCATCCCCGTTTCGCCCAACACTCTCTACGCATATCTCAGCTGCATTCTGATGGGCCTGCGCGGCCTTCAAATCGAAGAAAATGCGCGCCGCCTGCTCGGCAATCTCGACGGCATCGGCAAGCAGCTCGAAATGTTTTCCGGCGTTTTCGACAAGCTCGGCACGCATCTGCGCAACGCGCAGCAAAGTTACAGCGACGCCGACGCCCGCCTCGACCGCGTGCGCAGTTCGCTTCAGCAAACCGCCCAAGGCGTCCTCCCCGACTCTGCCGAAGAGACCAAGTCCCTCGCTCCGGCAACAACGGAATAAGTTCGGGAGGAGTACGGAACCAGTGAAGACTCGCTAGTTCGGTCATTAGCTACTTAACTCAGCTTGGCCGGTTCTTTTTTGCCCGGGGAATTAGTAAGGGAACCGGCCTTCGCCAGTTCGCCGGCGAAAAGTCGAAGAACAGCTGGAGGCTGCAAAGAATCACGCAACTTCTCTTTAATCCTTCGACAGACGGTGAATTAGCAAGACGATTGACCCTCGCCAGTTCGGCAATCGGGATTCGAAGAGGCAAGGGAGGCGGCAAAGAAAGAAGATTCCTTCCCTAGCCCGCGCTAGCCCGAATCGCTCGATAAGCGCGACGCCCGAGCCAGAAGATAATTCCGCTCCGGGAGACTTCCTGTTTTTTCTGCGGCGGAGCGATAGTGGTCGATTGCGCCCGCGTGCTCGCCGGCCATCTCGAGCAGATGCGCGCGAACCGCATCGAGGCGATGATGCTCTGCGAGTCGCGCGTCGTCCTTTAGCGCATCCAGCAGTTCAAGGCCCTTGGCCGGGCCGTGCACCATCGCAAAGGCGATAGCGCGGTTCAGCTCGACCATTGGATTGTCCGACATGCGTCTGAGCAGGTCGTACAGCGCCAGAATCTGCGGCCAGTCGGTATCTTCCGCGCGCGGGGCTTCGTCATGAACAGCCGCGATTGCGGCCTGCAGTTGATACGGCCCGACCGAACCTTTCGGCAGCGTGGCCGAGACCAGCGCAACTCCTTCTTCGATCTGCTTTCTGTCCCAGAGCGAACGATCCTGCTGCGCGAGCGGGATCAACTCGCCTTCCGCGGTCGTTCTCGCCATCCGCCGCGCGTCGGTTAGGAGCATCAGCGCGAGCAGACCGGCAATCTCCGGATCACCCATCTGCAAATTGTGGACGATTCGCGCCAGACGCATCGCCTCATGCGACAAGTCGGCTCGCCGCAGTTGCGGCCCCGAAGTTGTGGTGTAGCCTTCGTTGAAAATGAGATACAAGACGTGCAGCACGGCCCGCAAACGCTCGCCGCGCTCCGCGTCCGTCGGCATCTCGAATGGAATGCCCGAGCTCTTGATCGTTTGTTTAGCACGGCTGATGCGCTGGGCCATGGTGGCTTCCGGCACCAGAAAGGCGTGCGCGATTTCCGGCGTGGTGAGCCCGCCCACGGCGCGCAGTGTGAGCGCGATCGCAGAGGAAAGAGTCAGCGCCGGATGACAGCACATGAAGAGCAGAATCAGCGTGTCGTCCACATCGCTTTCACGGGCCGGGATGGACGGCGCGGCCTGCTCGCTCTCCATCAGCACCGCGCTCTCGCGGTTTCGGCGCGCCGACTCGCTCCGTATGTAATCCGCCATCCGCCGCGAGGCCACCTGGATAAGCCACGCGCGCGGACTTTCCGGTAAGCCGTCGCGCGGCCACTGCAAAGCTGCTGCGATCGAAGCTTCCTGAACCGCATCTTCGGCGGCGGCAAAGTCGCGGAACCTGCGGACAACAATCCCAAGCACCTGCGGCGTCAGCTCGCGCAGGAGTTGTTCGAGGTTAATTTCGGACGGTTGTCCGGTCACGGATTCCGCGTCCCTGCCCTCATAGTCCCAAATCGCTGAAGCCGCTCATTACTTCCCTGACTTCGATGGGCATGCTGCCGGGCTTGCCTCCCGGGCCGGGCGCAGCCGATGCCCGCGCCGCGATCCTGTAGGCCTGCTCGGGAGTTTCCACGTCAATGATCCAATATCCCGCCAGAAATTCCTTGGATTCCGGGAAAATCCCGTCGGTTATCGGCGTGCCGTCGCGTCCGGATCGCACGACTTTCGCCTGCGCGGGCCAGCCCAGGCCCTCGGTCGCGACGAACACTCCTTCGTCCTTCAGTTGCTTGTTGAACGCCCGCATGAACGCGGTGTTCGCGTCGAGATCCTGTTTCGACCATTTCGCGAACGATTCCCAATCGGACTTTGTGCCGTTCATCATCAGAATGTATTTCATAGCTTCGGCTCCTGTCGCCTGCTCGGTTCTCACTTCGCTTTGTGGCCGCAGCGCGGCCCTGGCCGGCGTCACGCGGCCTATTTTGGAGGGGCGCTCATAATTGGACGAACTTCTATCCACATATTCAGCGGAACGCCGCCGCGTCCGGGCGCCGCGGACGCACGCGCCGCAATGGCGTAGGCGCGTTCGGGAGCCGGCACATCAACGATCCAGTAGCCGGCGAGAAATTCCTTTGCTTCAGGAAAAACTCCGTCCGTGACAGGCGTACCGTCGCTCGCCGCTTTCACGCGTTTCGCCTGGTCGGGAAAGCTCAATCCCTCGGCAGATACCAGCTCGCCGGATGCTGCGAGGTCCTTGTTGAGCTTGATCATGTGCGCGATGTGCGCCTGGATGTCCTGCTGCGGCCACGACATGATTCCTTCGCTTTCGCGGCCCGCTTTCATGGTGTTCATCATCAGAATGTATTTCATACGTTTCGACTCCTCTCTCGATTCTTGCGGTCTTGTCCCCTGCCAGCCCGGAAACTGCGGATTCCTGGATTCGTTTAAACCTTGGAGAACGACCTCATGATCTGCCGGACCTCGATTGGCATATTGGTTGGCCCGCCGCCAGGTCCCGGCGCTGTCGAAATGCGTGCGGCGATTGCGCAGGCCCGCTCAGCGTTCGCCACGTCAACGACCCAGTAGCCGAGCAGAAACTCCTTGGCTTCGGGAAACACTCCGTCGGTAATTGGCATTCCGTTCTTCTCGCCTTTCACGACTTTCGCTTCGTGGGGCGCCCCTAGGCCTTCCGTAATCACGAATTCTCCGGACTCGCTCAGCTCCTTGCTGATGCTTTTCAGGACGGAGTAGTGCGCCTCTACATCCGCCTTGGACCACGCATGATAGGTGTCAACTCCTCGCTTTGTGCCCGACATAAGCAGAATGTATTTCATGTCCCGGCTCCTTTCGACGAACGTTCGCGCCTCGCGCATCTTTGCATGTGGCGTCAGGTGCGTCTTCACAAGCTAGTCGGAGCAAATCCGGCGTTCTCTACATCGCCCAGAATATATTTTTTTGCTGGCCTCGAAGGGAAGAGCCAAAATAAAACGGGTCGGACGTATAGACCGCCCGGTCACGCCTAACTTACCCCTCTTCAGTTAGTTACGGTCGGACGCAGAGGGCTGCGGATTCTGGAGAGACGTTCCTTCTGGTCGAAATTTTGCCTCCGCGATGTCGAAAAAGAGCCGGCGCGTCCGACTACATGGTGAAAGCAGGCAGGTTCGGAACGGAGCGGAAATCCAATGCCGGCGTTCACGAGAAATCGAAAAGGAGAAACGTCAATGACAGCGAATCTCTTGACCGCGGCTTTGTCGGCGGTGGCGGCAGCGGCTGCGAATTCTGTCTACCACGGTTCAATTTCCGGCGCGGGTCTTTGGCTGAGCTTGCATGCGCCCGCGCTTATCGGCCGCATCTTCTGGCAGGACTTCTCCTGCGTGCTCGCAGCTGCTCATGCGTGGAACGGGCTGGCGGCGATGTTCCTGATGACCGTAGTTCTGAGCCTGTCACGAAAGTAAGAGACTGTAATGTCCGATCGTCGAGAAATCTGCTATTCCTTCCAGGTAAACTCCGTCCCGTTGTTCGTGAGTGGAGCAGCTACAGCGCCGAGCGGGCGGCCTCGAGCAGGGCGCGAAAATCGCTGGGGCTGGTCACTTCGAGCATCTGGTCCAGGCCGGCTCGAATCCTTCCAGCATTCTTCGGATGATGCGCCAGCTCATCCTTCATTTTTTCCAATGTCTTCGGCAGATCACCGATAGCGAGCGGTTCGGCGGCCTCAAGGAAGCGCCGCGCGGCGTCAAAATCGGGCGGCGGCAAGACGCGCGCATGAAACGAAAAATCGCCGGAGCGGATCGCCTGCACTTGTATTCGAGCCGTGTTCTGCATTCCTCCGCTCGTGAGCACTTCTTGCGTATCTCCTTTCTCGAATTGCAGGACGTCGAGCGATTGGTTTTCCACCATGATGCGAAGGGGCTCGTTCGATCCGCGGGCGCGAACGGTGAGCCAGCCTTTTGTTCCGGCGGTGAGCGGGGGCTGGGGCGGTTCGAAGCCGAGCGACACGAGCGTGACGGTCAACCCCTCGACGGGCGAACTGCCTTCTATGGAAATTTTCGCCATGCCCGGCGCAGCAGCGGCGCCGGGAACAACTATGAGACATTCGGGCGAGGCCGCGAGCACCAGCGCCGCCTGAGCGTCAACTTCAACTCGATCATTCTCCGCGTTTCCATCGAACCCGGTGCCGCAAACATCGAAACCGTTGTGCAACGCCGCGAAACGAGGAACGCGAATTCCCGCCTCGGAGCTTGCGGCAGACTGAGAGTCGATCAGTGCGGCCGCCGAGCTGCCTCCGGCCCTCGCAATCAGCACGCTCCCGGATCCAACGGTGAAATTCGCACGGCCAGTGGCGTCCGTCTGGATGCTCTTGCCGTGTCCAAGTTCGACGGCGACGTGGCCAATCAGGCGATGGTCCGCGCCGATCGTGGCCAGCGTAGCGGGACCGCCCGCTACAAGCCTTGGTGGAAGAACAATCTGAATCGAAGAGACGCGCGACGCGGCGATCTGCGCGGCCGATTGAGGTGCGGGTGCCGCGTCGAGCGCGGGCGAAGCAGTAAACGCCAGCGACAGGCACAGCGCGACGGCAGCGGGCGTATGCAGATTCGCGCTCAATTGAGGCAGGCGGTTCGTCATTTGTAATGGACCGGCTTGCAACGGAGCCTAACGCCAGATGCGCGGAGCGTCAAAGGCCGTTCGCCCCTATTCATCGAGGCGCACAACGAACGTGGTGAACTGGCCGGTGTCATGCAATTGCGACGCGAGCTGCCGCGCCGCGGCTTCCGTATCGAAACGTCCGATGCGCACGCGATAGAACAGCCCGTTCGGCGAGTCAAATGTAACGATGTTGATCGGGGAATAGCGCGCGCCGAGCTGCGTCTTCAATCGCTCGGCGTTTTCCTGGCGGAGAAAAGCTCCCACCTGGACGCCGAAGAATCCCGCCGCCGGGCTCGGCCCGGAAACAACGTCGAGCCGCACCTGAGCCGTGCCGGGGCCCACCATTCCGATCGCCTGTGCCGCGGCGAAGGAAAGGTCAATCACGCGATTGGCGACGAACGGTCCACGATCGTTGACGCGCACCTCCGTCTGTTTGCCGTTCGAGAGATTGGTGACGCGCACGATCGAATTGAACGGAAGCGTGCGATGCGCGGCCGTGAACTGGTGCATGTCGTAGATTTCACCGTCGGACGTGCGATGGCCGTCGAAAGGAACCCCATACCACGACGCGACGCCGTCTTCGACGTACTGGCCCGCAACGGCCGGCTGGCGCTCGACGGCCGGAGGAGGCCCCGAAGGCTGCGCAGAGGGCTGCGGCGCGGTCGCGGGCGGCTGGACCGAAACATTGCGACGCGCGCAGCCGGAAACAGCGAGCAGAACGGCCACCATCGAAAAAAGAGTCGGAATTCGCAGACTTGCGAGGCCGTGCGGGAGTCGAAAATTCACGCCGCCGTCCAATTCGCTCGTTTTCGCATAATCCGGTATTATAGGAATCCGATTCCGTTCTTCGCAAGGAAACCGATTGGCACTTTCGCCGCACCTGCGCTGGAAAATTGACCGTTTCAAGCGACAAATGAATTCCGCCTTCGGCGGCAACAAAGAGAACGCCCGTCCCAAATTGTGCCCGTCGTGCGGGACGCTCGTCGGCGCGAGCGCCACACGCTGCCATCAGTGCGGCGCCAGCTTGACGTTTTCCCTGGCCGCGGCAAGCCGCTCGCTCAGCAAGCTGATGCCGGAAACTTCGCCCGCGACGTACGGCATCCTGACACTTAGTTGCGTTATGTACGCCATCAGCCTGATCTGGACCATGCGCATCAGCGGTTTTCAGGTGCCGTCGGGCGGAGGCTTGGGCGCGCTCTTCAGCTTTGGCGGGATCAATTCTCAGGTTTTGCAGTTACTGGGAGCGTCACTCCCGCTTCCATACAATCTTGCGCAGCCCTGGCGATACGTTACCGCCGTATTCCTTCACGGCGGACTGCTGCACATCGGGTTCAACATGTGGGTGCTGATGGATATCGGCCCGATGGTCGAGGAACTCTACGGATCGGCGCGATACCTCTTCATCTATGTGGCCACAGGAATTTTCGGCTACGTGGTCAGCAGTTTCTTCGGCAACTTCAGCATTGGCGGATCGGGTGCGCTTCTTGGTTTGATCGGCGTGATGCTCGCGCTCACGATGGGCCGGAAAACAGCAAGCATGCAGATGCTTCGCGGACAGATCATTCGGTGGCTCATCTATATCGCTATCTTCGGCCTTGTCTTTCACGGGATCGACAATTACGCGCATGCGGGCGGGTTCGTCGCGGGATTCGTTCTCGGCAAATTGATGTCGGACCGCGCGCCGGTCGCTCCCGACGAGCGGAAGCGCGCGTACTATCTCGGCTGGGCCAGCGCGCTGATCGTTATCGCGAGTTTTGCGATGGTGGCGTTTCTGAATCTGCGCGCCGGCTGAGGCAGGGCGCGCGTTCTGCCGACACTCATTTCGCGCATGCCACCGACGTTGATACGCCGGTTCGCGGGCCGATATTCGAAGCGCCACGGGAGGCGGCAAAACAGCACGCTCTTCTTCGCAGAACAGCAGGAGTTAATGGCCGGCGTGGAGCTGGCGCGAGACTGTGATGCTGTAGTGAACCCCAGTTATCAGGACGAAGGCCGCGACGATATAACTCAGCAGCCAGCGAACGTCGCCGAGCGCACGATCGTTCCACACGGCGGCGAGCAAAATGACGACGATCAGAAGAATCTCAAAAAACGTCGCGGCCTTGCCCCAGATACTCGGCGGAAACGGCCGATAGCCGACCGTAATCAGAATTACGGCGCACGCAACGAGCAGCAGCACGTCGCGCCCCAGCACGAGAATGGTCAGCCACCACTGCACTTTTCCCTTCAGGGCCAGGACGAAATAGGAGGAGGAAAGCAGCAGTTTGTCCGCGATGGGATCGAGATAGGCTCCGAGAGGCGT
>DATEKA010000167.1:0-4087 GCA_035277685.1 Candidatus Acidiferrales bacterium
ATTCGCGCCGATTCCGATAGCCAACGACGTCACAATCACCAGCGACAACATCGCGTTTTTGCGAAGCGCACGAAAGCCGTAAAGAATGTCCTGAAATAGGATTTGCATTGAGGACCAATTGCTGGAGGGTAATCCTACGACTTTCGAGGATTTTGGGCTAATGAAAGTTCTTCGGGATCAGGCCGGAAATTGGACGGGCAGCCGCGCCGCCGTCGCCGGATCAGCGGTGACTGAGGCGGAGAGATTGCCAACTGCCATCGGCAGTCCAGCCGCCATCGACGACAAGAGTGTGGCCGTTGATGAAGGCGCTTTGAGTTTCGTCGGCGAGGAAGGCGACAGCGGATGCGATGTCGTTGGGCGTGGCGAAGCGAGCCATCGGGATGCGTCCGACGATGTCGGCGTCCGTGTAGCCACCGCCAGCCTGGTCGGCAGCATCCATCTCCGTCTTGACCCAACCGGGGCAAACGGCGTTCACGCGAACGCCACGGCCGCCCCATTCAGCCGCAAGAGTCCGCGTAAGGCCGATCAGGCCGTGCTTTGAAGCGTTGTACGCGGCCCGGTCAGCGATGCCGACCAGGCCCGCAACAGAAGCGATATTGACGATGGAGCCGCGGCGGGCGGTGAGCATCTCCGCGCCGAACGCTTTGGCGAGGAGAAAGGGCGCGACGAGATTGACTTCGAGGACGCGGCGATATTCGGCGACTGAAGTTGTCTCGGCCGGCGAGATCAAACTGATTCCAGCGTTGTTGACGAGGACGCCGGTTCGACCCCAGGCGTCGCGCACGGTGCGAACAAATCCTTCGACGACCGCTTCGTCTGCGACGTTGCCCGTTGAAGCGAGGGCCTCGCCGCCAGCGGCACGAACTGAATCAACGGTTTCCTGGGGCGTATGCAGGTCAATCAGCGCGAGGCGGTATCCGCGCCGGGCAAGGACCTCGGCGACGCGACGTCCAATCCCCTGCGCTGCGCCGGTAACGACCGCTGTGCGTTTTTCTCGAGCCAAAGTGGATGCTGTGCGGTGCTCTTTGAATTTCGCCACGATAAGCGAATAGAGAGTGTCGCACGAAGAGCGGAGTGGCCATAGGCAAACCGCGATGAGTGGATATTGAAGCGCGGGCGTGTCCGTACACCCTCTTCCTCTAGGGCGCAACCGGACGATGCAGCGAACACCCACGAGGAACCGGGAACAAATTCGTCGTGGCGGCCAAACCCTAGCCTGGGTCCGCAGCTATTTCAGTCTCGCGGTTCCTCTTCGATTCAACTGTGGAAGCTTCTAATCATCGTCGTGATGGTCATGCCCGTGGCCGTGGCCGTGGTCCTTGTTGTGTCCATATGCATGTCCGTGGCCGTGGTCATGATAGTAGAAGTCCCGTTCGCCATCATGGTCCCAATGGTGATCGTGCTCAACCCGCCCGTGACCTCCATCCCAGTAACCGACAAAGAAGTGCCCGCGCTCGTAATGCGGCCGGACCCAGTAGGCTCCCTCATACGGAGGTTGAGTCCAGTAGCCCTCATGCCATCGGTAATGCCCTCCCACTGGATACCAATAGCCTGCCACCCACACGAACGCCGGCCCTGGGCTGGGCGGCTCAACATAGACCACGCGAGGGGGCGGCGGGGCACCAACTTCAATTCCGATGGAGATCTGCGCGTGGGCTGCCGACACACCGCCCAACAGCGCCATAGCAAGCACAGCTATTTTCACGAAGCTTCTCATATTTAGCCCCCTTCTGAGTTACCCGAAGACGATAGCGCAAGCACAGTGCTTCCTTGAACCCGCAAGAGTTTCCGCGATGTCCGAAGACTAACCGACCGGAAGAACAGGTTGCGGTTGGCAATGTTAAGGGGTTCGCCGGCGTTCGGACTCGTCCAACCAGCATAGCCGTTGGAGAACAACTCAGGAAATACGACGACTTCGGCACCGGCGGTCTTCGCCCGCCTGATGATGTCGGAGGGATCGCGATCGATTGCGTACTGCGCGAGAGCAACGCTCAGTGACGACGGCATCGGCACTTTTTTGTGGCGAGTCGGCTCAATGTGCAATTAGGAGCGACAAGATTGAGACTTCAAAGGAAATCGTTACCACCAGCGGAGGGTCCGACCGACGAAATCGAGTTCGATGTGTTTTGCGTGGAGGGACGCGGGACCGATGTAGCCATCGACTCCGGGCGGGGAGAATTCGTTAGGACCCTCGATGAGCAGGACCGTAGCGACTGCTTCCTTGCTTCCGATTCGAACGGCGGGAAGATCGAGCTGCGTGGCTCGTAAGCGGCCGATGGTCACGGCTGCGTGCGGTCCGACCGTGAGCATGTCTGGGATTTGGGATCGAAGGCGCTCGCGGTTGAGCACGATGTCCTCGACTCCCGTATCGAGGACGAGACGCATAGGGTGTCCCTGCACGGCGATACGAACGACGAAGCAGGAAGGCGGTGGATTCTGCTGCTGGTTCTCGCCGGGAACCGCCAACGAAACCGTCCTAGCGTCGTAATCGATGAAAAGTTTCCCGCTTCTGACCAGTAGGTCGAGACCGAGAATGCCGTCAATGCTTTCGGCGAAGGACGAATAGTCCGTCAGACGTGCGATAGTGACTGGGGTAGCCCCGACCCGCAGCGGCCCGACGCTGAGGTCCGGGAGCTCCGCCCATTCAACGGCGGAGGTCCGGTCGAAGTTGATGACGTTCCCTGGGCGACCTCGCAGCTTGAGCCGGCCAGCCACCTTCCGATCGATGATTGTTGTCGTGGTTCCGGTGTCGATGACGAACCTGAGGCCACCCAGCGCTCCGATTCTACCGTTCACGACTACAAGGAAACCGGAAACCAGCTCGAATGGAACTGTCACCCCCGGGGTAGGTTGAGAACTCGACACGGTTTGGGCAGGAACGGGCGAAACCCACACCATGTGAAGGAGGAAGGCTGTGGCTGCGAAGATGCGATAGAGCACCGAAGTTCCCTCGGCCAAGGTTGTGGCCGAGGCGAAGATTCGGAGCCGCCGCGAAGAACTTCAATTCACTGCGAGTCTCCCGTTTGCATTGACTTTGTCTACTTCCAATGATTTGATAACCCAATACTTGCGACGCGATCTCTCCACAAAGAAATAAGCCTGGAAGGCAAGGCTCGGGCTTTCGAGGGAACCGGATGGGCGAACCGCGCGGGGATTCCAATGTCCATTTCGGAGTCTTCGAGGTGGATGCGCGCTCGGGCGAACTGCGAAAAGCCGGGACGCGGATCAAGCTGCAGGACCAGCCGCTCAAAGTTTTAGTTGCCTTGCTGCAGCAGCCCGGCGAACTAGTTACGCGGGAGGAGCTGAAACGGCAGATCTGGCCTGAGGAGTCGTTCGGAGACTTCGACCACGCAGTGAACACAGCGGTGGCGAAGCTGCGAGCGGCACTGGGGGATTCTTCGGATACGCCTCGGTTCATTGAGACGCTGCCGAGGCGCGGCTACCGGTTCATCTACCCGGCCAACAGGCGCAGCGACGCGGGGGCGGGTACCGCTGCAACGTCCAGCACACCGCAAAACAAGGCCTCAAGTAGACAGCCGCGGATCGTCCTCGGACTCGCCACGGTGATGCTGGGGCTTGTGGCTTCGGCGTGGTGGCTATCGTCGCGAAAAAAATACGCTCTGACAGAGAAGGACACGGTTGTCGTTGCCGACTTCACGAACAGAACGGGAGACCCGATCTTCGATGACACTATGAAGCAAGCGCTAACGGCAGCTCTCAGTCAGTCGCCTTTCCTGAACATCCTCCCGGAAGAGCGGGAAAGAGAGACGCTGCTACTGATGGACCGGCCGACGGACCAGCGAATCACGCCGGACGTCGCTCAGGAGATCTGTCGGAGAACCGGGAGCACGGCGGTTCTGGACGGTTCGATCGAGCGCCTCGGGAGCCGCTACGCGGTGGGCCTTAGCGCGATAAGTTGCGTCAACGGGGATTTGGTGGCGAGCGAGCAAGTTCAGGCGGTTCGGAAAGAGGATGTGCTGGACGCGCTTGGGAGCGGCGCGGTGAGTATGCGCCGGAAACTGGGCGAATCGATGGCCTCGATCCAACGTTTCGGGAGGCCGCTTGCAGAGGTCACGACTCCGTCGTT
>DATEKA010000168.1:0-2888 GCA_035277685.1 Candidatus Acidiferrales bacterium
TTGTGCAGGGAAGTGCAGTTGATTTTCGTTGTGGGCTCGGCCAATAGCTCCAATTCGAATCGCCTTGTGGAGGTCGCGCAAAGGGGCGGAGTGCAGGCGCGCTTGATTGAAGATGCCGCCGATATCGATGAATCATGGCTCACTGGTGTCGATTCGATCGGCTTGACGGCCGGTGCTTCCGCGCCGGAGGTCTTGGTCGAGCAGGTGAGCCAGAGACTAGCGGCGTTTGGATTTACGAATCATCGCGATATCGAACTGATTCGCGAAGACGTGCGTTTCACGATTCCGCCCGAACTGGCGGCTCAACAACAACGCACCGCCGCCAGCTAGTTCAGCGCACAGGGTTTAGGTTTGAATGTCGCGCAGGCTCTGCAGCGTGGCGTCTTGCGTGACCCACACGAAGTTGCTATTCGGTGGCACAGTAATCTGGCTGTACAGGTCTTTTGTACGCGAACGAAGACGTGGAGGCTCGCGCTGCGCCGGAAAGTAGTCAGCGTCCTCGGTGCCGCGCTTCGACATAGGAGGCCATGAGTGGCGGTCAAAATCGTCCGCCAGGATAATCGAATTGCACTGCTCGGCGCGCCGGTAAGCGCCGCAGCCCTCGCGCCGGGTGGCGAAGGCGCACCCGCCTCTTTACGCCAAGCAGGTCTCGTTTCCAGATTCCAATTGATCGGCTATGAAGTCACTGACATGGGCGACGACCCTGTCCGCGCATACGAGATCGATGAGGAAAGCCCCCGCGCTCGCAATGTGCGCAGTGTGCTCGCTGCTTTAGAGGCTTTGCGGTCGCGTGTAGAAACGGCCGTAAAGTCCGGTGCGCTTCCGGTTATCCTAAGCGGAGATTGTTCTGTTGCTCTTGCCGTGGTCGCGGGATTGCGCCGGTATTTTCGAAACGTAAGTTTGCTCTATGCGGATGCCGACGCCGACCTGCAAACTCCGGCCACGACGCCTTCCGGTTGCGTCGACGGCATGGTTGTTTCCCATCTTGTCGGCCGTGGTGCATCGGAAATGGTGCGCTTCTATAGCGAACCTCCGCTCGTGCGCGAGCCCGACCTCGCGCTCTTCGGCGTCAGCCGTTTGGATCCCGCCGAAGAACAGGCGCTGCAAACGTCTCCTCTGCGCCGCTATTTGGCTGACGACATTCGGCGAAAGTCTCCCGCCAAAGCCGCTAGCGAGGCTATTGAAAGAATTCACGGTGGCACTCACGAATTCGTACTCCACTTTGACGTCGATGTAATCGCAGGTTTTCCCGCGACGAATTTACCGTCGTCCGAGGGACTGAACATTGAAGAATTGCGCGAAGCATTCTCCATTTTTGCGGCCCAGCCGCATTTGGCGGCCATCGAAATCACCGGATACAATCCGTCGAAAGATTCAGACGCCTCCTGCGCGAACCTCCTCGTCAATTTTCTGGGCGAAATCCTCTCGATCCGCCGGGAAAAAATGAAGGCCGCGGCAGCGGAAGCTCCCGCGGCGTCTTCGAAAACTACAGCTAAAGCCTCGAGCACGAGTGATGACGATGTAGCTATTCCGGCAAGCGCGCCCGGCGAAGCCTGGTCCTCAGACATGCTCGACCAAGATGAACAACGCGGAGACGCTGAATCCCTCGAACAATCGACGACCGAGCCAGCCGGTGATACGGAAGATTCTGCTTCATAAACTGAAGAGGGAAGTCCGCAAAGACAATCGCGTGAAAAGAAAATTCCCCGAAATCATTGTGTTCGATGTCGATGGTGTCCTCGTCGACGTTCACGAATCGTTTCACGAAACCGTGCTCAAGACGGTGAAGCATTTCACCGGCAAGCCTGTTACGCACAAGCAACTCCACGAATGGAAGAATCTTCCCGGCTACAACGACGACTGGAAGCTTTCGACTGCATGGGTGCAGTCGCTCGGCGGCAAGCAGGAATACGACGAAGTAAAAATGAAATTCCTCGAGATCTACTGGGGCACAAACGGCGACGGTCTG
Organism: Candidatus Acidiferrales bacterium; assembly: GCA_035277685.1. Lineage (GTDB taxonomy): Bacteria > Acidobacteriota > Terriglobia > Acidiferrales > UBA7541 > Palsa-295. The sequence goes on from DATEKA010000168.1 coordinate 1,970, forward strand.
GTCAACCGCGAAAAGTGGCTTCTCGCTAAACCAAGCCTCAGGCGCCTTGCCAAGAAAGCCGAACTCGGCATCTTCACGGGCCGTGTTTGGGACGAAATGAACCACACGCTCGACCGCTGCAAGACGCGCGAATTCTTCCGCAGCATCGTCACTGCCCAAGACGTCTCTCGAACCAAGCCTGATCCTGAAGGCTTGCTGAAAGTCCTCGCTGGCCACTCGCCCGAGTCTGCCGTCTACTTGGGCGATAACGTCGATGACGCCCTCGCCGCCAAAGCCGCCCGGGTGCCGTTCGTCGGCATCCTCCGCCGCCGCAGTGACGAGCGCCGCGAGCGCATCGATACCCTGAAAGAACTAGGTGCCCTCACCATCCTGGGGCACGTGAACGAACTGGAGGGATGGCTAAATAGGCGGCAGTAAATCCGCCCGAGCATTCTCAGTGAGTCGTCGTTTTTTGTGGCGCCAACCGCGCATTCCGTGGCCGTTTAAGGGCAACATGAGGGCAATATAAGTCTCGCACTGCGTCAATCCAGTTGCTCTATTTGCAGCGCTATTTAACATCCTTGTAGTCCTGTAACCTAGAACCTTCAGGGAGTACTAAAAAGGACACCGGTACCATTGCCGCCCTCCGGCGCCGCCGATAACCTGATTTATAGGCGATCGCGCGACGAATGGCGACCTCGGTCAATACGCGGACGGCTGCCGCACGTGGTTTCGTGCGAAGTCTCAACATTCTGCTTAAGTTCGCTAGAATGTATGACTTTGGTCATCCTCGTACCGCCAAGCAATACGAAACCGCCTGGAGCGAGCTGCGCACCGCTCTCGGTTCCGAAGATCGGTCCGGTCTTCTCCTCGCTGTTTCGGGCGACCAGTTGCTACTCGACGGAACTCCGCTGGAATCGGCGGCTGCGGAAAAAAGTTT
>DATEKA010000169.1:0-8745 GCA_035277685.1 Candidatus Acidiferrales bacterium
CCTTCGATGATGTAGTTGTTCCCGAAATCGTAGAGGTTCAGACTGATCACGTTGAACAGTCCGTAGGGAATGAGCGAGAAACCGTAGAGAAAGACCACCTCCTCGAACCGCCAGCCCTTCAGTTGGCTCGCCTTTTGAAAGAGGATTATCACGAAGCCGAGCGAAAAAATCGTGGCTGCGAAACTCGTTATCAGGCTGACCAGAAAGTCGCCGCGATAGCTGACCCGCACTTTCGCGTATTGCGCGAAATACTGGCCCAGCAGCATCCAGTGGCGCTGCGCGATCGTCAAGATACGGGAAACCGGTTTGGATTGTTCGCGCTTCATGTTTTCAAATTAGAACGCCGGAACGCCCAGCCCGTGGATCCGGCCATTAGCCTCCGTGGATCGTGATCTTCCGCGATGCGCGGTTCCACCACAGATTCGCGAGCGCCAGCAGCGCCACTACCCAAAGCCATTGCACAGCGAGAGCGCGCAAAGCGTGCATCCCATCGAGCTTGCCCAGATAGATTTGCAGCGGCGTATAGGCAATATGTTCGAACGGCAGCCAGGCCATGATCGTCTGCAGGCTGCCCGGAAAAAAGCTGACCGGGATCAACAGTCCCGAAAGCAGCTCGATGAGCCAGTACTTCGCGCGAATCAGCGCGAGGATCGATTTCAGCGGGATTGCGCATGTCCCGATCATGAAATTGATGGCGCCCATGAGAAAGAAACTGCCGAGAACGCCGATCAGGAACAGCAGAAAATTCGCGCGCGACGACGGGCCTTGGACCGGAAAGATGAAAGCGACAATCACCGCCGTCGGCAGAGTGAGCAGTCCCAGGCGAAAAGCCGACTCGCCCATGGCCCGGAAGATCCACATCCACTGAATGGAAACGGGCTTGATGAAGTCCATGGCGATCTTGCCTTCGATCACCTCGTAGGCCATTTCCTGGTCAATCGTATTCCAGTAGAACGAGCGGATGATCCAGCCGACGCTCACGTACGTAATGATCTGCGGGAGGCTGTACCCGGCCAGATGTGTAGCCGACCGGAAAACGGCGGTCCAGATGAAGTAGTAAACCGTGACGTTCAGAAAATACGTAATGATGCCGGTGAAGTAGCGCAAACGGAAAGCGAGGATGTTTACGAAGCCGACCCGCGAAAACTCCAGGTACGGCGCCAAAGATTCAAAGGGTAATTCCACTGTCGGGCTAAGTCCTCGGCGATCCTACGACCTCATTGAGACGACAGGCGCAGCACGATGTTAGCACGCAAGAAAAACCTCTGCGTCCTCGCCATTTCAGGCGGGCGTACCAATCTTCGCGGAGTGCAACACTTTTGGCGAAGCGCGCGTTGATTTCAGATCAAGAACGGCGTTAGGCCCACTAAGGCAATGCCTACTCGTCGGCTTGTTCGCCGCGGATGGTTTTCGTGTGGTGTTTGGGGAAATGCGCCAGAACGCCGGCCGTGAAGGAGGCGAGCTTCGCGCCCGATGGTCCATAAACGGAGATCACGAGCTGATCCGTCAGGGGCACGCCCTGCGACGGCACCTGGAAGGCGAAGCGCCACGGAATCTGGTCGTTGATGCCGAAATTGCGGTCCGTGGGAGCGGTTTTCGTCACAGAAAAACCCTGTACGGGCTGGATTCCGTACCGATTCTTCCATACCGCCGTGAAGCGCAGGCCGTTGATGAAATCGTTCACGCGCTCCGGCGAGGATCCGTTTCCAGGGCGCACGAAATCAACGTGCGGCCCTTTTGCCGGCTCCGCGCAAGGCATGAAATTGCCGGCCAGAGCGACGGCCACTTGAGAAGGAAATTCGTGGACCGGTTGCGAAGCTTTGCGAAACTCGACGGCGTGATGCGCTTCGATTCGCACCAGGCCATCGAAAAAGTCGTCGGCAGAGAGCGCGCCCGAAAGATTGCCGCACACGCTGCTTGCGCGGATGGGCTGTGGCGCTACCGGCACGAACATATCGAAAATCGTCTTATCCTTCGGGGCTGCGCTCGCGGACGCAGCGAAGAGCAGCAGAGCGGATGCCACGGGCAGAGTCCATTTGGCGGCAAATTCGATTTTCATGCACTAACCTCCAAGAGCGCCTGTCCGGCATAGATGCGCTTGATGATTTCTTCGATGGGCTCGTCCTCGATCAGCAGGTCGCGCACTTCGACATTGGCCAAAACTTGGCGAACCAGGTCCGCCGTGGCAATTTTCAAACGGTCGAAGCGGATGCGATACGTAAGCTCGTCCACCTGCTCGAGTTCAAGGCCATCGCGCGCAAACGCCCCGACGCGGCTGGTTTGTTCACGATCCTTGAGCGCAAACTTGATCTGTTTTGTGCGCAGAAGTTTCTGTTTCAAATGCTCCAGAGGGCCGTCGTAGAGCACCCTGCCGTGGTCAATGATCATGATCCTACGGCACAGCTCTTCTATATCGTCTAAGTCGTGAGTAGTCAAGAGAATAGTCGTTTGAAACTCGCGATTGACGGCTCGCAGGAATTGCCGGATGTGGTCTTTAGCCACCACGTCGAGCCCAATCGTCGGCTCATCCAGAAACAGCAGCGGCGGATTGTGCAGAAGCGCAGCGGCCAGATCGCACCTCATGCGCTCCCCAAGAGATAGCTTCCGCACGGGCGTGTACAGGTAGTCCCGAATACTTAAAATCTCGTCAAAGCGCTCCATCCGCTCATCAAAATCGCGCTGCGAGACGTCATAAATCCGCCGCAGCAGTTTGAATGACTCGACGACCGCGATGTCCCACCACAACTGCGTCCTCTGGCCGAAAACCACGCCGATCGTCTTCACGTAGTCGCTGCGTTCGCGGGAGGGCACGAATCCGTTGACGCGAATCTCACCACCTGTCGGTACAAGAATCCCCGTCAGCATCTTGATGGTGGTGGATTTCCCGGCGCCGTTCGGGCCAATATAGCCCACCATTTCGCTGCGATCGATGGAGAAGGATACGCGGTCCACGGCCGAGAGGGTCTGGTACTCGCGCACGAACAAGTTCTGGATCGAGCCCCACACGCCCTCCCGGCGCTTGAACGTCCGGAATTGCTTGCAGAGCTCGTTCACGTAGATTAACGGTTCCGCGCTCATTCGTCGTTTGAATTCTAGCATCTGCCGCTGCCGGACTCTCGCCCCTTTCCGATGGGTAATTAGACGCACGGGAAGGCAGTTAGGGGCCGTCAATTTCTTGTAACCGTTCAGTCTCGACCATACCGGCGCCCGTAGGTCGGATATTGGATACGCGGTCATGCGCGGCCCTGCAAGAAGCCCTCTGAAAGCCCAGTCGTTCCATCTAGCCGATAATTGTTCTTCCGTTGTAATCTTGTTCTGCCCCCACGCGTAACAAATGCTGGAGGACTAACGTTAAATCCATTGGGTCAACTATGCCCGAAGAACCTATAAGACCCGATCTGGCATCGCTCAAGATCGACGACCACAAACGCAGTACGGGAAGCGCCGGCAAGCGCATCGGCGTGGTTTTCGCCGTTGTGTTGGGAGCATTGATCATTGGCGGCGGCTTCTACGCGTACATGCATCAGACGCCTGCCGTGGTCGTGGCGGAAGCGGAGAAGCCGGATACCGGTCCCCGGGCGCTTCTTAACGCGAGCGGATACGTGACGCCGCAGCGCCGCGCTACGGTCGCGGCGAAGATCACCGGCCGCGTCACGGGCGTCTATTTCACCGAGGGAATGCACGTGAAGAAAGATTACGTGCTCGCAACACTGGACGATTCCGACGCGCAACGGGCGCTTGCATCGGCGAAGGCCGACCGCAACGCCACCCAGTCCAGCATCCTCGACTTGCAGGTGCAGTTGAAGAACGCGAACATCGAGCTCCGTCGCGCGCAGGAATTGCAAGCCGCGGGCGTTCAGACTCAAGAAGCGCTCGACAACGCGCGCATGGCCGCCAACAGCCTGAAGGCCAAGATCGCCTACACGCAGGAACAGGTGCTCGCCGCCGACGCCCGCGTCAAGGAAGCGCAGCAGGCGGTGGACAACTGCGTGATACGGGCCCCGTTCAACGGAATTATCGTCTCGAAGGACGCGCAAGTAGGCGAAATGGTCTCCCCCATTTCGGCCGGCGGCGGGTTCACGCGCACGGGAATCGCGACGATTGTGGATATGGCGTCGAACGAGATCCAGGTCGACGTCAACGAGAACTACATCGCGCGCGTCAAGCCGAAGCAGGAAGTCACGGCCGTTCTCGACGCCTATCCCGATTGGAAGATTCCATGCGCCGTGCGAACGATTATTCCCACGGCGGACCGCCAGAAAGCCACAGTCGAGGTCCGCATTGCGTTCAAAAAGCTTGACCCGCGGATACTTCCAGACATGGGCGTGAAGGTGACATTTTTGGGCGAGGAAGACAAACAGGCCGAAAAGACTCTGGCGGGCGTCACGGTTCCCCAAAAAGCCGTGCGCGACGATGGTGGACAGAAGATTGTCTTTCTCGTGAAAGACAATCGGGTCGAGCGCCACGCCGTTAGAGTCGGCCAGAATGTCGGCTCCGACACGCAGATACTTGCCGGGCTTGTGCCCGGCGACACGGTAGTGGTTGGAGGCCCCTCAGACCTGAAGGACGGCCAGCAGGTCCAAGTGAGGCGTTAGAGAGCGCGGAAGAATGAAAGCAGAGGGGAGTCGAACATGGTAAGCGTTGACGGCAATGGGAAGACCGGCAGTTTGATCCAGGTCCGCGGGCTCGATAAGACTTACCGGCGGGGAAACGAAGACATTCATGTCTTGCAGGGATTGAACCTCGACGTGGATAAGGGCGATTTCGTCGCGTTCATGGGGCCAAGCGGTTCGGGCAAGACGACTCTGCTCAATTTGCTCGGTGGCCTCGATGTTCCCACGCGGGGCAGCGTCACTGTTGCCGGCGACGAGATTACTCACATGTCCCGCGGCAAGCTGACGGACTGGCGCGCGCGCCACGTCGGGTTCATCTTCCAAATGTATAACCTGATCCCCGTTCTTACGGCCTTCCAGAACGTCGAGTTGCCGCTTCTGCTCACGAAGCTGTCCAAGGCCGAGCGCCGCAAGCATGTCGAGACCGCTTTGGCCATCGTCGGTCTCGGCGAACGTATGCACCACTATCCGCGCCAGCTCTCCGGCGGCCAGGAACAACGCGTCGCGATCGCGCGCGCAATCGTCGCCGATCCGACGTTCCTGCTCTGCGACGAGCCGACTGGCGATCTGGACCGCAAGAGCGCCGATGAAGTGATGGACCTCATCAAGCGGCTTGTGAAAGAACATGGCAAGACAGTTCTGATGGTGACGCACGACCCGGTCGTCGCGCGCCAGGCAAATCTGACTCTTCACCTCGAAAAAGGCGTGCTGGTGGAAGCGGGAACGCGCCAGGGCGTCGTCGCGGGAGGCGTGTCATGAAATTTAGCGGCTTGATTCTCGCCAATCTTTTTCGGAAGAAAGCTCGCCTGCTCCTGACCATCGGCTCTTTCGCCGTGGCGCTCTTCCTCTTCGCGTTTCTCGGCGTTGTGAGTGATGCCTTCAGCCGCGGAGCCGACGTGGCCGGCGCGGACCGTTTGGTGATCATCAACCGCACTTCGATCATCAACACCATCCCGCTTTCCTACCGGGATGAGATTCTTCGTATTCCGGGCGTCAAGTACATCACCCACGACAACTGGTTTGGCGGCACGTACCAGGATCCGAAGAACTTCTTCCCGCAGTTCGTGATCGATCCGGAGAACCAGCGTCAGGTTTTCCCCGAGCTGATTGTGCCGGACGATCAGTGGAACGCATTCCTCAAGGACCGGCAGGGCGCCATCGTCGGCGCGGCCACCATGAAGCGTTTCGGCTGGAAGATCGGCGATCGCATTCCGATCACGACGACCCTTTACGGGCTGCAGGACAAGCGCTTCGAATTCAATATTGACGGCGTGTACCACGGAAAGGACCCCAAGGACGACCAAACGCAGTTCTGGATCCAGTGGGAGTACTTCAAGGAGAGCGTTCCCGACAGGCTCCAGGGCCAGGTCGGTTGGTATACGCTTCGCGTGAATGATCCCGGCGACTCAACTCGCATCGCAAAAACGATCGACCAGTCGTACCTCAATTCACCCTACGAAACCAAGACGGAGACGGAATCGGCGTTCGCGCAAGGCTGGGTGAAGCAGTTTGGAAACATCAAGTTCCTCATCGTGACGATCGGAACTGTGGTGTTCTTCACATTGCTCCTTGTCACAGGCAATACGATGGCGATTTCCGTGCGCGAGCGGACGCCCGAGCTGGCCGTCCTCAAAGCCATCGGCTTCTCGAATCGCGCCGTTCTTGGATTCGTCCTGGGCGAATCACTGGTGATCTCGATCATCGGGTGCGTGGGGCTTCTGTTGGCGCTGGTTGCGATACCGGTGCTGGCGCGAGCCCTGGCGGGTATGTTGCCCACTCTTCTGATCACGCCGAAAACGCTCGTTTACGGCGTTGTTGCGGCGTTGGTCGTTGGCTTCGCGGGCGGGATTCTTCCCGCGGTAGGCGCGATGCGCATGCGCGTGGTCGACGCGCTTCGGAGGGTCTGAGCGATGGTGCCAAAGCTGATCTTCGGTGTGATCATCACGATCGCGGCGATCGCCGCTCTTCTGCTGATTCTGATCGTTGTCGGCGGAATTATTGCGGGCCTGCTTGCGCCTTTCATCGGTTCAGTGCCGATCTCGTACAACTTCCGCAGCATCCGCGCGCGCTGGACCTCCACGATCGTAGCCATTCTGGGCATCGCGGGCACGGTGGGCGTTTTCGTGGCGATGCTTTCGCTCGCTCGCGGCTTCCGTGCCACGCTGGTCGCGTCGGGCTCGAAGGGGAATGCTCTGGTGATGCGAGCCGGCTCGCAAACCGAAATGATGGGCGGCATCACGCTCGATTCCGTCAAACTGGTTCAGGACAAGCCCGGAGTGGCGCGCGACGACTCCGGGCAGCCGCTGGTCACGGAGGAAGTCGTCGGCGTGATTCCGTTTCCGCTGATCAGCACGGGAACGGACGCGAACGTGCAGGTGCGCGGCGTTTCGACCAACGTCCTCGAAATACGCAAATTCGTGAAGATCGTCCAGGGACGCATGTTCCACTCGGGCCTTGCCGAACTGGTTGTGGGCAAGAACGCATCCAAGACGTTCGCGGGTCTGACCGTCGGCAATACGGTGAATTTCGGCGGCGGCCGCTGGAAAGTCGTCGGCGTGTTCGATGCGGGCGGCTCATCGTTCGATTCCGAAGTCTGGTGCGACGGTAGAATTCTCAATGAAGTCCTGAAGCGTCCGGACAATATTTTTCAGTCCGCCACCGTCCATCTGACTTCGCCTGCCGCCTTCGATCAGTTTAAGGACTCGATCACATCCGATCCGCAGTTGAACTTGGAGGTTCAGCGGGAAGTTGATTACTACGCCAAACAGTCTGCCGGCATGACGCGGCTGATCACGGTTCTGGGAGGTCTGGTTGCCGCGATTATGGCCATCGGGGCAATATTCGGGGCCCTGAACACGATGTATTCCGCGGTCGCCGAACGCGGCCGCGAGATCGCTACGATGCGGGCCGTCGGATTTTCCAGTTGGAACGTCATCCTGTCGTTTCTGTTCGAAGCGCTCCTGATTTCTTTTATTGCCGGAATTATCGGGTGCTTGGCCGTGCTTCCCCTCAACGGATGGACGACGCAAACGATGAACTTCCAGACGTTTTCGAGTCTGGCGTTCGCTTTCAAGATCACATTCGGACTTCTGGTGATGGGCGTAATTTTCGCGTTAGTAATGGGCGTTCTTGGCGGGGTGATTCCCGCTGTCCGCGCTGCCCGGCGTCCAGTTGCCGTAGCACTGCGCGAGCTGTAGGGCGTCACGAGTTCTCGGCGTTCGACTCGGTCCTCTCTCTGCGTCTGTGGCGAAAAGTTCTACGCTTTTTTCGGGAAGGGAATCGGTGGGTTTGGTTTCTGTGGGCGCGAGTACTGCCTTAGCCGTGCCCGCGCCTGCGCCGCCCATGGTCCGTTTGGCGCGTAACGCAGATAGATGTTCCACTGTTCGCGAGCCCCGATGACTTCGCCGCGCTTTTCGTACGCTAGAGCGAGGTTGAAATGCACGTCGGGGTGCGACGGCATCAGCCGCTCCGCCCGCTGGAGATGCTCGAGCGCCTGGTCAATGCGGCCTTCTTCTTCCAGCACACACCCCAGGTTGTAGCGGGAGATCCCGTTCTCCGGATCCAGGCGGACGGCCGCTTCGAAAGCCTGCCGCGCCTCCTGCAGGTGGCCCGACTGGTAGAGCGCGACCCCGAGATTGATATGCGCTTCCACCCAATTCGGCGCCGCCGAAATCACCTTGCGGTAGTTCTCGATAGCCTCGGGAAGCAGTTCGGGATTCGACTCGCAATCGAGAGCGATCTGAAACAACTCCTCCGGCGTTCGCGCCGCCATCGAGCGCATTTCGCCAGCTTGCTTTTCCGCCTCGAAGGCCAGCAGCCACTGCCGCGCGAACGGATCGAATGGCGCATCCGCTCCCGGCGGCACCACCGCCAGGCGCCGTCCGCGCTGGATCAGGGTGAGTTCTTGAAGCGGAAGGGGAGGGCTCCCGAACTGCTCCTCGACGGATGCGACCGTGTCGCGCACGCGCCTCGCCGGAATGTGTCTTGCGATCAGCTTCTGGAGCGTTCGGAGAGCGACTAGATCGCTGAAGCTATAGAAGCGTTCGCCCCACCGGGCGCGGGGCTGAACCAGCCGCAGCCGCTCCCAATAACGAAGGCGGCTCGGTTCCACTCCTAGAATGCGCCCGACTTC
>DATEKA010000170.1:0-5531 GCA_035277685.1 Candidatus Acidiferrales bacterium
TTCCGCGAATCGGCGCACTTGCGGCTCGCGCGCTCAGCGAGTTCGTCCGGCCCGATCGTACGAACGTCGGGTGAATTGCCTTTGGCCCAGCCCGAAGAATTCTCCTCGAGAATCGTCACCGAGAACTCGGCTCGCGTCTGCTCGTAGCGGGCGAAAAGGCCTCGTGAATTCGCCAGCACTGATTGCATCAGACCGGACGAAAAAATCCCCGCAGCCGTCTGCTTCCTCTTTTCCGCCATCTGGCAGACGCGCTTCACGGCGCGCGCGCGATCCTGCGGCGTCGTTTCTGCGGTAGCCGCGAAACATCGCGCTACTTTTTGGTACTTCTGCGCGCGAAGCATGGGCAGCAGATCGGGATTGCGAGGTTCGTTGCGCGCCAGGCTCGCCGCGGCAGCGGCGGCGCGCCGCAACGACTCATCATCCGTTTTGTTTGTGGTCGCGCGCGCCGTGCGTCCATCCACCACCGCGCGCACGGAAATCGCGAGCGTGTGCTCCGCCACGTTCTGATGGATCGTATTGTTGGCGAAGCGCGTCAATGCGTCCGTCGTCGCGCCGATCTCGACTTCCGTCTCTTCCGCCTCGCTGAGCTTCAGCACACGCTCCGCAATCCGCTCGAGGTCAGCGAGGCTGATCCTCGCACGTTCATCGTCGCGGCCATGCCTCGCGTTCTTCTTTTCCGTCAGAGCTGTCATGTCGGAAGTTCCCACGGCAAACCTGCCTGCGGCGGCAGCTCAGAACCGGATTCGTCGTGGCCAATCCTCAATCCCGTTTCTCCGCGCCCTCTGGTTTCTCTCTGTGAACTTTATGGTTTGCTTTGATTCTTCGGAGCATCACTTCGCGAACGCCACGCCCACTTTCACATTGCGGAACCGCGCCGGCGACGCGCCGTGGCCGGTCCCCATCGTCTGCATCGGCTGGCCTTTGCCGCAGTTCGGCGTGCCCCACAACGTCCAGTAGTCGCGTGAGCAGATCGCGTCACAGCTATTCCAGAACTCCGTGGTGATCCCGCTGTAACTCGGATTCTTGATCATGCGCGTCTTCTTGCCGCCCTTGATCTCCCATCCAATTTCCGTCGAAAACTGGAAATGATAGCGCCGGTCGTCAATTGACCACGACCGGTTCGTCTCCATGTAGATCCCGCCGTCCGTATCGGCGACCAGGTCATCGAACTTCCACGTGCCCGGATCAATGCTGATGTTCGTCATGCGGATGATCGGCAGCCGGTTCCAGCTTTCCGTCCGCATCGTTCCGTTCGACCGCTTCTCGCCGATCGCTCCCGCAGTCTCGCGGTTGCTCAAATACCCCGTAAACAGCCCATCGGTAATGATCGGCGTACATTGCGCGGGCACCCCTTCATCGTCGTAAGCGAAAGTCCCCAGGCCCGGCCCATGCGCCAGGCGAGCGTCCGCCACCACGTTGACGATATCCGATCCGTATTTCAGCTTCCGCAGCTTGTCCACCGTCAGGAAACTCATCCCCGCGAAATTCGCTTCCATTCCCAGTACTCGATCGAGTTCGATTGGGTGGCCGATGGACTCATGTATCTGCAACCCGAGTTGCGAGCTGTCGAGAATGATCGTCCGCTGCCCCTCCGGACACTGCGCCGCCGAGTGCAGCGCCACGGCCTCTTCCGCAACGCGTGGCGCATGCCGAAGCAGATCCAACTCCTCGATCAGCTCGTATCCCCGCAGCATGTGTTGCCCGCCGAAACTGTTCGGATACGACCGCTTCTGAATTTCCGTCCCCGCAAACGCCGTCGCCACGATTCCCGCGCCAGACTGCATCTTGACCTGATGAATCGCCGACCCGATGCTCGACACAAACACCTGCTCGATTCGCCGGAACGACATCGCCCCTTCCGCCACCGTGACGCCCTTGACTTTACGCATTTCCTTCTCGGCGGCCATCAGCAACTCGATTTGCCGCTCGACGGGAATGCGGAACGGATCCTTCAAAAACGGATTCTGCCACGTATCTACATAGGCGCGTTCCGGCGCCATCGCCACGTTCTCCCGTTTTGCCAGCGCAGAGGCTTTCGCGATAGCGACCGCCTGCGCCGCGCACCCCTGCACGCCCTCGCGCGTGAGCCGGTCCGTCGAAGCGAATCCCCACGCGCCGTCCGCAATTACGCGCACCCCGATGCCAAGCGATTCGCTCTCCGCCAGCGTGCCCACTTCCCCATTCTTGACGGAAATCTCGCGCTGCCGTATGTCCATCACGCGCGCATCCGCGTACGTCGCGCCCCGACGCTTCGCCGTTTCAATCGCCGCGCTTCCCCACTCTTCCATCATCGTTTGCGTCCGAAAAACATGAACGTCATTCATACCTTATGGACGCGCTCACAGGCAAGCGCGCTCGCGCGAATAGTTGCGGCCACCTCGCAGCGGTTACCCGGAACGGCGTCGCCCCTCAAAACGTCACGCGCGCTCCGAGTTGTGCCGCGAAGGGGATCCCGACGGTGGTCCCGGGGCCGAAGAAGTCGCCGAGGGCGCCCGCAGGCACTCGCAACTGATTCAGGCCTGTGATCTGCTGCGTCTGTGTGCAGGCGGCGTTGAGACAAAAAGCGGTGGCGTTGGATAAGTCATTCACCGGGCTCGGCAGCGCCGAAATGTCGGCCACAAAATTGTTCCCGGGATTATTGTGGTTGAGCAGATTGAAGAATTCGGCGAACGGAGTAATCGTCCATCCCTCGCGAAACCCGAATCGCCTGCTGACGCGCACGTCGATCTGTTGATAGGGCGCGCCGCGAAATTCGTCGAGTGTCGTTTGCACGCCGTTGACCACCGCGCGATCGTTCGTGGGATCGCCCGTTCCGTTCACATCCACCGGCGTGCCCATCGTGAACGGGCGCGCGCTCTCGAACTGCGATAGCGTGCTCAACTCGATGCCAAGCGGCGCATGAACGATCGCCGCAAACACAAGCCGGTGCCGCACATCCTCGCCCGACGGACCGTAATCGCCCGGGCCAAACGGGTTCAGCGGATTGCACACGCCGTTGACGTAGTCAAACAGTTCGCCCACCACGCAGCCCCACGTGCCTGCGCTCGACAGCGTGTAATTGACCGTCAGGTTCAAGCGTCGCGACACGTTTCCCTGCAAGTGCGCGAGCAGCCCGTCGTACCTCGAGCGGTTGTCCGTGCGATACACCGTGATATCCGGAACGATCGCTCGCTGATCCGCCAGATAGTTGGGATCCGACGACGGAACCAAAGGCGAGAACAATGTGTAGCCGGCCACGTAGTTGTACGCACGATAAGCGTGGACGCCTTGCTCGTGCGTCCAGTGCGCGCCGATGGTCCAGTTCGCGTTGAACGCGTGCTCGATGCCCGCCATCGCATGCAGCGCGTAAGGCGTCCTGTAATTTGGCGCAATGATCGCGCCGGCGCCCCCGGATGCCGATCCAGGAATGCACCCCGGATCGCCCACATTTCCACACACACCAGGCGCGGCATTCACCGCCTGGAATGCGCCGACCCACCCATTTTGCGCCAGATCGTTGTAGTAAAGGCCGATTCCCCCGCGTATCACCGTATTCGACGAGGCGCCCAGCGCATATGCCAGTCCGAGTCGCGGGGCCACCGCTCCGCGATAGTCGCCTGCGGCGGCGTTAACCAGAGGGATCTGTAGAGCCTTCAGCGTCGAATACGCCGGATTCTCGCGCTGGTTGCGCCCCGAGGCCGTCAGGAGACCGATTGTCGTGTCGTACCGCAACCCGTAATTCATCGTCAGACGCGGAGTTGCACGCCACGAATCCTCAGCGAACAGCCCCAGCCGCTGCACGTTCTGCGAGAACGATCCATCGCCGGCCGGCGTGAAATCGCACGTAATTCCCGAGCCGGCCGAAGGCGCCACGGCGCACTCCGGGCTGAAGTAGAACTGTGACGGGTCTGCGGCGTAGACGCTTGGCTCTTCCGGATAAGTGACCAGCGTTTCCGCCGTGCCGGAAAGCGCGCCGCTCAGCACCGGCTCGTGAATGAAGTCGATCCCCATCCGAGGCGCGTGCGACCCCGAGGCGTGGCTCACAACGTACCGGAATTGGTATTTCTCCTGACTCCGCAACACTGGAAAGGCGGTGATCGGCGTTGCAAACTGATTGTCGCCAAACGTCTCAAACCCTGAAATCGTGCTGAACGTTGCGCTGAACGGAAACGCCAGCGCGTAACCCAGGTCCGAATTGCGCGACTCCCTGTGGTGCAGCCCGCTTGCGCCAAAGACAAGCGAGCCCTGCCACGTCGGCGTGATCGTAAACTGATTGCTCAACGCGAGATTCAAATACTTCGAATAAGAACTCGCCCCCGTCGAAGGCAGGGTTGCCTGCTGCACCAGATCGTTCTTGGTTGTGTACTGATCGCCTGAACCGCGAATGAACCACTGTGAGCGGCTCGACTGCGACCAATCAAGACGAAGCGACCCGAGAATGTCCCGGAAGGGGACCGGCGCGCTTTGCGGCACATCGATCGAACTCACGCCGGGCAACAATCCCTGTGACGCAAGCAAGGCCAGCGCGTTGAATTCGGCAACGCTCGACGGACTGTACGCGATACTCGCGTTTTCGCGCACGTATTCGAGCGACGAAAAAAACCACAGCTTGTCCTTCCGGATCGGTCCTCCCAGCGTGCCCTCATAGTTTTGCCGGTTGAACGCCTGCTTGGGATCCGGCGCGGGATTGTCGATCGGAAAGCGTGCGTTCAGACCGGAAGCTCGCACGTAGACGCCCGCATTCCCGTGCAAATCGTTGCTGCCCCGCTTCGTCGTAATAACGACGGAGCCGCCTGTCGTTCCCCCCGTGCTCGCGCTTTCCATCGAAGTGCTCACCGCGAATTCCTGAATGGCGTCGGGCGAGAAATTCTGCAGGAAGCCGCCGATGTAGTCGTCCGAATTGTCGGCGCCGTCCACCGTAAGCTTGTCGTTCAATCCCGAACTGCCGCCGAACGAAACGGCTGTGATGCGCGCCTTGGTAGGATCGGAAGGTTCCACCGGCTCCGTGCCCGGAACCATGTACGCGATATTGGCAAAACTTCGGCTCGCCAGCGGAATCGTCTGCAAATCCTGCGCCGTAACCACGCCCTGGTTCACCGTATTCGTGATGTCCATCGGTTGCGTGGTGATCGAAGACGCCCTGCCCTGTACTCGGACGCTCTCTTGCACGCCCGCGGGCTCCAGCGCAACCCGGACCTGCCGCACCGAACTGACCTGCACCGTCACATTCGCGCTAACCTTGGAAAATCCCGTCGCGCTGACGGTCACGACGTATGGCCCCGGAGGCAGGTCGTCTACACGGAACTCGCCGTTTTTGTTCCCCGTCGCATCGCGTTCGAACACCGAATCCGCCCCGTGTACTGTGATCTTCGCGAACGGAATTCGCGCCCCGCTGGCGTCTTCCGCCGTTCCCGCTATGCTGCCCCGGAAATTCTGCGCATGAGAAAGTGCCGCAGACAGCACAAACCCCATCAATATGACGCCGGCGCGGTGCTTCACGATTCCAGCTCTCCTTCTCGATGCGAACTGCCGAAGAGTATTGAAAAGGGCGA
>DATEKA010000171.1:0-24800 GCA_035277685.1 Candidatus Acidiferrales bacterium
TGGATTGGCCTCCGCTGAGGGCGGCGAGCTCATCGAGGCCGGCCTTGCACTGAGGCGCGTACGGGCCATTCGGATCGGCGTCAATGCACTTCTGATAGGATTCGTTCGTTCCCGGGGGAATGACGTAGGTTAGCTTGCTGCCAACCTGCTTGGAGTCGATCTGCGCAGCGAGCGAGGAACCGAGCAAGAACCAAGTCTGGGCGTCCTTGGGGTCCAGAGTGGTGACTTTCTGGAACGCCGTGACTGCTTCTTTCTGGCGCTGTTTGTTGTAGAGGACGATACCGAGGTTCTTCCAGCAGACCTTGGCTTGAGCGGGTTCGAGTGCGGCGGCTTTGTCGCAGTCCGCGCCGGCTTCGGTAACTTTGGACTGAAGAACGGCGGGGTCCGTCTGGGCAACGCCAGAGTTCGCCAAATTCGTGCTCAACTGCGTGTACAAGCCGGCGCTCGGCTGGGCCGCGATGGCTTTCTGGAAAGCATCGACGGCATCATCGTATTTTCCGGCGCATTCGTCGGCAGAGCCGAGATTGCCGAGGACGATCGCGGTGTTCTTCGCGTCCTTCGGCTGGACGCCCTTGGCGGCTTCGCTGAACTCGTTGGCAGCGTTCTGGCAGTCGGAGATGCGCTGGGCGGCGATGTTGGCTTTCTGGTCGGCGGGCGCGGTCTTCATTTGCTGCATGAGCGTGTCCGCCTGGGTCATGGACTGGCGGCCCGCGTCGAAATGCCCCTTCATGGATTTGAATGCGTTTTCCGCCTCGGCTCGTTTCTTGGCCTCCTCGGAGTTGGCGTACTTCGCCATGATGTCCTTGTAGTTGATCACCAACGTTCCGGACTGGCCCTCTTTCAACTGGAACTTCTCCGCATAGGGAGGCAAGTCGGGATTGTTCGTCTGAACAGTGACGTCATAGATGCCAGCGCGCAAGCCGAGCTGCATGAACTTGCCATTCGCGTCGGTTTTGAAGGTGTACGTCTGCCCGGAATCCTCGCTCTTGATGGTTACGGTGACGCCCGGCATGGGCTTTTCCTGGGCATCAAGCACCTGGCCGTCGAGCCGGTTGTTTCCCTGCGCCGCGGCGGCTCCTGCGCACGCAAGCAACAGGGCGATCAAGCCGAAAAAATGAATCCATCTTTTCATTTCTCATGACCTCCGCATTAGAACTGCCAATTAGAACGAAACCGGACTCGCACACTCGATCATGGCATCTTTCGCGTGTCCACAGACGTTGGCGCGCCCTTATTCAACTGCGCAAAGCTGTCAAGTTCCGCCTTTACCTGGCCTGCGTAGACACCGTTCGGCTCCAACTGCAAGTACTTCTGGTAGGCCTCGATGGCGCCCGGCGGAATGACGTAGATTATTCTACCGTTTTCGTCTTTCGTTGTGATGTTGCTGCTCAACGCATCGCCAAGCAGCTTCCATGCGAGCGCATCGTTGGGGTTGAGCACGGTGGTTTTCTGGAGCGGCGCAACGGCCGCGGCGGGTTTGCGACCATTCATCAGCACAACCGCAACGTTTCGGTAGCAGGCTCCCTGCGTTGCTATCGCGGGCGGGTTGCCCACTGCCGAGATCTTGTCGCACGCCGCGCTTGCTTCGGGGATCTTCCCAACTTCCGCCAGATCCGTCCCCAACTGCATATAAGTAGCAGGGGCCTGCCGGGACAGGATGGCTTCCTGAAGAATAGGAATGGCGTCCTCATAGTCTCCGGCGCCACTGTAGGCCATCCCCAGGTTACTCAGAATTACAGGCAGGTTCTTGTCCTGCACTTCCATTTCGACTGCTTTCTGCTCGCTAATTAAGCCATTGCGAATCAGCCGGACGAGGCCGATTGGCCTGATTGCGTCTTCATCCGCCGTCCTCGTATTCGCCAGCGCTTGCTGGTACTCGGAAATCGCGGTCTGGTACGCCGCATTCATTTTCGCGACAAGAGCCGATCTCTCGTCGCCCGTTGCGGCATCAATTTGATGCCTGATCTCTTGAGCGTCGCGCATCGCCGCGTTGCCATTCTCCAAGTGGCTCTTCAGCAGTTTGGCTTTGTTCGCCGCCGTCTCCTGTTTCTCCTTTTGAGAAGCCGCGCCATCCTGCCTTGCGTCAGCGGTCTGGTTTTCGCTGTGCGCGGACTCGATAATTGCGGCACGCGTTGACGGCCGCAAGCCGGTCTGAGCGCTGGTTCGGGGCGCCAACAGAATCGGAGAGAACAGCACAGCCACTGCGCCAGCCTTCACCCACCATCGGTTTATCAGTGATTTGGCCTCGTTCATGTTCGTGGGCCTCATTTCGCGACTTGCATCCGGTAAGAGACAGGGTCCGAATATCCGGCCTGCGCGAACGCCGTTAAGCGCAACCGGCAACTATCGCATATTCCACATGCCTCGTCTTCAAATTGATAGCAAGACCAGGTCCGGTCGAGCGGCGCCCTCAATTCCACACCGCGCCGGACAATTTCGCTCTTCTTCATTCCGATCACGGGAGTGACGATCTCAATTCGCGTCTCGGGACGCGTACCCTCGCGAATGACTTGCTCGAAGGCGCGGTAATACGCAGGCCGGCAATCCGGGTAACCGGAGCTGTCCTGTTCGACGGCTCCCACGAAAATCGCATTGGCTCGAATCACCTCCGCCCAGCTTACAGCGGCTGAGAGGAAATGCGCATTGCGGAACGGCACGTAAGTGATGGGAATTCCGGTTCGGCGACCGGGCGTTGCGCCCTCCTCGGGCACGGCGATGCGGGAATCCGTAAGCGCGGAGCCGCCGATCTGTGCCAGCGAGTCGAGCCGGATGACGAGGCGCTCGCGAACGTGGTAGAAATCGGCGATTTCGTCGAAGGACCGCCGCTCGCGGCGCTCCGTCCGTTGTCCGTAGCTGGCGTGGAGCAGGGCGAGCGAGTGTGTTTGACTGGCAATCGCCGTGGTGACGCAGGAGTCCATGCCACCACTGAGGAGCACGACAGCCTTTTTGTTTCCCGTTTCCATCCCGGAAAGTATAGCTCTATGAGGGATTGCTGGGAAATTGCGGGCGCTTGCCGCAGGGTGCCGCTTGAACGAGCCGTGGCCTGGTTCTAAGGCGTCGTCAATTCTTTGGAGAGATAGACGATTTGGCCGACGTGATGGTAGGCATGGGCCGCGCAACGGAAAATCGCAGTGAAACGGTCTTTGGCGGTGGGTTCGCGGTCGGCCGTGTAGGACTTGGTCCAATCTTCTGGCGACTGCTTGCGAACAGTTTCGACCACCATGGCGATGGCGCCGTCGAAATCGGCGAGAATATGTTCTTTGGATTTCTTCTGCGCATCCGTGAATTCCAGGTCGCGATGGCGGACGTAACCCGTCGCGGCGATTTGGGCGCCGATGTAGTAGTTGAGATTGCCAGTGAGGTGAAGCAGGAGGTGCCCGACGCTGTTGCCGTCGGGCTTGCCGGATCGAGCCTGCATACTCTCCGACTGGAACCGGAACGGGCGCGCCCAGATCTGTTCGGTCGTGAGCGGATCGACCCAGCGATGCACCTGGCCGCGGATTTCTTCGTAATATCCCGCCAGTGTATTTGCTACGACCGCGGCTAATTCCGCCATAATTTCTCCCCCTTATGAGAACTACTGGAGCCCGGCGCGAAGAGTTGCCACGCGAGCGGGCCGGCGCAGCATCGCGCTACTCCTCCGGTTCGGGAAGCGCGGGCTGTACAAGAAAACCGATGCTCTTGCCGGGCTTGCCGGGAGGCTCCATCAACAAGCGTATGGCCTCGAAGAGGTTCGCGATTTCTTCGTCATGCGCTTCGATTCGCTTTTCCAGTTGGTCCAGCTTGTGGGCCAACTGCTTGTGGGTCCGGAGTAGTTCGCGCAGCTTGACGAATGCCCGCACGACGTAAATGCTGACCTCGATGGCTCGGCCGCTATTGAGGACACCGGCCGCCATGATCGCGCCGTGCTCGGTGAAGGCGTAGGGACGATAGCGCCGGCCGCCCCGATTTGAAGTCGCAAATTGCGACCTCAAACTGTTCGCCTCGTCTGCGCTGAGCTGAAACATGAAATCGGCGGGGAAGCGCTCTTTGTTGCGTTTCACCTGCTCGTTGAGGCGCTTGGTGGTCACGCCGTACAGCTCCGCGAGACCGGAATCGAGTATTACCCGATAACCGCGAATCAGAAGGATGCGGGGCTCGATGCGGCCGGCGGGTGTAATGGCAGTCTTTGGCATGGAACTCCTGTTTGAGGTCGCAAATTGCGACCCCTAAAATGTCCGGCCTTTCAAATAGTCACAAATTGTGACCACATAAATATAACAGCTTAGCCAGAACGTTCGCGGGACGTCCCACAATCGCTTTGATCTCCAGGTCGCCTTTGCGCAACTGTTGTTTAACCGACGACTTGTGTACGGCGCGCTTGTTCGGCTCGCGTGGCCGACGGATAATGCTGCGCGCGTGAGCTTCCAGTCCGAAAGAGATCCCACAGACACCAGCAGGCCGCGACCCGGACAGGATGCTGTGCCGGGTTACGAGCAAACGACCGTTGAGAGCGAGCAGCGGAAACGCTGGCACGCGGTGCGGCGGGCGCTGCTGCACTATGGCGGGAGCGTGGTGGCGCTCGCCTTACTGTTCCGGTTTCTGCCGGGACGGCAGGTACTGCACGCGCTGGCGAAACTGCCTGCGGAACTATGGATTGCCGTGCTGGCGGGATACCTGGCGACGCACCTGCTGGGGGTCGCCAAGTGGCGGCTGATGGTGAACACGGCGGGCACTGGCCTGAATTATCTGCAATCCGCACGTTGCTACTTCGCCGGGCTGTTCGGAACGCTGTTCCTGCCGTCGCTGATCGGCGGCGACCTGGTGCGCGTGACGCTGGCGATGCGTTACGGCAAGACTAAGGCGGGCGCGCTGCTGGGAAGCTTTATCGACCGCCTCATAGATTTTGCCGCGCTGGTCCTGCTGGCCGCCATAGGAGCTCTGCTCGCACCAACGGCGCTAGAACGCGAGAGCCGGCGCGTGTTTCTCTTGATAGGTGCAGCGGCGATTGTGGGATTGGCGCTGGCGGCTCTGGCAGTGACGCTGATTCCATTCCGGCGGCTTTCGTTCCGGACGAGGCGGCGAGCGGTGGGTTTGCGGCGGGCCGCGCGGTCGATGACGCAAAGGCCGCGGGCGGCGCTGGCCGCGCTAAGCATCGCAGTGGTGTCGCAGCTTTCGTTTATTTGCCTGAGCGTACTGCTGGCGGATGCGTGCGGGCTGAGGCTGGTGTTTCGCGCGTGGCTGTTTGCGTGGCCCATCGCGAAACTCTCAGCGGCGATTCCCGTGACGCAGGGCGGGATCGGAATTCGCGAGGCTGCTCTGGCGGGGCTGCTCGTGCCGTTTGGCGCGCCGCCCACACTGACTGTGGCGGCGGGCTTGGCGTGGGAGGCTGTTTCGATTAGCGGGGCATTAGTTGGAGGAGTTTTTGCGCTGGCGATGCGACGAAGGTCTTCATAAAAGTGGACGGCCCGCAGCTACTTGCGGCTGCTGTGATGGTGAACGAAATACGCAGGGGACGAAACACAGAGATCACCGAGAACGGCCGATGACGGCAGAGAACCTCAGCTTTTACTGAGCCGGGGGCGGCGGCGAAGCTAAAAGCGGGAGCGAGTGGCGCGAATGTACTCGCGGAGCGCGGTCACGTTGGGGCTACAAGAACCAAGGCGGCCAGCGTCAACGGGCAAACCGAGACGTTCAGCCTGCTCGATACTCAGGCCGGCATCATCGAGTTCGGCGAGGCTGTAGCCGCCAGTGGGGATAACGCGGCGTCCCGAGAACTCCACTGGGCGCGGTGGACGGTGCGTGTGCCACCGCTTTCGAACGATATCGAAGAACTCGTCCCAGTCTCTCCGGTTCCACATGGCAACCCCCTAGTCGCCCCAACTGAGAATTTGGATGCGGCATCTCCTCTTTCGGTAGCACAAAAGCCCACATGAACTTCAACCAGGAAGAAACAGTAACTCCGCAGGCTGGAGTGCCGCAGATTGTAACCCCGCCGGCTGTACAAAGTTGCGGAAAATCGAGGTTGTCGCCTTAAAGTTATCGATTTTTACGCACGAAAGGGATCTCCGACGCGAGTAATAGACCGGATCGGGCCGGGCTGCTGCGTCAGAGATTACCGCTCGGGCGCAAGCGGCTGCTATACTCTGCTCAGGTTACGGCAGAATTCGCGTACCACGAAAGTCCGATGAACAATCCAGTTATAGTCGTCCACTACCACGAACTGTGGCTGAAAGGCGCAAACCGGCATTTTTTCCTAGGAAAGCTATTTACGGCATTGCGGCAATCGCTGGAAGGGATGGTCGAGCGGATCGAGCAGCCTGGGGACCGGTTTCTGGTGCGCCTGCGCGAGGGAATCCCGGTGGAGACTGCGGCCGAACGCGTCGGGCAAGTGCTTGGGGTGGCGAATTTCGCGGTGGCGCGGCCGGTAGAGCGCGACCTGGAGGCGATTTGCCAAGCCGCGTGGAGCGAGGTCGCACCGCTTCGGTTTGCGACCTTTGCGGTGCGCGCGAAGCGCAGTGACAAGAACTTTCCACACACGGTAATGGAGATCGAAGCGGCGGTAGGGAAATATCTACTCGAGCAATTGCGCGGGCAAGGGCGGGACGTCCAAGTGCGGCTGCGCGAGCCGGAGCTGACCTGCCGGATCGAGATTACGCCGGGCCCGGCGCTGGTGTACGCAAGAAAAATCGAAGGGGCGGGCGGACTGCCGGCAAATACGGCGGGAAAAATGGCGTGCCTGCTATCGGGCGGATACGACTCGGCGGTCGCCGCCTACCACATGATGAAGCGGGGAGCACATTTGAGTTTCGTTCACTTCTATGGCACCGGGGCACGCCCGGGCGAGTCATCGCTGCACGTGGCGGGCAGGCTGGTGGGACAGCTTACGCGATACCAGTTCAATTCGAAATTATATCGCGTGCCTTTCGAGGCGATTCAGCGAGAAATCGTGCGCTACGCGCCGGAAGAGTCCCGGGTGCTGCTCTACCGGCGAATGATGCTGCGCATAGCGCAAATCCTGGCGAAGCGGGAACACGCACTCGCACTCGTTACGGGAGACAGCTTGGGGCAGGTGGCGTCCCAGACGTTGCGAAACCTGGTGGCCGTGGACGCTGCGGCGAAGATGGCGGTCTTCCGACCGCTGATAGGCACGGACAAAATCGAGATTTTGGAGACAGCCAGGGAAATCGGCACCTACGAAATCTCGTCGGAGCCTTTCCACGATTGCTGCCCCGTGTTTCTGCCGAAGTCGCCGGCGCTTTTCGCGCGATCGCAGCAACTGGACGAAGCAGAATCGCGGCTGGACATCGGGACCCTCGTGGAGCAGGGCATTCAGGGCGCCTCTTTGCAGAAATTCACATGTTCGGGCGGAGAAGTAGTGACGAGCGAGCCTAAGCCACGCGCCGCAGCGGCCCGGCAACATTAGTTGAGCCGCCGAGTGGTCTGAGCCCTGGCAGGGAATTCGTCTCAAACTAGGGCATCCGGGCGAACTTCCGTGCGAGGTTAGCGGTCGTAGCCACCGCGTCCGCCGCGGCCACCCCCGCCGCCGCCGCGTCCACCACGGCCACCCCCGCCACCGCCATGGCCACCACGCCCGCCTCCTCCTCCGCCGCCTTCGCGCGGACGCGCTTCGTTGACAATCAGCGCGCGCCCGAGAAAGTCGCGTCCATTGAGGGCGGCGATGGCCTTCTCGGCTTCCCCGTCATCGTGGAATTCCGCGAAACCGAATCCGCGCGGCTGGCCGCTGAAACGATCCTTCAACAGCGTCAACGAATCCGGATTCGCTCCCACTTCAGCAAACAGCTCCTGCAATTGCTCTTCCGTAGCCTTGAACGATAGGTTCCCCACATAAAGTTTTTTCACGAAAACTGCTCCTGTGCTCCGCGTGCGCAGAGCACTGTTCCGAGGCTGAAGAGGCAGGATCCCGGCCATGGGCAGTCGAACCGTCCACCGGCGTACAACCGCTATCGGTGAGCGGGACGGTCCGATCGATCACACGCACGCCGACGGCGATAATCCGAAAGGACTGGAGATTCAGGGATCATGTGCGCGCAGGGTGCATGGATGAGCGGCTGCCCCGGTTGAAGCGAGCGCTCCAGCAACTCGGCAGCATCTTGAGGCAACTCCGGCTGGGAGTCAATAACTGCGCGTTGGCGAGGGACCTCTGGCGATTACGCGTGCAGGAGATGCGGCAGTTAGGCGGGATTCCGCCGCAGACCTCGAATTACGTGCGGTAACTCGCGTTGATGTGCACGTACTCCTGGGTGAAGTCGCAGGTCCACAGGCGGGCGCGACCTTTCCCGGATCGCAGGTGGAAGAGAATGGGGACGCGCCTGGCGAGCATCTTTTCGTGAGCGAGACGCTCGTCGAAAGGATATTCGCGGCCGCGACGGCAAACGGGGATGCCGGCGAGCCAGATGTCGACGCGCTCGAAATCGAAGTCGACGCCAGCGCGTCCTGCCGCGGCGAGGATGCGTCCCCAGTTGGGATCGGCACCGGCGAAAGCCGTCTTCACCAAAGAAGAATTGGCAATGGTGCGCGCGATTTGATCGGCTGCGCGGTCAGATCGGGCTCCGCGCACTTCAATCTCGATCACGCGCTCGGCGCCCTCACCATCCTCGACGATGGCGAGGGCCAGGGACTGGCACACACTCTGCAGGGCACGCACGAAGCTGTTGTAGTCGCGGCCGTTCACAGTGATTTTCCGGGCGCCGGATTGGCCGTTGGCGAGAACCGCGAGCGTGTCGTTTGTGGACGTGTCGCCATCCACCGTAATCGAATTGAATGTCGGCGCGGTCGCGGCATGCAGGGCGCGCGAAAGCAGTGCGGGTGAAATGGCCGCGTCGGTAAGAACATACGAGAGCATGGTGGCCATATTGGGATGAATCATGCCGGAGCCCTTCGCGCAGCCAAGCAAGCGGACTTCCTTACCTGAAATGCGGCACGTCGCGGAAGCCCACTTAGGACGCGTGTCGGTGGTCATCATGGCGCGCGCAACCTGCTCGAATGAAGCGGGCTCGCTGACGCGCGCGAGAACGAGCGCAGGAATAGACTCGAGTATCTTTTCGACCTCGAGCGGCGCGCCTATCACGCCTGTAGAGCAAACGAGAATTTCCTCGGATGGGCAACCGAGCGCGCGAGCCAGGCGGGCGGCGGTGGCGCGGGAAGCGGCGATTCCCTGTGGTCCGGTACAGCAATTCGCGTTACCGGAATTCACGATGATGGCGCGCACTCGGCCTTGAGACCGCTTCAGGTGTTCGCGGCATAGCCGCACGGGGGCAGCCTGGACGCGATTCGTCGTGAAGAGAGCCGCGGCAGACGCGGGAGCTCCGCTGAGAAGGACGGCAAGATCGAGCTTCGATTTCTTAAGTCCGCAATGGGTGGCGGCGAATGAGAATCCCCTGGGCATCGCCTCGTGCGACACCTGTGGAGGCGCGACGGCAGAGCGCGACAAATCGGGATCCGTGGCGGGAAGAATCGCGACCCGGCTCGTGGCTGCAGCAGTCATTGCACTCATGGATGTTCCTCGATTCTTGCGACGCGCGCATTAAAGTCTTCCAGAGCGCTCCGAACCGCAGCGGGAGCGGTGCCGCCAAAGGTCGCGCGGCGGCTCAGGGCCGCTTCGACAGAAAGAACGGCTCCCAAGTCCGCTCCGAAATCGGGCGAAAATTCCTTAAGCCGCGCGAGGGGCATCTCGCGAATCGACTTTCCTTCCTGCTCGGCGGCGCGCAGGAGTTTGCCGACGATCTCGTGCGCGTTGCGGAACGACGTGCCTGCCCCGACGAGATAGTCGGCCAGCTCGGTGGCGACGAGCGCGGGATCGTTCGCCGCATCTTTGAGCCGCGCGGCGCGGAATTGAGTCGCAGCCAGCGCGCCGGCGGCGATTTGAGTCATCATCGTCGCCTGATCGTGCGCTGCGAAGAGCGGCTCCTTGTCCTCCTGAAGGTCACGCTGATAGCTCGAGGGGAGGCCCTTCATTGTGGTGAACAGCGCGAACAGGCCGGCGTAGATGCGCCCTGTTTTGCCTCGAATCAGTTCCCATGCGTCAGGATTTTTCTTCTGGGGCATCAAGCTGCTTCCCGTCGAGTATTCGTCCGGCAATTCGACGAAGGCGAATTCCGGCGAGGCGAAAAGGACCATGTCCTCAGCCAGGCGCGAGAGATGCATGGCGAGTGTGGCAAGCGAGAACAGATATTCGAGCGCAAAGTCGCGGTCGCTGACCGCATCAAGGCTGTTTTCCGCGGGGCGGGAGAAGCCGAGATCGCGCGCGAGAGCGTTTCGGTCGAGCGGAAACGCGCAGCCCGCCAGAGCGCCGGAGCCGAGCGGGCAAGCGTCCGCGCGCGCCGACGCGGAGGCCACGCGTTCGGCGTCGCGGAGAAACGCCTCTCCGTGCGCGAGAAGCCAGTGAGACAGCAGAAGCGGCTGCGCATGCTGCATGTGGGTTGTGCCGGGCATCGGAAGTCCGAAATTGCCCTTGGCCTGTATGGCAACGGCGCGCGCAAGCTTCGCGAGATCCTGACGCAGGTCGCCGGCCGCTCGCCTGACGTACATGCGGAGCTCCGTGGCGATCATTTCGTTGCGACTGCGTCCGGTGTGCAGCTTGGCGCCCAACGGACCGAGCCGCTCGATCAGCGCGCTTTCCACAAAGTGGTGAAGATCCTCGGCCCTGGAATCGTCGAGCCAGGCCTGGTCGGATTGCGAGCGGAGTTCGAGATCGTCGACTGCGGCAACGAGCTTCTGGCCTTCTTCGTGCGTCAGAATCCCCGACGCGGCGAGAGAGCGCGCCCAGGCTCGATCGAGCGCAAATTCCTGCGGGAGCAATCGCCGGTCGAAGCTCCACGAGCGCTCAAATTCGTAGAACGAAGCATTGGGCGAGCGCTCGAAACGGCCGCCCCACATTTTTTGCTCGGGAGCGCTCATTTCACCTCGGCGGCGCGCGGCGCCTCCCATTCCTGCGGAACGGTGATGGGAAGAGCGAACAAATTGATGAAGCCCTCGGCATCTTTGGGGTTATAGCCGGTCATGGTGAAGCTGGCGAGATTCGTACGGTAGAGCGAGAACGGGGAACGCCGCGAGGCGACGGTCAGATTCCCCTTGTAAAGCGTAAGGCCTACCGAACCGGTTACGCGGTGCTGCGATGCAGCGAAAAAGGAGTCGAGCGCCTGGCGTAGCGGCGTGAACCACATGCCGTAATAGACCATTTCCGCATAGCGAAGGGCGAGAATCTGCTGGTAATGCGCAGTTTCGCGGTCGAGGCAGACGGATTCCAGTTCGCGATGCGCGGCGACGAGCAAGGTGCCGCCCGGCGTCTCGTAGGCGCCGCGCGACTTGATTCCCACCAGGCGGTTTTCGACGATGTCCATGCGGCCGATCGCGTTCGTGGCAGCGATTTCGTTCAGTTGATCAAGGAGAGCCAACGGCGCGAGCTTATTGCCGTTCACGGATGTGGGAATACCGGATTCAAAGCCGATCTCGACAGACGCCGGACGATCGGGCGCTTTCGCCGGCGACGCGACCCATTGCCACATGGCCTCGTCGGGAGCGTTGACGGGATCTTCGAGCACACCGCCTTCATGACTGAGGTGCCAGACGTTGCGGTCGCGGCTGTAGATATTCTTAGTGGTCTGCTCGACCGCGACGTTATGCGAGCGGGCGTAGGCGATAGCTTCCTCGCGCGAGACGATCTTCCATTCACGCCAGGGCGCGATGATTTTCAGTTCGGGTGCGAGAGCCTTCGCAGCCAGTTCGAATCGAACCTGATCGTTGCCCTTTCCAGTGCAGCCGTGCGCGATTGCGTCCGCGCCGGCTTTTTTCGCGAGGTCGACCTGGCGTTTCGCGAGCAAAGGCCGCGCGAAGGACGTGCCGAGCAGATACTTGTGTTCGTAAACGGCTCCCGCGCGCAGCGTAGGCCAGATGTAGCCGGTGATGAACTCTTCCCGGAGATCTTCCACATACGCAGCGCTTGCTCCGGTGGCCAGCGCTTTCTTGCGCGCAGCTTCGAGATCTTCCTGCTGGCCGAGATCGCCGATCATGGCGATCACTTCGCAGCCTGGATAGTTCTCCTTGAGCCACGGAATGATGATGGAGGTATCGAGCCCTCCGGAATATGCGAGCACAATCTTGTTTGGCAACGAGATCTCCTTTAGTTGGCCATCAGCTCATCAATGTGAGCAGGATCGCCTTCTGAACGTGGAGGCGATTTTCGGCCTGGTCGAAAATGATGGACCGCGGGGAATCAACGGCGCCGGCGCTGACTTCGAGGCCGCGATGGGCCGGAAGGCAATGGAGGAAAACAGCGTCGCGCGCGGCGAGCGCGAGAAGGGCCTCGTTTACTTGATAGCCGGCAAATGCCGTTTCGCGAGCGGCGGCTTCCTGCTCCTGTCCCATGCTGGCCCAAACGTCGGTATAAATGGCTTCTGCGCCAGTGACCGCGTCTTGTGGCGAGCGAAGGATTTCGATTTTCGCGCGAGTTTCACGGCCGGCACGCTTTGCGTCGGCAACAATCGCGGGGTCGGGTTCGTACCCGGCCGGCGTAGCGACTTTCATGTGCGCTCCGACGCGGGCTGCGGCGAGAAGGAGGGAGTGGCACATGTTGTTGCCGTCGCCGATATATGCGAGCTTCAGGCCGCGCAGGTCGCCGAAGCGTTCTTCAAGAGTAAAAAAATCGGATAGCGCCTGGCAGGGATGAAAGCGGTCGGAAAGCGCGTTGACGACTGGAACGCGGGCGCTCGAAGCAAGTTCGTCGAGCGTTTCCTGGGCGAAGACCCGCGCCACGATTCCATGAACCCACCGCTCGAGGCATTTTGCCACATCCGGAACGGATTCACGCTCGCCGAGGTGGGTGGCGGTGTGGTCCAGGAACACAGAAGAGCCGCCGAGACCGGCAATTCCCACTTCGAAGGTCACTCTCGTGCGAAGCGAGGGTTTTTCAAAAATCAGGGCGAAGGAACGCCCCGCAAGCGCCGTCCGATAGGAATCCGGCCGAGCCTTCACGTCCGCAGCAAGCTGAAAGAGCTCGCGCGTTTGCGCGGCAGACCATTCGGTTCCGGTAAGAAGATCGTTAGGAAGCGTTAGAGTTGTGGCAACGGCGTTCATGTTCACCTCGAGGCAGCCAAAGCGGGCTGCGTGTGCGTTCGCGTGGATTGGGCTCGCGATTTTGGAGTGGAGCTTTTCGTTTTCTTCGATACGCGGGCAAGCACCGCTTCGAACCGGCGCAGGAACTCGGCGACATCCCGGGGGCGAATAATGAAAGGCGGAAGCAGCCGGAGGATGTGCTCGTGCGTGCAGTTAATGAGCAAGCCGCTTTGCATGGCCTCTTCCGCGAATGGCGCGCCCTCGGTGGAAAGATCGACGCCGAGGATCAGGCCTTCGCCGCGAACCTCGCGAATGAAGTCGAACCTCGCGGCAAGCTCTTCGAGTCCAGTGCGAAGCTCGGCGCCGCGCGCTCGAATATTGGCGAGCAAATCCTGGTCTTCGACGACGTTCAGAAATTCGAGGGCGGTCGCGCAGATCAGCGGTCCTCCGCCGAACGTCGTGCCGTGCATCCCGGGCGAGAAAGCGGCGGCGAACCTGTCGCTGGCGATCACCGCGCCGAGGGGGAGGCCGCCGGCGAGCGGTTTGGCCACAGTGACAATGTCCGGGAGCGAATCGAATTTCTGATAGGCGAAGCGGCGTCCAGTGCGGCCAAGTCCGCACTGAATTTCGTCGGCGATCAGCGCGGCGTCGTGCTGCGTTGCCAGGGCACGAGCGCGCTGCCAGAACGCGTCGCTGACCGGATAGACGCCGCCCTCGCCCTGAATTGTTTCGAGCACGAGAGCGCAAACGGAATCGTCGAACTTGTATTCCAGATCGGCGATGTCGTTGAACCGAACGAATTCGGCGCCGGGCACGAGAGGGGCGAACGGCTCGCGGTATTTTGCGGGGTACGTTATGGAGACCGCGCCGAACGTGCGGCCGTGAAACGAGTTCTCAAGGGCCAGAAATCGCGTCTTGGGGGCGACGCCAGCCGGTGCATTGCGGTGCGCATACGCGCGCGCAAGCTTCAGCGCGCCCTCGATGGCTTCCGTGCCGCTATTGGCGAAGAAGACGCGGTCAAGTCCCGACCATTCCGCCAGCTTGCGGGCAAGCGGGGCCTGGTAAGCGTTGTGAAACAGGTTCGAGAGGTGCACGGCGCGCGCGGCTTCGCGTCGGATCACGCGCACGAGGCGCGGGTGCGAATAGCCGAGGGCGTTGACGGCGATGCCGCCGAGGAAATCCAGGTATTCGCGGCCCTTTGAATCGTAGAGGCGCGCACCGCGTCCACGGGTAAAGACGATTGGCGGACGGCGATAGGTGTTCATCAGGAAGCGCGCTTCCGTCGCGCGGATTCTCGCCGGCGAGACCTGGGCCGCAGATTGTTTCGCCGTCGCCATGGTCAGCAGGCGGCGCCACGCGCCGATTTTGCGCCGCCGCGAAGCACGGGCAGCACACGGGTTCCGGGAGCGCGGCTGCCGTTTGCAGCAGCCAGCAGAGCGCGCGGTCGCGTTCCGCCCACGATCCGGACTTCGCTGACGCCACCCGACAGAGCGCGCTTGGCGGCTTCAAGCTTCAGGATCATGCCGCCAGAGACCTTGTTGCGGCGGATCAGGTCCTCGACTTCCGCGCCATTCACCGCACGGAGAATCTTTTCGCCGTCGAGGACGCCCGCCACATCCGTGAGATAGATAAGACGGTCCGCGCGAATGAATTCCGCGGCTGCCGCGGCCATATGGTCGGCATTGATGTTGTAAATTTCGCCGTCGGCGCCAAGTCCAAGACAGGACGCCACGGGTACGACGCCCACGCGCCACAGCGAGCGCAGGAAATCGACGTTCACTTCGCTGAGATATCCGACGAAGCCGAGCTGATTGCCGTACTCTCCGAGCTGCATCGGCTCGGCAAGAAAACAAGCTGCGTCGGAAGCGCTGATGCCGACGGCCGGCTGGCCCGTGAGCGAAATCGCGCCGGCCAGTTTCTTGTTGAGCAGCCCGGCGAATACCATCACGGCGACATCGCGCGTCTCGCGATCGGTGACGCGCAAACCAGAGACGAAACGGCTCTCGACGCCCATCCGCGCAAGCGTCGAAGTGAAAATCTTGCCGCCGCCGTGCACAATCAGGAGTTCGTGGCCGTTCCGCGCAAGTTCGGCGATCTGTCGCGCGATGGCGTGCACGGCTTCATCCTGTTCGAGCAACGCGCCGGCGATCTTGACGAGTAGTCTCATGTGTCCTCTTATAGAAGTCCCGCAGTCTCGGGATAACCGTGCATGGCATTCATGTTTTGCACCGCCTGCCCTGCCGCGCCCTTGCCCAGATTGTCGAGGCAGGAAACGATCACGAGGCGGTCGCCGGACGCATCGAGCGCAAAACCGATGTCGCAGAAGTTGGTGCGCGCCACGTCCTGGAGCTCCGGAAGTTTGCCGCCACACGAGATACGCACCATTTGCTTCCCGGCATAGAACCGGCGATACAGCGCCTCGATTTCTTCCACTTTGCGCGCGCCGTCGAGCCAAACGTAGATCGTGGAGAGGATGCCGCGCTCGAGCGGGAGCAAGTGGGTGGTGAAAACGAAATCGCTGGAGGCCAAGCCCAGGTGATCGGAGATTTCCGGCGTGTGCCGGTGCGTGAAGACGCCGTAGGCGCGAAAATTCTCGTTTACTTCGACGAAATGCGTTTCCCGTTTAGGTTCCTTGCCGGCGCCGCTGACGCCCGACTTGCAATCGCATACGATGCCACGACCCTTGTCGATCCAGCCGGAATCAACGAGCGGCCGCAATCCCAGAATCACGGAGGTGGGGTAGCAGCCAGGGTTCGCAACGATGCGGGCCTTCGGTAACGCCTCCGCGTACAGCTCCGGCAAGCCGTAGACAGCTTTTCGGAGAAGCGTAGCGTCGGGCGAGGTCATCTTGTACCAGCGCTCGAACGTTTCTTGCTCCCGGAATCGAAACGCGCCGCTCAAATCAATGACGCGCAATTCGGGGTTCGCCCGGAGGAGTTGAGGAACGAACTCGACGGAAACCTCGTGAGGCGTCGAGAGAAAAACAGTGTGCGCTCCGCTGTTTGCGACCGCTTCCACCGACAAACTCCTGCACGGCGCTTCGCCCCAGCTCCTCAGTTGAGGGAAAAGCTGCGTCAGGCAATGGATGTCCGAGTACGCATCGCGCAGGTAAAACACCGGCGTCTCGATGTGGGGGTGCCGGAGAAGAAGACGGGCCAGCTCGAAACCAGCGTAGCCCGTTGCTCCGACTACGGCGACCCTTCCGGGTCCGCTCATCGGAGCAAGTCCTCCAGGCGTTTACGGACGTTGGTGCACGCGCCGCGCGAT
Organism: Candidatus Acidiferrales bacterium; assembly: GCA_035277685.1. Lineage (GTDB taxonomy): Bacteria > Acidobacteriota > Terriglobia > Acidiferrales > UBA7541 > Palsa-295. The sequence goes on from DATEKA010000171.1 coordinate 16,321, forward strand.
GGGGTGATGATCAGAACGGTGTCGTCGCCTGCCAGCGTGCCGGCGACTTCCTTCCAGCGTTCGGAATCGACTGCCGCGGCAAGCGGCTGAGCGCCGCCTGGAGGCGTTTTCAGGACAAGCATGTTCTGCGCGGGCCGGATATCCAGCAGGAATTCCTTTGTCGCGCGGCCGATTGCCGGCAAAGGGGCCGATTCTTCCGCTGCAGCCTCGGCGAGCGAGCGGTAACCGTCGGCCGTCTTCACCAAGCGGAGTTCACGCAGGTCGCGCGAGAGCGTCGCCTGCGTAACGCGCAGGCCCAGGTGAAGCAGTTGGCGGCGCAATTCATCCTGGCTGGCCACTTGCTGGTTGGTCAGCAGCTTCAAGATTTGTCCCTGCCGGAAGCGTTTCTGTACGGCCATGATTCCATAGAGAATGAATATTCAGGAGACTGCATAATCATACAAGCTGGCGCGGCCGTGTCAAGAACAATCGACATCCGCAATCGCGTTCCCGCGTGAAGAGCGCCTTCCGACGGCCTCACAGGAAATTCAGCGCCGGGGTGCGCTACAATCCGGCCATCGCACTCGTTTCTCGGACCAGCTGGGCCGGGACGGCTGTTCTCGAACGCGGAGAAGCCACGTGAAGAGCATCAAGGTGCTGGCAATCGATGGCGGGGGAATCCGCGGAATCATTCCGGCCGTGATTCTCGGTGAAATCCAAAAGCGCCTCCGCACAGACCTCTACAAATGCTTCGACCTGATCTCCGGAACATCTACGGGCGGGATCATCGCGCTAGGGATCGCGACACAATGCAATAAAGGGCAGCCCTACGCGCCGGGTGAGCTGGTGAGTCTCTACGTGGAGAATGGCCCCGCGATTTTTAAGAAGAATTTTCTGACGCCCGCGAAAAATCTTTTCGGCCCGAAATACTCGCCTGATGCTTTGCAGAGCACGCTGGTCCGGTTTTTCGGCGGCGCAGAACTGAAATCCGCGCTGACGCCGCTGTTGATATCGAGCTATGACCTTCAGGGGCAAATCCCTTTCTTTTTTAAGAGCCACCGTATCGCTGCGCAGCCCCAGTACAACTGGCCGGTTGTTTGGGCCGCACGCGCAACATCGGCTGCGCCCACGTTCTTCCCGCCGTTTCAACTCGTTCGAGGGAGCGAAAATTATGCGCTGGTTGACGGCGGCGTCTATGTGAACAATCCCGCCATGGCCGCTTACGCGGAGGCGCGGGCGCTCTATCGCGAAGCCGCAAATTTCATGATCGTTTCTGCCGGAACGGGGAATCGCCAGGACCGAATCGAGTATGCCCAAGCGAAAGCATGGGGCCTGCTGGGCTGGGCCAGACAGATCGCGCCCGTGTTCATGGACAGCGTTTCCGAAGCCGTGGACTACGAACTGAAATCCATGCCGGCTTGCACGTACAACCGTCTGCAAGTCGAAGATCTGGAGCCTGCTTCGGGCGACATGGACGATGTTACACCTCAGAATTTGGCCAACCTGCAAACGGTCGCGCGAAATTATGTGGCATCAGTTTCCGGCCACATCGATGCGATCTGCGCCGAACTGGCGGAAGGGCGCGGAAGCGATATGCCCGGAATCGGCCGCGCCCGCGCCAGTGAAGTATAGAGGGGTTCCAGGAGGCTCTCAGGCGCTGCGCTTCGGGTCTCGCTTCTGTGGCCTCGTTTAGATTGAATCCTCGCAGCCCGCGCGTGCTGCCTATCCGTTCAGATTTGCTTGACTCCGCAGGGCGGCCCGAATAAATTCCCGCTGGGGGGCGATATGAATATTTCTGCCATTTTTCTTTCGGGAACTGCACGCACCAAGGTTCAATCCCGCGTTTTTGTTGGTTTCGGAGTGGTCGCGGCGATGCTCTCGCTGGCGCTTGTGGCGATCGCAGATACCGTGCCTGCTGGAAAACTGATGAACAAGCTCGAGTGGCGGAGTGTTGGTCCTTACATTGGGGGCCGAGTGGTCACGGTAACCGGCGTTCCAGGCGAAGACAATTTGTTCTATATGGGAACCGTGGGGGGTGGCATTTGGAAGAGCACCGACTACGGCCTCAGCTGGAAAAATATCTCCGATGACAAGCTGCACAGCGCGAGCCCAAGTGTCGGCGCGATTGCGGTGGCGCCGTCCAATCCCAAGATCATTTATGCGGGGATGGGCGAAAGCGATATCCGCACGGACATGATTCCCGGCGACGGCGTTTACAAGTCAACAGATGCCGGTGAAACGTGGAACTACATGGGTCTTCGCGAAACGCACTCGATCAGCAACATTGTAGTCGATCCAAAGAACCCGGATATTGTCTACGCCTCGTCCATGGGGCACGTTTTCAAGCCAAATCCGGATCGCGGCGTTTTCAAATCCACGGACGGTGGCAAGACGTGGAACAAAATTCTTTTCGTAAATGACGAGACCGGCGCGATCAACCTGGTGATGGAGCCGAACGCGGTGAATACGCTCTACGCGGCGATGTGGCAGGCGCAGCGCGCGCCTTGGTCTCTTTCCAGCGGCGGTCCCGGAAGCGGAATCTACAAAACCACCGACGGCGGCGCCCACTGGGCGAACATTACTACCAATGCAGGGCTGCCGAAGGGCGCGCTCGGCAGAATTGGAATCGGAGTCACGGCTGCCGACCTGAACGTGGTCTACGCCATAATCCAGGCCAAAGAGGGGGGAGTTTTTCGCTCGAACGACGCCGGGAAAACCTGGAAGCGCGTCAATGACGAAATGAAACTGCGCCAGCGGGCGTTTTATTACATGGCGATTTTCGGCGATCCCAAAAACGCCGACACGGTTTACGCGCCCGAAGTGGATGCTCTGTTTGTCTCGCATGACGGTGCCAAAACCTGGAAGAAACTGAAGACGCCTCATGGCGATAACCATGTCGTTTGGATCAACCCAAATAACACGCAGATTCTGCTGGAAGGCAACGACGGCGGCGCCACGGTCTCGACGGACGGTGGGAAGACCTGGAGCACGGAACACAACCAGCCGACCGGCCAGTTCTATCATGTGAATATCGACGATCAGTTTCCTTTCCACATCTATGGAGCGCAGCAGGACGAGGGATCGTTCGAAGGGCCGAGCGCGGACACCGCCGGCTCGATAGGGCTCAGTTTATGGGATCGCGTCGCATACGGGGAGAGCACCTATACCGTTCCGCAGCCCGGCCACCCGAACATCACTTTCGGCAGCGGTTACTACAGCATTTTCTTGCGCTACGACAAGACCACCGGCCAATTCGAAAGCGTGAGCCCGTGGCCGAACTACCAGGAAGGCGCCGCATCAAACGAGCTCAAGTATCGTTTTGGCTGGACACATCCGATTCTTTTCTCGCCTGCCGATCCGCAAGAATTGCTCATTGGCGCGCAATACGTTTTCAAGAGCGACGACTACGGCAAGACGTGGCAGAAGATCAGTCCGGACCTCACGCGCAACGAAGCGACTACGGAGCTGCCCAGCGGGGGCCCGGTTGATCTGGATCATTCGAGCGCCGAAGTCTTTCCGGGCATCTCGGCCCTTGCAGTCTCGCCGCGGGATAACAACGTGATCTGGGCCGGCTCGGACGACGGCCTCGTACACGTCACCACGGATGGCGGCGCGAACTGGCATTCGGTAAATCCTCCCGATCTGCCGGATCACGCGTGGATCTGCTCGATCCAACCCGACTATGCGCAAACAGGTACGGCTTATATGAGCGCCCGGCGCTACATGCTGGATGATTTCAAGCCGTACGTCTTCAAGACAACCGACTACGGCAAGACGTGGACGTCGATCACGACCGGCCTGCCGGAAGATTCCTACGTCTTCGACCTGCGCCAGGACCCAAACGATCCCGACCTGCTGTTCCTGGGCACGAAGAATACTCTGGAGGTGAGTTTTGACGCGGGCGCTCACTGGCAGCCGCTGACGCTCAATTTGCCGGTGGTTCAGGTGCGCGATATCGCCATCGATACGCGGCAAGGACAGGTTGCGATCGCCACGCACGGGCGCTCCTTCTGGGTGCTGGATAATCTGACCGTGTTGGAACAGATGACCAAGAAGCAGGACGTCGATTCCACCTCAATGTTTCTTTTTGCGCCTGGCAAGGCCTGGCTGACTCATGCCTATGGCAGCCGGAATCCTGAGTTCACTCCTCCGGCGTCCGGCGCGAATCCGCCGTTTGGCGCAACCGTCTTCTTCCAGGTTCCATCGAGCTATAGCGGCAATACTCCAGTGAAGCTCGAGTTCCTCAACGCTCAGGGCGAGACGATTCGATCTTTCAGCCTCCACCTCGGGAAGAAGCAATCGAAGCAGGAGAAACAGAAAGAGCAGGAAGCAGAGGCGGAGAAGACTCCGGCACAGCAGAAGAAGGATCAGGAAGAGAAGCTGACCGCAGTCCTGCCGGGCATGAACCGTTTTCAGTGGAACCTTCGCTATCCCGATGCCACGGATGTCAAGGGCTTCCAGCCTCCTGTTGCGGCGGGCGGCCTGGAAGACACGGTTGACGGTCCGGAAGCCGTGCCGGGTTCTTACTCCGTCGTGCTTGATTACGGCGGGAAGAAGATTCAGCGGAATTTCGAGATCGCCCTGGACCCGCGGTTGGGCGCGACTCAAGCCGATCTCGCCGACCGTTTCGCGCTCGATATGAAAATTCACAACGCGCTCGATTCGCTCGACAAGAAGATCAATGAAGCCATTTCCGTGCGCGACAAGCTGGACGCGGCGATCAAACAGCACCACTTGTCCGAGGCTCAGGCCGGAACGGCGCTCTCCGACCTCAACGATCTGATCGGAGAGCTGGTGCAACTGAAGATTCGTTCGAGCGAAGGCAGTTTGCTCTACGAGACGAAGCTTCACAGCCACCTTGCCTATCTCGCTGCGGATGTCGATCTGGCGTACGCCAAGCCCACCGCGGCGCAGCAGGAGGTGTTCGAGTATCTGGATGGCAAAGCGAAAGCGGCAGAAGAAAAGGTCGATGCGGCCATGGCGGCGGACAAAAAGCTGCTTTGAGATAGCGGGAATCGCTGCCGTCGATTAGCCTCGGCAAACTGCGATCCCGCCGGCTAACGGCATGGTTGCTCCTTTCCGGAGGGCGCGACCGGCTGCACTCTGATTTTGATGTTCGTTTCGACGGTTCAGAATCGATTCGTGGCGGGATTCCAAGAACGACGCAGTGCCGGTTTAGTCGAGCCCGATTCGGTGGACGAGGTTGCGAAACTGTGGATCCGCCCGTAGCCCGTCGAAAGCCGGCGACCGAAGCACCAGTACGTCGAATCGCTCCTCGTACGCCCGGCGGAGGCACGACAGTGCCTCACTCTTTTCCCCAAGACTTGTGTGCACCAAGGCCTGGTGCGCGGAGTAAGAGGATTGGTGATTCGCCGAATGCTTGAGCTCGTTCAATAGCTCGATTGCCTCGTTTCTCCTGCCCGATTCCGAATATGCGGACGCCAACACGGCAGTGCAGGTCGCATCTCCTCCTGAGAGTTCCCTCGCTTTCTTCAGCTCCCCAATCGCCGGTCCATAAAGCTTTTTCTGTGCCAAGGCTTGCCCCAATTCGAAGTGCGCGATCGGGAAATTAGGGTCCATTTCGATGACTTTGCGGCTCTGTTCAATCGATTCGTCGTAGCGGCGCGCGGCAAACAGCACGTCCGCCACTCCGGCGCCAATCACTAGGGAGAGGGGGTCCAAGCTTTCCGCTCGCCTCATCTCGGCGATGGCTTGATTCGAGCGTCCCAACGCGCTCAGTTGCATTCCGTACCACTGGTGTGCTGTCGCGTACCCGGGATTGAGAGCGATCGCCTTTTGGAATTCCTTTTCCGCCCCGTCCCAATTCCATTCAAAGAGGCCCAGGCAAAAAGCGAGCGACGTGTGCGCCTCGCCCAGGGAATTGTCCAGCTCGAGAGCCCGAACCGCCGCGGCTTTGGCTTTTGGATACGCTTCCTGACGGCTCAGAATCGCAAAATCCGAGTTGCCCAGCAGAGCGTACGAATCTGCCAGGCCCGCGTACGCTTTGGCGTAGTTCGGGTCTTTAGCCAGCGCTTGGTTGAAGTACTCGACGGCTCTTTGCAATCCCTCGCCTGTGCGCTTGTTCCAGAAGTACCGGCCTTTCAGATAGGCCTCATACGCTTCCGGGTTTACGGCTTTCGATTTTGTGAGCGCGGCCTCTTCGTCGGGCGTCAAACTGATTCTGATCTGCTCCGCGATCGAATGCGCCACCTTCGTCTGCAATCCGAGCGCGTCTCGCATGTTCCCCACATAGCTCTGCGCCCATAAGTGCTGGTCGGTTGCCGCTCGGATCAGTTGTGCTGTGATCCGAACCTCGTCCCCGGAGCGTAAGACCGTTCCCTCCACCACTGCGTCAACGCCCAATTCCCGGCCGATCTGCGGCAGGGGCTTCCGCGCCTTTTTGTATGACATCACGGAGGTCCGGGAGATCACCCGCAGCGCCCTGATCTGGCCGAGATCGGTAATCAGCTCGTCGGTCATACCATCGGCAAAATAATCCTGCGAAGGGTCGCCCGAGAGACTTTCGAGGGGCAGAACGGCGACCGACTCAACCAACGGTGTCGCGTGCGATGTAGATCGAAATTTCCAGATAACGAGCACGCCCAGAAGCACGACGAGCACCGCCGTGAACGCCTGCCATGCTAGCGGCGGCGCGCGGCGCTTGCGGGGCTGGTTTTCAGTTTTGCGGGTCTCGTCGGCGCGGGGGACAGTAACTTCTGCCAGAAAACGGTAACCGCGCCGCGCGACGGTCTCGACAAAACGAGGACTCTCGGCAGAATCCCCGAGAGCATCCCGGATCTTATTGACCGCCTTATTTAGACCATGATCGAAATCTACAAACGTGTCGGCGGCCCAGAGCTTGTTGCGGAGTTCTTCCCGAGTGACCACGTCTCCCGGGCGCGCCAGCAGCATCTCGAGCACTCGTAACGGCTGCTCCTGGAGCCTTACCCGCATGCCGTGCTTGCGCAGTTCACGTGCGCGGAGATCCAGTTCGAAAACTCCGAAACGGAGGGGCCCAGGAGGGTTTTGGGCTCCTTGCATGGGATTTGACCCTTGTCCGCGAGGAGTGTACCACCGGCTTAAGAACAAAAGGTAGCCAGAGCTGAAGCCTGGAGGCCTGGAAAAACTTCGCTGGAAAACAGAGTAGGAGTTCCCACAACTGCAAGCGCCTCAAGTGATTAGTTGGGGATGCATTGTTCCGAAAAGAAGGATTCCCAATCCATTGTAAGAATCCGGTCACAGGCCCACATTGGCGGGTACGAAGAGGAGTAAGGGCCATGAATTTACATCTTATGCCTGCGACTGCGGCCAAGTTCAGGTCTTGCGTTGTATTGCTGGGTTTCTTCGCTGCCAGTCTGAGCGCTGCGGGCGGAGCGGCCGCTCCCATGGTTGTTTCTTCCTCCGAGATTACGGTTCAGGTCAAGATTTTGGGAATGAAGTCAGGCCAAGCACTCACCAATAACAGCGGGGTTGTCGTCTGGCTCATCCCAATCGAGGAACCGCGGCGACACGCGTTCGGCGCCCCGGAATCCCGCTACCGGATGATCCAGCACAACAAGAGCTTCGAGCCTCATTTGCTGGTGGTGCCTGCCGGAAGCAAGGTCGAGTTTTCGAACCTCGATCCTTGGCTTCACGACGCGTTCTCCATCTCCGGCAGCCGGCAATTCGACCTCGGCTTCTTCCGACATGGGATTCGCCATGTCGAGTTCGACCGGGCCGGCGTTTCCTACGTCTTTTGCCGCATTCATCCGGGAATGGAAGGCGTTGTCCTCACTGTCGAGTCGCCCTACTTCGGTGTGTCCGACCGCTCCGGTCACGTTTCGATCAGCAACGTTCCGGCGGGGAGCTATCGGCTGCACGTATGGTATGAGGGCGCATCGCTGAAAGCGTTGGGTGCGCTGCAGAGCCCGGTCCTGGTCGTGAGCGAACGCTGCGTCCTGCCGCCGATTTCGCTCCAGATAGCGAAGCAAAACTCACCGGTACTCAGCCTTGCTCCATCGCACCCGTAAAAGACAGAACCTAACAAGTTCGCCAATCAGTCAAGAAATTATAGGCTTTCGGAACTGTTTGAACGGTCATACGTCCAAAACCGGTTGAAAAGAATGGTAGGCCCGTGCGGGCTCGAACCGCAGACCTGGCCGACAAGTCGGCCCACTCTAGCCAGGGGACGCTTGGATCAGCGCTTGAATAAACTTCGCTGACTTCCAGCGTTTGATCTCCAATTCGCGTCTTCGTGCATCCAGGAGAGTGTCCAATTTCTCCGTGTGAACCAGTTTCCAAGGTCCTCGGCCACGCGTAGCCAAGCTGTGCCCCCCGCCGATGTTCGTTGAATCGCCTTTCGACATCATCGGTTGATCCCACATAAAACCGGCCCGTGGTTTGGCTCTGCAAAATGTAGACGAAGGCCATAGCGGCAGCGTGTGCGGGCTCGAACCGCAGCGTTTGATAACGAAGAATGGTAGGCCCGTGCGGGCTCGAACCGCAGACCTCCACCGTGTCAA
>DATEKA010000172.1:0-11350 GCA_035277685.1 Candidatus Acidiferrales bacterium
TCGACGCGGGCGAGGGCATCAGATTTGTCGGCTTCCGTGATTTTGGCCTTTTTCACTTCGCGGTCGAGATTCCTGGTGATGGTGTCGAGGCCGTGATCGAGGAAACGTTTTTCGATGTCGCGGAGAACGACGTTGTAACCGCAACGGGCGAACACGTGGGCGATGCCGTTGCCCATGGTCCCCGCGCCGAGTATGCCGACGGTTTGGATGTTCATGTCTCGTCCTGTGGAATCAGCGCACCCCGACTAAGACGCACCATAATACTTGCAAATGGGCCCAACGGTTGCATGAAGGAAATAGATACCGGTGTTTTGCCGCCTCCCGTGTCTTGCTGAATCAGCTCCGCGAGCGGCATGGCGCGGCTGTCTATTAAGCCTTGACCGTAGAGCAGGGCCTTTATGGCGTAACCGGATCACGCCAAGAAAGTTCGGAACGAGCTGCCGCGATATGAGGGCGAGGACGGGGGATTGGCGTCATGCTCGCTCAACGGCGAGGGCGACGGCGTTGCCGCCGCCGAGGCAGAGGGCGGCGATGCCGCGTTTGAGGTTGCGGCGCTGCAATTCGTAGAGCAGGGTAATGAGGATGCGCGCGCCGGAGGCTCCAATGGGATGGCCGAGGGCGACGGCGCCGCCGTTGACGTTGACCTTTTCGGGATTGAGTTTCAGGACGCGCGTGACGGCGATGGCGGCGACCGCGAAGGCTTCGTTGAGTTCGTAGAGGTCGACGTCCCTGTCGCGATCCCAACCGGTCTTCGCGAGCAGCTTGTTCACGGCGTCTACGGGCGCCATCATGACCCACTTAGGTTCGACGCCGCTGACGGCTTGCGCGATGATGCGCGCCATCGGGCGCTTGCCCAAGCGCGAGGCGTTCTCTTCGCTGGAGACGACGAGAGCGGCAGCGCCGTCATTGGTGCCGGGCGCGTTGCCGGCGGTGACGGTGCCGTCCTTTTTGAAAGCGGGCCTGAGTTTCGCAAGCGCATCCAGGGAGGCGTCTTCGCGCGGCGATTCATCGGTTTTGATGATGACGGGCGCGCCCTTCTTCTGGGGAATTTCGACTGGAACGACCTGCTCGCCGAAGAAACAGGACTTGATTGCGCGGACGGCTTTCTGGTGGCTTTCGAGAGCGAAGCGATCCTGTTCCTCGCGAGATATGCTGTACTTTTCGGCGACAAGTTCGGCAGTCTGGCCCATGTGGAAGTTTTCGTAGGCGTCCCAAAGGCCGTCAACGATCATGGAGTCGTAAATTTCCTGATTGCCGAGGCGGAAGCCCGTGCGCGCGCCCTTGAGGAGGTAAGGGCAGTTGGACATGGATTCCATGCCGCCGGCGACGACGATTTCGGATTCCCCGAGCATCACGCCTTGAGCCGCGAGCGCAACCGCTTTGAGGCCGGAGCCGCAGACTTTGTTAATGGTCATGGCAGCGACGCGCGGGTCGCATCCTCCGCGCAGGGCGGCCTGGCGGGCGGGATTTTGCCCGAGGCCAGCCTGGACGACATTGCCCATAATGGTTTCGTCGACCTGCTTGGGGTCTATACCGCCGCGGCGGATCACTTCGGCAATGACTCTGGCGCCGAGTTCGGTGGCCGAGAGCGGTGAGAGGCCGCCCATGAACTTGCCGATTGGCGTGCGGACCGCGCTCAAGATGACGGGCTGACGAATCTGCTGCATACGAATTCTCCTCGACTGTTCGTTTCCTCAACTATAGCGCGGAACGGGCGGGGCGCAATGGCTGCTGGGTGATCGTCGAATCAGTTGTCCCTGGAATCGAGGAAAGCGGCAGCAAGCTGCCGTGCTCCCGCAAGAGCGCCGCGGGGCGCGAGAGCTGCTTGTGGAAGTCAGGCGTTACCTGCAAAACTCGAGATTCCAAGGCCGCCCCGGCTTGTTTAAACATGTCTGAGCATGTTGCTTGACAGCGGGAGAAGGCGAGAGTAGTTTGCGGGACACATGGTGGTTCCAACCGGCCAAATCCAAACTGCGAGCAGAATATGAGTGTGACTTTGAACAAGCGCAACGTGGGCTCTGTGACGATCCTGGAGATGGGACCTCGGCTCACGATCGTCGAGGGCGCGGAGTTGCGGGATGCCGTAAACGAGTTGCTGGGGAGTGGACGGGACAATGTGTTGCTGGACTGCACGCAGGTGAATTTTGTTGACAGCCAGGGGATTGGGGCCCTGGTGCGGACATGGGTGTCGGCCGGGAGGGGCGACCGCTTGAAACTCTTCAGCCTGACGCCGCGGTTCAAGGAAGTGCTTGAGCTTACGGGGCTCTCCAGAGTGATGGACTGCTTTGACGATGTGGGGGGAGCGTTGCAGAGCTCGAGCGTCCGGCAAGCCTCAGCATAACTCCGCAGTGATTGCCGCCGGGCGACTTACGAGGAGGTGTGTTGTGTACGACATGAAAAACCTCGGGAAGCTGAAGAAGATGGATGCGAGCGCTCCGGCGGGGATGAAGGCGTTCTGGGCGTTCGACAAAGCAGCCATGGAGGCCGGAGCAATCCCGGTGAAGTACAAAGAGCTGATGGCGCTGGCGGTGGCGTTCACAACGCAGTGCCCGTACTGCATCGAGATTCATTCGAAGCGCGCACGGGAGGCGGGCGGGTCGGACCAGGAGATCGCGGAAGCGGTGGTGGTAGCGGCGGCACTGCGAGCGGGCGCGGCGATCACGCACGGGACGCATGCGTTCGTGGAAAGGTAAACCAGGGATTGGCGAGTAGCCTGTGACACTCGCGATTCCAGTGGCGCTGCCAAATACGGGCAAGACCGTGCGCGACTTAGGGCAGGCGAGCGAAATGCTGCTGCTAAAAGTTCGTTCGGTGCCGGCTTCTCTGACGGATTGGCTTCCAGCGCCCACCGGCGCTCTGGTGTGCGTTGCATCATGCTGGCCCGGCTTTTTAAAGGCGGCGCGCACGTTGCCGATACCAGGATTTTCTGAATTCTTCCACCCCAGGGCTGTGACACCCAAGAAAGTGTCCTAGAGCGCCCACCCGCGAGAGAAAACCAGGAATATTGTCGTAGCGGATTGCGGAGGTGTCCGCTATGCCCCGAATAATCATTCTGGTAGCGGTTACATTGCTGGCCTCCTGTTTTGGCCGCGCGCGACGTTCCAGTTACCTCGAGCGGCTGTTCAGGGCAGCGGCTTGTGTATGAAAGCGTGACGCCGCCGAGGGATCCCAGCCGGGAGGAGCGCGAGCGGCCCACGGAATGAATTGAAGAAGTCCTGTACACGAAGTCCTGTGCGCCCGGCCTCAAGCGGACTTCGCTTTAGTTTCGCCTTGGAGCAAGGTTTGGTAGGATAGGTGTGCGTGCTGTGGTAAGGTGGGCGCGTTTTTCGCAGAGCACAGGAACGTCCCAATGACGTTGAGGGCCAACTCGCCAGAAGCGGCAGGAGCCGGACCGCCGAATTTCCCCCTGAATGAGCAGCAGCGCATTGCGGTGGAGCACGGCGAAGGGCCGCTGCTTGTAGTGGCAGGCGCGGGGACGGGAAAGACTCGCGTCATCACGGAGCGAATTCGCCATCTGCTCGAATCGGATCCCAATCTGGCGGGCGAGAACATCCTCGGGCTAACGTTCACGGACAAAGCTGCCGGCGAGATGAAGAGCCGGGTGGTGAGAGCGATTGGCGAACGCGCCGAGGGAGTCTGGCTGAGCACGTTTCACAAATTCTGCCTGGAGAAAATCCTGCGAGCGGCGAACGCCGGAATCGAACCGCTGGATGAACTCGATCACAAGATTCTGCTTAGGCGAAATATCGGGCGTTTGAAGCTGAAGCATTTCAAACGGCTGCAGGCGCCGAGCGAGTTTCTGGAAGATTTCGTGAAGTTCTTCTCGCGATGCCAGGACGAACTGGTGACGCCGGAAGACTACGCGCGTTACGTCGAGCAGCGAAGGAAGCGTTTCGAGGCGCGGAAGGAGTCGCTTCAGGAGGACGAACGCGCGATTGCGCAAGAAGAGTTGGAACGACAGGAGGAATTGGCGCGGGTGTTCTGCGTCAGCGGGGAGCTGCTGCGAGAGCGAGGACTGACGACATTCGGGGCTCAGATTCTGGACGCCGTGAAGCTGTTGAAGGCGGACAGCGCGCGGCTCGAGCAATTGCGGAAGGAATACCGGTACATCCTGGTGGATGAATTTCAGGACACGAATATTGCGCAACTGGAGTTGCTGTGGCTGCTGGCGGGCGATCAGCGGAACATCATGGCGGTCGGGGACCACAACCAGGCGATTTACAGGTTTCGGGGAGCGTCGTATGGAAGCTTCACGATTTTTCTGGAGCGGTTTTGCGGGGTCAAAGCCAGGTCGCGCCATGCCAGGGGTACTGAGGCGCCACCCAACCGGCAGCCGATCGCATGGAACCAGCGGAGTGGGTCACAAGACGAACCGAGACAGCTGACACTCGTCTCGCAGCACGCGGCTACGAGAAATGACACTGGCCAGAGCGAGCCGGGCGGGTCTCGCCAAGGCGAGCAAGCTGAGGTGCGGCCTTACCGAGCAGGCCAATCCGGTGCGCTGGTGACGCTGTCGCAGAATTACCGGTCGACGAAGCGGATTCTGAACGTGGCGCATGCGGTGATCCGTCATAACGAGCAATCATCGCTTCTGCCTGATGGCAGGCTGCACACGGAGAATCGCGAGGGAGAAAAGATTCGCGTGGTGGAATTCGGGACGCTACTCGAGGAGGCGCAGTGGGTGGCGTCGGAAATCGAGCGGCTGCACGAGGCGGGAGCGCGCTGGGGAAACATGGCGGTGCTCTACCGGATGCATACGCATCGCGACCTGTTGGTGGGAGCGTTGCAGCGACGAGGCATTCCGTTCGTGATTCGACGGTTCTCGATCCTACAGAGCATACTCGTGCGGGATTTGCTGGCATGGCTTCGATTGATTGGGCAGCCGAGCGACAATGTGGCGTGCGCGCGCGTTCTGGCAGCGCCGCACTGGGGACTCGAGCCGCGGGACCTGGTGAGGCTGGCCGAGCGAGCCGAGAGAAACCGGCGACGACCACTGTGGGAGGAAGTGGATGCGGCGCAGAGCGAGTTACCCTTTGCGCGGGCAGGGACGCGGCTGCCGGAGTTGACTGGCCTGGTGAAGCGGTTGCGGCAAAGCGCGCGAAAGAAAACGGCGAGCGAACTGCTGGACGAGGTTATCGGTGCGTTGGGAGTGGCGCCATTGCCGTCGGAGGCGGACCACTATTACCTCGAGCGGTTCGCGAATTTCGTACGCGAATGGGAGAAAAAAACGCTGGCAGACGCGGACGCATCGGGCGGCGCAGAGTCAGTGGACGAGACTATCCGCGCTAGCGCGAACGGGGAGCGGAAGAGCGGGAAGCGCCTCAGCGATTTTCTGGAGTATCTCTATTACTTCAACGAAGCGCGCGGAGACATCTGGATCGAAGACCAGCCGGCGGACGATGCGGTGGAGCTGATGACGGTACACTCGGCAAAAGGGCTGGAGTTTCCGCACGTATTCGTCATTCGGCTTTCGAGGCGCGATTTTCCGACGGGAACGCGAAAAACGGTGTTCGATTTTCCTCTCGAGCTAATGAAGGAAGAAAAGCCGGAGGGCGATTTTCAGGTTCAGGAAGAGCGGCGGCTGTTTTACGTGGCGCTGACGAGGGCGAAGCAGCGATTGACGCTGTGCACGGTGGTGAACAAATGGAAGAAGCCCTCGCCGTTCCTGGAGGACATCCTGGAGGATCGGAAGGTGAAGGCGTTCGACGCGCAGCAGTTGACGCCGAAGGTCTTGCTGGCGCCGATCGAGGAAGACGCGGCGCCGGAGCCTGATCCGGCCGATCCCGGCGATCTTTTTAGCGGATTGCGGGAGCCGTCGCGAGCTTACTCGCGCGTGGCACTTTGGGCGAAGGCGTTTCATCCGCCGAGGCCGGAGCCGCTGCAACTGAGCGCGTCGGCGATCAACGAATACGAAAGCTGTCCGATGAAATACATGCTGCACCGGATGTGGAGCGTCCGCGGAGGACCGCACGCCGAGACCACGTTTGGAAGCGTGATGCACAAGACGGTGCAGGAGTTCGTGCGAGAGGTGCGGCAGGGGCGGAGAGTTTCGGCGGAAGATCTGGGGATGATTTACGAACGCGAGTGGTCGTCGGCAGGATTTCCGGACGACTATCATGAAAATGAATATCGAAGGGAAGGGCGGGAAGCGCTCGAAGCATTTCATGCGGCGTATATGGCTGCGCCGGCGGACGTGGTTTATCAGGAAAAGCCGTTCGAGCTGCCGATGGAGCATGAGATCGTGGTGGCAGGCCGAATCGACCAGGTGAACCGGATTGGGCGACACGAATACGAGATTGTGGATTACAAGACGGGCCGGCCGAAGGATGCGAAAAAAGCGAGCAACGATTTGCAGTTGAGCATCTACGCGCTGGCCGCGCGCGAAGTGCTGGAAATCGAGCCGACGCGTCTGGCGTTCTACAATCTGATGACAAACGACGTGGTGACGACGACGCGAGATGAGAAGGCGCTTGCCACCGCGAAGCACAGGATCGCGGAAATAGCGGACCGGATTCGGGGATGGGACTTCGCGGCCAAGCCTGGATATGGGTGCGCGAGTTGCGATTACAAGTTGATTTGCCCAGCGCACGAGCAGCTTGTCTCGATTCGCGCGGGGATGGCGCGAGGTATCCGGGCTTCATAGCCCAAGCGAGCAACATTGAGAGCTGCTTTGGGCTTTCCGCCTCTATTGTGCTTCCGAAACTTCGCCGGCGAACTGGCGAGGAAAGCGCGCTTTTCTTCCAGAAGAGAGCAGGGTAATGGGCGGCGCGCAACGTGCGATTGGAAAGTGAGACAGATTTTTCGGTCCACGTGCGGGGCTTCAGAATGGAAGCGGGCGGTCTGTGCGGGATGGAACAAAAAAGGCGGCCGCGTTGGCGACCGCCTTTTCTCCTGAAAGGCCCGAGGAAAAACTCGAACCACGGGTCCGCGCATGGACTACAGTGGAAGTTTCTCCCACGAGAAGAGCGCAGCGTTAATTTCGGGTTGCGCCCCGCTCGCTTCGTTCATTTGTAAATGCCGCCGGGAACGAAGTCAAGCAGAAAAACTTTTCGCGCGATTGCATTCGCGAAACATCAGGGCGCTGAAAATGTCCGACCGCGAAGTTTGCGCGGGAGCGCGCGCTAGTGGGCAATTCCGAGGGCGCTGGTGTAATAGCCATCGCGCGCCGACACGTCGAGGCCGGGACGGCGGATGCGGACTTCGATGGTGTGATAATCGCGGGTCTTGTCCTCGTTGCGAGGAGAGAAGGTAAGCGTGTATTGGTTGCGCGCTTCTTCGGTGACCTCGGAGTAAAGGCGGTCGAGATCTTCTTCCCTTCCGGCGTAGAAAGTGTCGCCGCCCGTCTTGACGGCGTAGCGGTCGGCCTGGCCGAGGCCGTGCTGAAGAATGGATTTGCCCGGGATGGAATGGGCAACCGAGATCGAATAAACGGAAATGTCGGATTCGAGGAGGAAACGCAAAGTTTCGTCGAAAGTGTGCTGATTGTGGCGGGAATTGCTGCCGTCGGAAACGAGGAAAATAATTTTGCGACGGTCGCGGCCCCTGCCCTTCAGCATCTGACCGGCGGCGAAGATGGCATCATCGAGCGCGTTGTTGTTCGCGGGGCGTGCGGAACCGTGGAGAGGAACGCCCTGGCCGGTCGGAAGAGGCTGGCCGTTGATGACGGGGCCGGTGGTGGCGGGATCGGAGTAGATCGCCGTCGAATGGGAGGAGATTTCAAGGCGTTTGAGCTGAGTGAACAGGGCATCGTTGTTGGAGGAAAAATCAGAAACCTGATCGGGATAGGCCGAGTACTTCATCAGGGCCACTTCATCTCCCGGGCCGAATCCGGCGGAAATGGAGATGAGGCTTTTTTGAACTTCCTTTGCTTGTTTATTGGAGAGGTCGTTGTCGACGAGGACGACGGCCGAGAGAGGAAAGGGATTCGAGTCGAAGAGGATGATCTGTTGTTCGGCGCCATCCTCGAAGATTTCGAAATCGTTGCGCTGCAGGCCGGCAACGAGCTGCCCGCGTCCGTCTTTGACGGTGACTGGGACGAGGACAAGATTCGTGCGGGAAACGATTCGGGAGCGGACGCTCTCCTGAGGAAGGGCGCCGCCGGGCCTTTGTTGCGCGGGCACACCCGGGGTAGCATGCTGGGGATTCGAGGACTGCGCGCCGGCGGGAGCGCCCGCGATCAGCGCGGCCGATAAAAGAATAATTCGCAACATGACCATCTCGCTTCCGAAGAAGTGCCGGCGCTCAGCGCCGCCATTGTCTGCCGTTGAGTCTGCCATTGGCGCGAACATCCGCTGGGCGGTTCGCTGCATCGTACCAGTTCTGATGCTCCCTGGAGAGAATTATACAATGCGACGGAGTGGTATCGCGGCGATGCTGGTTGCCGCAGCGCTCGCCTGCGGCCTTATCCTGACGACCCTGACACCCGGCACGCAGGCCGCTCCGCAGCAGGCGGGGCCGATGCGTCCGCCGGGGAGCGCGCCGGAACCAGCGGCGCCGAAGCCGCCGCAGCAACAGCAGTTGCCGGAGTCAGGCCACACCCTGAAAGCACAGACGAGCCTGGTGAATGTGTTCGTTACCGCCCGCGGAAAGCATAACGCGATCATCTCCGATTTGACGAAGGACGATTTCAATATCTACGAAGACGGGCAAGAGCAGAAAGTTGCCTATTTCGATAAAGAGGCGAACCTTCCGCTGACGATGGGAATTCTGATTGACACGAGCGGAAGCATGCAGAACATCCTGGACGCGGAGCAGGACACGGCGTCGCGCTTCGTTCACGAAATCATGCGGAGAAAAGATGAGGCGATGATTATCGGGTTCGACTTCGACGTCAACCTGCTGGCGGATTTTACCGAGGATACGTCCATTTTGGAGCAGGCGATCAGGCGGACGCGCATCGACGCGGTGGCGGGTGGAGGGGTGGTGACGCCGGGGACAGTGCCCGTGGGGCAGAACGGCGGTACGGACCTGTACGATGCGGTCTATCTGGCGTGTCACGATCAGCTTTCTTCGCAAACCGGGCGCAAGGCGATCATTCTGCTGACGGACGCGGAGGATACGGGCAGCAAGGTGAGCCTGGACGATGCGATCGCGGAGGCGCAGCGAACGGACACGGTCATCCACGTATTAAGGCTTTCCGATGAGCCTTTCTACCTCGGCATGGGGATCGGATATTCGGGCGCAAGCGTCGCGCGGAGAATGGCGGACCAGACTGGCGGGCGGGAAATCGAAGTGCGGAGCGAAAAATCTCTCGAGAAGGCGTTCGACGAGATTTCCGAAGAGCTGCGATCGCAATACGTACTGGGATACTACTCGACCAACACGAAACGCGACGGGACCTTCCGCAAAATCAAGGTACAAACGAATCGGCCGGATACGCACCTGCTGACGCGCAAAGGGTATTACGCGCCGGTCCGGTAGCCCCAGATCCAATAACAGAAATCGGCAAACAGGACTTTTCCCCACGTCTTATTTGCTTTTGATCTGCTACCTCCATTATCTCTCGTATTTTTCATTTCTGAGGCTCGGCTTGCCTGTCGTGCTATTTGCGGTTGCCTGAAAACGCAGGTTGTGAATTGCGGACATTAAGCCAACGGTTTCAGCTTGCGGCGCAGCAGATCGCGAAGCGAAGCGATCTCTGCCGGATCGATGGCGCGCTTCGGCACGATGATGTAGGAGGACTTCCGCCGATCGCACAGCAGAATCAAGCGCTCTGTTTCGGCAAAGCCCGAGTAGTGGCCAATGACATAGAGACCCAAGATCGCGACAACAAACCCGTAGTACCGGTCGTGATGAACGTAGAAGATCCAATTCACGTCGTGATGGACGAAGAAGATCCAGTTGAGGCCGGCGAGAAAGACGATGAGGCCGAAGAGTTCGAATTTTCCGGCGTGGCGGAAGAGGAAGCCTCCGAGTTTCGCGCGATAGATTCGGCGAAATTCGTCGTAGTCGTCAACGGTAACGGTGAAACGAATGTGCACGAAGGCGCGAGCCTCGATGCCGGCGATGGCTCGCGTATTGTACGCCGGAGGGTTACTTACCGGGAGGGGCAGGGGCAGCGGCGGATTGCGAGGCCGCGTAATAGCCTTTGCGGGTGCGCACGGTGAGGCCCTTGCGGTCGGCCTCGACATCAATCTTGCGATAGCCGCCGTGTGAGAGCGGGTCGCTGGGAGCGTAGGCGATGAAGTACTGGCTGCGCAGTTCGGTGCCGATGTCAACGAAGGATTGCTCGAGATCGTCCACTCGGTAGGGAAAGAAAGCACGGCCGCCGCTTTCGTCGGAAAACTCCTGAAGAATCTTGTCGCCGGGATCGAGATGGTATTTTCTCGGCTGGTCGGGATTATCAACGGCGATCCAGTCCGTGTTGGTGCTGATGGTGTATATAGCGACTTCGGCGCGGATGGCCTCTTCGAGGGCATCACTAAGAGCGTGGTCGCTGAGATCGTCGTCACCATCGCTGATGACCACGAGAACACGGCGGACCTCGGGATTCGAGCCCGTGGAAGGAGGAGGGTTGATCAGACGTTCGGAGGCCATGTAGACGGCGTCATTGAGAGCGGTTCCGCCGCCGGCGCGCTGCCGCCGGACAGCGTCAGTCAGCATGCCGACATCATCAGTGAAATCCTGAACGACCTCGGGCTCGTTGTCGAAAGTCACGAGAAAAGCCATGTCCTTGCCATGGCGAATGACGCTGGTGAGGAAGTCGATGGCGGCCTCCTGTTCGAACTGGAGACGAGGGCGAATGCTGTTGGAAGTATCGAGCAGGAGACCGATGCGAAGGGGCAGATCGGTCTGGCGGCCGAAGAAAAGGATTTTCTGAGGCGAGCCGTTTTCCATAACCTGGAAATCGCCCTGGTTCAAGTTCGTGATGAAGTTCCGATGGCGATCCATCACGGTGGCAACGAGGTGAACGAGACCGGTGGTGGAAACGATTTTGGGCGGCTGCTTTTGCTGGGGAGATGAAGTTTGATCCTGTTGCGGCGGCGTTGAGGTCTGCGCCTGTGGAGTCTGCTGGGATACCGGGGCCTGCTGCGATTGCCGGGCGATGCCGGCAGTCCCCGAGAGTCCGAGGAGTAGGAGCGCGGCGAGAGCCGAACAAGCAAACTTCACGGTGAGAATTATAGGAAGGCGGTCGGGACGGCGTCAACTCGAAGGAGCGCGATGCAAGGAAATGCGTGCGCTGGATCGTAGGAAGCGACGCGGGAAGCGTCGAAGGGGGTCGTGACTTTAACCGCGGCACTCGAATCTGCGCGAGCAGGCTTCCATTTCTCGAGGAAGCGGATGATGTCGTCCGGGCCGAGCTTGATGACCGATTGAAATTCCCCGTGTTTCTGGCTGGTCAGTAGTTTTC
>DATEKA010000173.1:0-49235 GCA_035277685.1 Candidatus Acidiferrales bacterium
GGTACAGCGGCTACCTGGAGCGCGACCTCCATCGTTATTTCGGTTCCCTCCAGTGCTCCGGTTGGCTCTGACGCAGTAGTGGTCACAGTCAACAGCGTGGCCAGCAACAGCGACAAAACGTTTACTGTGACTGCGCCGCCAGCACCCAACATCGCCGGTCTATCGCCAAACACCGGCCCGGCGACGACTTTGGTCACGATCACCGGCACGAACTTCGGGTCAACCCAGCAATCGAGTACCGTTACGTTTGCCGGAATCGCGACGAACCCAATCAGTTGGAGTACCACGACCATCGTTGCTCCTGTTCCGGCGGGCGCGGCGACCGGAAACGTGATCGTTACGGTCGGCGGAGTGGCCAGCAACGGCAAGATGTTCACCGTGCCGACAGGCACGAATGTGTACTATTATCTTGACGACATGCTGGGGAGCGCGCGGGTTATCACAACCTCTGCCGGTGCGGTCTGCTACGATGCGGACTTCTATCCGTTCGGCGGGGAGCGCGTGGTCACCGATACTGGCGGCTGCGATCAGGATTACAAGTTTCAGGGTAAGGAACGCGACGCCGAAACGGGCAACGATAATTTTGGCGCTCGCTACTACTCGAACCGTCTTGGCCGCTGGCTTTCGGCGGATTGGTCGGCGATTCCCGCCCCAGTTCCATACGCTAATCTGACCAATCCGCAAACTCTGAACCTCTACGCCATGGTCAGCGATAACCCGGAGTCTTTCGCCGACCTCGACGGGCACGACGAGATTAAGAACACCGGCATATGCGAGGGAGATAAGGTTTGCAGCGGGGAAGGTCCCGACCTTCTCATCGAGGCCGGAGAGTTCCTCCGCAACGTGACCGACGAGGACAGCAACGGGCAGACCGAACCAGCAGCCGAGCAAAAAGCGGAAGACGATGCGGCCGCGCAAAAGAATACGGCCCAACAGCAGGGAACCATCCCCGGCACTGCCCAGCCACCTGCGCTCCAACCGCCGAAGCCCCCGGCTGACGCCCTGAAGCTAGCGGAATATCCCACGCGCGATGCTGCAGGCATCGAAGCCGAGAAACGCATCAATCCAACATCCATCAAAGAAGACAGGGAGTACGCTGGCTGGCTCATCAAAAATCCCGACGGCACCTACTCGATTGGACATCCAAACCCCGGTACTGAAAACGGGTCTGATCCCGGCCCGAAGCCGAACAATGGTGGGGGTGAGTACCATACACACGGAGGACCCAGCCCAGGCGCTGAGGTCTTTTCCCCGCGCGACAAGTATTCCCTTACAAAAACATGGGGCGTCACTGGCTATCTGGGAACTCCATCAGGCAGGATTCTCAGATTCGATCCCTCAACTCAAAGGACAACGGTGCTAGCCGGGCCAGATTGACCCTGTGTCAAATCTCGGGGAGGAAAACGGAATGCACAAATACCTTGTCGTCCTTTGCCTCGTAGCCTGTGCCGTCGCTGGTGCTGCTGTGGCCCAGGAACCCGCGGATGTGAGCATGGTTCAGCTGATTGCGAACCCGAGCGCATTCAACGGTAAGTTAATCCGGGTGACCGGATTCCTACGGCTCGAGTTCGAGGGCAACGAACTTTATTTGCACAGGGACGACTACGTCCACTCCGTATACAAGAATGGCCTGTGGCTAGAATTGAGTCGGGATGAATCCGCGAAAAACATGCGTCTCGATCAAGATTACGTCACGGTTATAGGAGTTTTCGATTCAAGGGACCAGGGGCACAACGGGCTCACGAGCGGAGCAATCGTGAAAATCCAGCGCATCGAGTTATCGCCTCGCAGAAGTCGCTAAGTGCCGGGCTGAACCCGAGCTGCTAAGCTTTCCCCCCTTTTCCCCCCAAGGCCGCCAAAGCTCTTGGTATGGAAGATGAGGCCGAGTTCTACCGCAAAATCCTTAAAAGGGATGGCCGAGATGGCCCCTAGGATGGCTCGGCTCTGGGCGGACGGCCCTTTGCGACGGGACTGCACGTGGTAATGCCGCTGGGCCGCCTGTGAAGGCGGAGTACGGCCCGGGCGAGGTGCGGTAGCCTGGGCGCTATCGGCGCAATCCAGCGGAGATTTGAACCGTCGATACGGCAGCGACGAAATCCACCAGGAAAGTTCTAAAATCGTCCCCTTGGGCGCGCCATCCTGTCGTGGTCCAGCCCGGAGACAAGGGTTACAGAGCGTGCCGGTCACATGGGTAACACATTTGGGCCGAATGGATTTTCGAGCGGTTCGAGCACTGGGGTCTCCAGGTCGAAATACCGCTGTTGCGAACTTCGCGAGGGCGGCCCGCCGACACCCGGGCTAAGGTTCGGCGTAGAGTTGCAGGTCTTGAGCCGCCCGGAAGAGGCGCCGGTCGCGGGTCCAAAGCGGTAGCCTTGCCAGGCAGGCGGAAGCCAACAGGTGGGCGTCAATCCAGCCGATACCGCGACCCATCAGGCGATGGCGCTCGACGAACAACAGTACCTCGCCGTGGCCGGCCATTGGGACAAGCGGCAGTTTTTGGAGCAGCGATAAGAATTCCGAGCGGTAAGGGGGCAAACCACACGCCAGTTCGCCAATGACGAAGGGGTGGCATTCCACCTCAGCGCGATCAAGCAGGCGGACCAGACCGGGGTCACCCCTTCGGAGGTGATCCACCCAAACGGAGGTATCAACCAGCACGAGCGTGTTTGACGCGCGATTGCAGCCGGCGCCGCCGGACGGCCCGAATATTTGGTTCGCTCCCACCGAGCGCGGCCAAGCGCCGAGCGCTCTCGCGGGCAATCAGAGCCTCGAGGCCCGCTCGCACTACCGCCGTCTTCTCTACGATACCGCTGAGTTGCGCTGCTTCCCTCAAGAGGTCGTCGTCGATATTGAGCGTGGTTCGCATCTGCATGTATATGCATTATGAAGACATCTCGAGCGGCTGTCAAGCGAACGGCCTACCCAACGTTCTTTCGCCCCTAACGCGAGAATGCGGAGGGGCGAGTTCCATGACGCCCAACGCCCGCGAATAACAGGCATCTCCACATGGGCAATCCTACGGATGAAATACCCGGAAGCGGCCTGCGTTCGGTTGCAGCACCTCGGGCAAGGGAGGCAGCATATATCGTAATGTGATATAATTCCAAAATGCGTCGCTCCGGTTCCGGGAAATCGCACGAGATGCATTCGCGGGTGATCGGGGAGCTGGCGCGCTTCCGTTATGAGATCCGGCGGTTCCTGCGATTCAGCGAAACTGCCGCGCGGATAGCGGGCGTGACGCCGCAGCAACACCAGTTGATGCTTGGAGTGGCCGGGTTTACGGGGAATGGATGGGCAAATATCTCCGAGCTGGCGGAATTTCTTCAGGAACGGCACAACGCAGTAGTGGAATTGGTGAACCGGGCGGCGCGCGCCGGGCTGGTGCGCCGGGAAGCGGTTGCGAGCGACCGGCGCGTGGTTCGCGTAGAGCTGACGCAGAGAGGGCGGTCGATCCTGACGAAGCTTTCCGCCTTGCACCGACAAGAACTCGAAGGAATTCGGGGCAGGCGGAGCGGAGCAGCTCTTGCGCGTTTGGGAAAAGCGCCCGGCAACTGACCGACGGGAAGGCATTGCAGAGAATTCGTTGAACGTCCGCAGGGACGTGGCATGAGACCTTTGAACTTCACAACCGACCGCTATCCAAAACTCCACCGGTACGCAGCGCTGGTGCGCAGCGACCTGACGGAGACGTACTCGCGCGATTTGCACAAGTGGCTGGTGATCGCTCCAGTCATGGGCGTAATGGTCGGACTCCTGATTACGCTGCTGGTGAAGGTAATCCTGACGTGGATGTGGCCGCCGATTCTGAGGTATTACCTGGGACACCACGCGGTGATTGTTCCCGGGCTGATTGCCGGGTTTGTCGTGGCGGGACTGCTGATGCAATATTTGACGCCGGATCCCGACGAGCATTCGACGGAAGAGATCATCCGTGCGTATCACGAGCACCAGGGCCGCGTTTCGATGCGCGCGTTTGTGCCCAAACTGCTGGCGGCGATTGCCACGGTGGGAATGGGCGGGAGCGCGGCGCTCGAAGGGCCGAGCATTTACGGCGGCGGAGCGATTGGATCGTGGCTGTGGACGAAGCTCCGAAGGCTGAGAGTCGAGCCGCGAGACCGCCGCATCCTGCTGATCAGCGGAGCGGCGGCGGGAATGTCCGCGGTGTTTCGCGCGCCGCTGACGGGAATCGTTTTCGCGCTGGAAATGCCGTACAAGGACGACCTGGCGCATGAGGCGCTGCTGCCGTCGCTGATCGCGTCGGTGGTGTCGTATGCAACGATGGCGGCCTTCACCACGGCGGGGCCGTTCTTCACGTTTCCCAGCACCGGCTTCTACACCCGCCGAGATCTGCTTTGGGCCGCGTTGCTTGGGGCAATCTGCGGTCTGATCGCGATGACGTTCGATATCACGTTCCGGCGGGCCCGCCGGTTTGCCATAGAGACGAGGGTGCCGCACTGGATCAAGATGGCGGCCGGAGGAGTCTTGACCGGCGCGTGCGGGCTGATTTTCGTGAGCGCGTTTCGGGGCGATTTGATCCCGATCGGGCCGAATTACGAAGCGGTGACGCTCATTCTGCAACAAGCGCACAGTTCGCTCGAGCTGGTGGTTTTTGGCGTGCTGAAGCTCGCCGCGACGCTGTTCTCGCTTGGTGTGGGAGGGGTGAGCGCCGCGTTCGTGCCGCTCTTCCTGACGGGAAGCTCTTTCGGTGCGGCATTCGCGCAGTCGGTTGCGCACAGCCCGTCCGTGGACCTTTTTGCAGCGGTTGGAATGGCCGCATTCATCGCGGGCGGATACAAAACGCCGCTGACGGCAGTGGTTTTCGTGGCGGAGGCGACCGGGGGCCATGCGTACATCGTGCCGACGCTGATTGGCGCGGCGATCGCGTACGCTGTGTCCGGCGAGGCGTCAATGTCCGGCGACCAGCGGCTGCACGAAGGATTCCGCATCGCGGAACTCGCGCGAATCCGGGTGCGAGACGCCATGCAGAAGCGCATTTTGTCGGCGGACGCAAAATGGACGCTGAGCGAGTTCGTGGAATACGTTCGCGACCATCTGACGCACACGGCGTATCCGGTGCTTGATGCCGGGCGGGTGGTCGGCACGCTCTCGATGGCTGCGCTGCACAGCGTCTTGCCCGACAAGTGGGACGAAATTCCGGTCGGCGAAATCACGAACCGCGAAATGGAGATCGTTTCGCCTGACCTGGAACTGCAGGACGGGCTGCGCCTGTTGATGGCGCCGCATGGACAACACATGCTGATCGTGGCAAACGACCAGGAGGAGCTTCAGGGAATCGTGACAAAGACGGACATTCTGTCCGCGCTGAGCTCCGGGGCGGGCGAGGACCGGCAATTGAGTCCGGAGCAGGCACATGACCGGGCCGACTAAGCGATCCACATGACAACCCAGGGACACGCTTCACTTTTTTCGGTAACGGGATACTGGAGCCGAAAATTTACGCGAGATTGCCGGCTTCGCTAGAGAGACTGTCACAAGGGTGGTGGCGGTCTTATTTATGGCTGGCTTCGAGGCCGGAACCGCCCTGGTTGAATTCAGGCTGCACATTTACGACGCCGAACTGGCGGTCTTCCCTCTCGCGATGGGCCGCCATGGCCCATAGAAATCCAATAGCGTGGCCCGGAACAGAAACGTTGGGATGGTATCCGCCTGGCATCAGGACGGCGTCTCCATCGCGAACCGGAATGACGAGTTCGGGGTACTCTCTGTCGTTGTAAACGAGTTGAAGTCCGAATGCCGGTGCGGGCATGTGGAAATAAACGTACATCTCCTCCAACATTTTGGCGTGCTCGTGCGGCGGCCAGCTCGTCCAGTTTCCGGGCTCGGAAAAAGTAAAGCCAACGAGCAGCCGGCCTGCCTGCACGTTTTTCCCAATGCAGATATTCACCTCACGCTGTTGGCCTGGGGTGCCGGCAACGAACTTGAATGCGGGATCCTTGGAAAGCTCGGCGTATCGAACGAACTGCAACGGATAAGAGCCTTCTACGGCGGCGGAAAATTCGGCGAAATCGGCCAAGGAAGCGGTGTAAACCTCGATGACGCTGCCGCGCGGGATGTAAATCGAATCATAGGGGACCAGATCGAAAGTCCTTCCGCCGGTCTTGACGGTACCGGCGCCGGAAAGACAGATCAGCCCGGTCTCCCTCTCGCCGTTCTCGAAGGAAACGGATGGCGTCGAGGAATTCAGCAGAATTCGGCCGTAGCAAAGATGTTTGTTCGTACTGTTCGCGGGCGTGACGGAAATTTGACGGCCGATGTGCTGGTTGGTCTTGCGGAACACCATCTTTTCGACGGGTGGGGCTGCTTGCGTGCTCATAGTTGCTCCGATCGGCGCCTTGCGCCTTTATCTCAATAGGGCCGAAGCAGCCCACAACACGGGCGCCTGGCCGTGGTCGTCTCCCGTGTGACGCGGCCGGGTCAGATAGAATTCGAGGCTGCTGTTTTTTCCCGTGCCGACGCAGACGTTCGTCACATTCGCGTTCTGATCGACGTAGCCGGCCAGTGCGAGCCACGCCTTGCGAGCCGCGGGACCGTAGGTTTCCTCGTCGAGCCAGCCGTTTTTCACGCCGGTAATCAGGGCGAAGGTGAACATGCCGCTCCCCGAGGTTTCCTCGAACGACTCGGGATGGTCTATCAATTGGCGCCACATGCCGTCCTGTCCCTGGAAGCTCAGGAGAGCCTTCATCATTCTCTGATACGCATTCAGGATATGGCCGCGATCCGGGTGATCTTGGGGAAGCGAGCGCAGAAGTTCCGACATGCCTGCGGCCATCCAGCCGTTGCCGCGGCCCCAAAAAAAGGGCGCATCAGGCGCATGGTAAAACAATCCATTCGCCCGCTGGAGTTTATCGATGTACGCGATCATTTCCTTTGCAGCGCGATCGAGATAAGTGGAATCGCCGGTCGCGCGAAACGCCTGCACTTGAAGGATGGTGATCATATACATGTCGTCAATCCAATAGCGCGTCTCGGAGGTCAGGCCGTCCGGCAGGGGATTCTCCCATTCGACACCGGCAAATTCCTTTCCAAGCGCCAGATATTTTGGATCGCGCGTCCCGATGTAAATTTCGAGCGGAAGGCTGCCAAACATGGAAAAATCCACGTGGCGCTCGCGGGAAACGAGAGCTGACCCAGGAGCGCTCAGCAGCGGCTCGAAACGCTGAATGAGCCCGGAAGTGAGGGCCTTGTCTCCGGAGAGTCGCGCAAACGTAAGCGCTCCGTACCAGGTGCAGACTTCCTCGTATACGATATGCTCCCGATTCGCGTGCGGGCTCGCGACAAAATGGTCTGCAACGCGCTTGCCCACTTCCTGCGGCGACATGGTCGAGGGCCACACCGAAAAATATTTTGTGTGCGCCGCGCTCTGGGCGCAAGCGCTGAAAGCGCCAAAACCTGTCGCGAAGAACACCGCCAACGTCATGACGAAGCTGCGCAAGGTTCTCTCCAATGAATCCGCGCGGCGAGCATTCGACCTACTTTGCCGATATGCCGACTTCAAGGGGCGACCGCAACTGCTCCGCGAATTGCGTAACGTATTGATTCCATGCTTCGGCTGTCGGAAAGCCGCTCCTGCTCCAACCGAACCCGGCGTAGTATACAACTACGCGATTTCCGGGAACTCCGGCGATCATCAAAAAGTTTTTGGCATCCTCTCTAAAACCGGCAAAATTCGCGGGATCGACGATCACGGCACAACCGAGTTGTCCGTGATCGTCAGGAAGCGTTTCCCAGGTGCGCATGGTTGCACTACCTCGCGGTTCCGTAACCACGGCGTGGGTTCCCTTACGGATCCCGATCGCGCCGGTCAGGCGCGCGGGGCTTTCGACGGTGTAATGACTCTCAAACCGATTGAAGTTCTGCCCGGCATCCAGGCTGACGCGCTTCAATTCAGCGACGGCCGTTCCATCCGCATTCCACGCGGGATAGGTCAATTCGAAGATGACCCGGATCGGCCCGTTCGCCAACACTCGAGTCTGAATGAAGTTTGAGGAAGGATAGAGTCGATTGTCCTTCCAAATTCCATTACCGCCACAACCGCGCGTAGCGCCGGCACTGTAGAAATCGCCGCCTTCGCCATGGTCCCGGTGATAGTCGTCAACCATATACCAATCATTGATCACGAGCCGGGACACACGCTTCGCCCAAACATCAACGGCGCTGCTCGTCAGCGGGTCTATCCGCGAAGTCTCGAGCGCTTTACCGTACATGCGGTGCGCGATGCGGTCGTTCTCCCAGGCGAAGTCGTCTTCGCGCTCGCGAACAAAACGGCCGTAGGCTTTGAACTCTTGAGGCGTTGGCACGCGCCGTTCGCCGGCGCTCAGGGCAAATTTCTTCGTCTCGCGGGGAGCGATATTCGTCTGAAAGATCAACTGTTCGTAGTGGCCGTCCCCATTTGCGTCAATCGCTTGCGTCAGCAGGTCCCGCCCGGACTGGAGGTCGCGTACGTTCACGCGGCGAACGTCGTCAACCGAAAGGAGGCGCCGCAGAGCCGAGGCATCCAGGGTGACCGTTTCGTTGGCGCGCGCGAAGCTCGTTGGATTTCGAACTGTCACCACGAGGTCCGATGACCGAACAGTCGCGGCACAGCAGAAAACGACAACCGAAGCGAACAGAGTGACAATAATACGCTTCATATATCCAGCCTCCGCGCGCGAAGCGAGATTATACGCTCCTGCACTTCCGCGAACTCCGGCAATCAAACATAGGAAACGCGTGGTCCCGGTCACTTCGCCGCCTTACGAGCCGTTGAGCCGTTCTACAATCGCTCGCGACGAACCCGAACAGGCCCAGCAGGGTGCCTAAGCAACTCTTTCTTCATCTGGCGCAAGCCGCGAGTCGTCGCTGTGAATTTTCCGCTGACTTCGATAGCATGTTCGAGACATGCCACCAATCGCAATTTACGCCAGCCGCGTCCTTACGCCTCAGGAAGAGCTGAACGATGTCGTGATTCTCGTCGACGATGGCCGGATTGTCGCGCTTGGCCACCGTGACCAAGTCGCTGTTCCTGAAGGCGCGGTGGACTATGTCGCCGGAGGGATGACGGTTGTGCCCGGATTCGTCGACGTCCATATCCACGGAGCCGGCGGGCACGACGTGATGGAAGCCACTCCTCGCGCCCTCGACCGCATTACCTCGACAGTGGCGCGATATGGAACGACCTCCATCCTTGCCACGACGGTAACTGCCCCTGTCGACGACACGTGCAAAAGCCTCGAAGGCATCGCGAGATACGTCCGTACGCAAAGAAGCGAAAACGACGGGCGTTTCGCGGCGGAAATTCTCGGGATGCATCTGGAAGGCCCGTTTATCAGCAAGGAGCAGCGCGGGGTTCATCCTCCGGAGTGCCTCGAAAAACCGTCCACGCAGCTCCTGGACAAATTCCTGCAAGCCGCGGAAGGGCTGACCCGGATAGTCACGCTCGCGCCGGAACTGGCAGGAGGCATGGAACTGGTCGCGCATGCTGCTTCAGCGGGGCTAGTCGTCAGCATGGGTCACACCGACGCGGATTACAAGCAAGCGAGGACCGCCATTCGCGCCGGCGCCCAACATGCCACGCACACCTACAACGCCATGCGTCCATTCACGCACCGCGATCCTGGCGTGATCGCAGCGGTGATGACCGAACCTGGCGTCACAGCGGAAATCATCGCCGATCTCGTTCACGTCGCAGGTCCCGCAATCCAAGTGCTGCTTGGAGTGAAGGGCTTCGACACCGTTATCGCGATTACGGACGCGATTGCAGCCACGGGGATGGGCGACGGCACCTATCGCCTCGGCACGTTCGACGTTACAGTTCGAGACGGCGTTTGCCGTAACTCCGAAGGCAAACTCGCCGGCAGCACGCTGACGCTCGATCGCGCGCTTCGCAACTTAGTCTCGCTGGGCGTGCCGCTGGTGGATGCCATCCGAATGATGACTATTCTCCCTGCGCGACGGCTTGGCCTCGCGGGCAAAAAAGGTATTCTCGCGATGGGATCCGATGCGGACCTGGTAGTGCTCACGCCCGACTTGCATGTCGCGGGAGTGATGACTCGTGGCGCAGGCCTCGTGTGAGCGATGCAGGTGATTCCGATGAAACCGGACTTGAAACCTGGGGATTCGCAGCACGTGGTGACATCGCCTTTGCCCGAAGCAGTGATCTCCCAGATGTCTCGCAACCAATCACAAACGTGTACCTGGATTTCCGGCTTCGCGAATCGTTTATGAGCGATTCGCGACCGCCCGGTATTCTTGCAAGCACGAATCACGGGCGAGGAGTTACGGCTTCAGCGGGTTCAGCGGAATCTTCAGTTCTTCGGCGAGTTGGTGCGGGTCGAACGGGCTGCACGCGAAGTATCGCCCTTCGATTTCAATGGTGGGAACCTTCCGGCGCCCATGATTGGCGCGCAAGACGACTTCCTCAGCGTCCGGCTCCTCATCAATATTGATTTCGCGAAATGCGATTCCGCGCTCGCGCAGGAATTGCCGGACCCGCCGGCAATCACAGCACCAAAACGCCCCGTAAACCGTAATTTCAGGCATGGCCGCTTGGCACGCGAGCGGCGAGTTGCAGGAAGGCATGAATCGTTTGGCCGGAATTCAGCATGGACACCGGCTGACGAACGGCGATGAAGAGCGCTCTGTGCTCATACCGGTTGGATGCGAACAGCGAGCGCGGGATTCAGCTTCCCGCCCTGGATGCGACCTGGATGCGCACCATCGCGCGCTGCAGAGCCGATTGCGCGCGTTTCCAATCGACGTCGGATGAACCCGTCTGAGCGACACGTTCCTGAGCTCTCTGCAGCGCGGCCCTGGAACGTTCCAGATCGATTTCCGTGGCGCGCTCCGACACTTCTGCGAGGACGATCACACGGCCCGGCAACACTTCCGAGAATCCTTCCATTACCGTGAGCACGTGACTGTGGCTGTTGGTGCGATACGTCAGGACGCCGATCCCGAGCTCCGTGAGAAGCGGCGCATGGCCCGGCAAAACACCGATGTACCCGTCTCGGCCCGGCAATTCCACCGATTCGACGTCCTCGTGCAGCACGAGGCGCTGCGGCGTCACCACTTCGAGTTCGATTTTCTCAGGAAGCATTCGTCTAGCCGGTCGTTAGTGATCACCCGGCGCCTCTCACGCTACCTCACGCCAGGGCCGCGATCTTTTCCGCCTTCTGCTGCGCTTCCTCGATGGTTCCCACCATATAGAACGCCTGTTCCGGAAGCTCGTCGTGCTTGCCTTCGACGATTTCCTTGAAGCCGCGGACCGTGTCTTCGATTTTCACGTATTTTCCCTCGAGACCCGTGAACTGCTCCGCGACGAACATCGGCTGCGAAAGGAATCGCTGTATTCTGCGCGCGCGCGCGACAGTCTGCTTGTCCTCGTCGGACAGCTCTTCGATTCCGAGAATCGCGATGATGTCCTGCAGCTCCTTGTATCGCTGGAGAACGGATTTGACGCTGCGGGCCACATTGTAGTGCTCGTCTCCGACGACGCGCGGATCGAGAATGCGCGAGAAACTCGCCAGCGGGTCCACAGCCGGATAAATTCCGAGTTCCGAAATCTGGCGGCTCAGGTTTGTCGTGGCGTCCAGGTGCGAGAACGTGGCGGCTGGCGCCGGATCGGTGTAATCGTCCGCCGGAACGTATACCGCCTGCACCGATGTGATCGAGCCGTGCTTCGTCGAAGTGATGCGTTCTTCGAGTTCACCGATTTCCGTGTTCAAGTTTGGCTGGTAGCCGACGGCGGAAGGCATGCGCCCAAGAAGAGCCGACACTTCCGAGCCTGCTTGCACGAAGCGGAAAATGTTGTCGATAAAAAGCAGCACGTCCAGGTGCTCTTCATCACGGAAATATTCAGCGACTGTCAGTCCAGTGAGGCCGACGCGGAGCCGCGCGCCGGGCGGTTCGGTCATTTGCCCATAAATGAGCGCGCAGCGGGATTTTTCCGAATCGCCCGGAACAATAACTTTCGACTCCTGCATTTCGAGCCACAGGTCGTTGCCTTCGCGCGTGCGCTCGCCCACGCCCGCAAACACTGACACACCGCCATGCTTCAGCGCGACGTTGTGGATGAGCTCTTGAATCAGCACCGTCTTGCCGACGCCCGCGCCGCCGAACAACCCGATTTTCCCGCCTTTGAGGTATGGCTCGATCAGATCCACCACCTTAATGCCCGTTTCGAACATTTCCAGCGTCGTCGACTGGTCCTCGAGCGAAGGGGCGGGACGATGGATCGGATAGCGCTTCTCGGTCTTCACTTCTCCAATGTTGTCCACCGGCTCTCCGAGCACGTTCAGCACGCGCCCCAGCGTCGCGCGCCCGACGGGGACCTCGATCGGCTGGCCGAGGTCCTCGGCTTTCATGCCGCGCACCAAACCTTCCGTCGGCTTCATCGCAACGCAGCGGACGCGTCCTTCCCCGAGATGCTGTTCGACCTCGGCGACCAGATCCAGCGGCTCCGGAACGTTGAACCCTTCGCTCGTAATGTGCACGGCGTTGTGGATGAGTGGAAGATGACCCTCTTCGAACTGAATGTCCACGACGGGGCCGATCACCTCGACCACATGGCCGATTTTCGTTTGCTCGTTCATTGCTTCTCCCAAATTCTATTTGCGAGCCGCAGGGCGTGACCCGTTGATTCGTGACCTATGACTCACCTTATCAGTCCCGATTCACCACTCATGACGTAGCCGACGCTGCGCCGCTCACAATCTCAATCAACTCTTTCGTGATGGCCGCCTGCCGCGTCTTGTTCATCTGCAACGTCAAGCGGTCGATCAGGTCTGACGCGTTTCGGGTGGCCGAATCCATCGCGGTCATGCGCGCGGCGTGTTCGGCAGCCGAGGACTCGAGCAGAATGCGAAACACCTCAGCCTCGAGATATCGAGGCACCAGATGCGCGAATATTTCCTCGACCGTCTGCTCGTAAATGTAGTCGACGATAAACGACTTCCCCGACGGAGAAAGTTCACGCGGCAGCGAAGATTGAGGCACTTCGTGTCCCGGCGCAGTTTCCGCCGTCCCCTGCTCCGCGACGACGGCCGGAGCGACTGGCAGGAGCTTCTCGACCTGAAGCCGCTGAACCATCACACTCTTAAACTCGTTGTAAATCGCGTAAACGGCATCCACTTCCTTTTTCGTGTAGAGCTCCGCGATCTTCGCCGCAATTTCCCTGGCCTTGCCGAATTCAACGGCGCTCGAGACGTTCAGATATTCCGCGGCGAATTTCCAGCCGCGCTTTCTCAGCGTATCGCGACCTTTCTTACCCACGATGAGGATCTCGGTCTCGTGAGCCGGCCGTTCGCGGAGAAACTGCATCGCCCGCCGGAGGACATTCGCGTTGAAGGCGCCGGCTAGGCTCCGATCACCCGTCAGTATCACGGCCAGGACCCGCTCCTCGGGGCGGCGCTCCAGAAGGGGATGCGCCGGGGTGTCTATCCGCGCCGCGGCCGAACGCAGCACCCGAACAATCTCATGAGCGTATGGACGTGCGGCGAAAACGCCCGTCTGCGCGCGGCGCAGCTTCGCTGCGGCCACGAACTTCATCGCGCGCGTAATCTGTTGAGTGCTCTTGATCGAACGAATGCGCCGGCGATAATCGAGAAGCGTTGGCATGGGTTCGGGGCTTGGGCGTCAAACCGCCGCGGCCGTGCTTTCCTTCGCGCTGAAGCCCTGCTTGAACGCGTCGAGGGCCTTCTTTGCTTCCGCGCGCAAGGCGTCGTCGAACGCCTTCTTTTCTCGCAGGGTCTTCAACAGGTCGCTGAAATTCGTGTCGAGAAAGGGATAGAGTTCCTTCTCGAATTTTCGCACCGCGGGAATTTCGAGGTCGTCGAGATAACGATTCGTTCCGGCGAAAATGATCATCACCTGCTTCTCTACCGGCAATGGCTGGTATTGGTCCTGTTTCAACACTTGCGTCAACCGCTGGCCGCGCGCGAGCTGCGCCTGAGTCGCTTTGTCGAGCTGTTCCGTGCCGAACTGCGCGAACGCCGCCAGATCCCGGTATTGCGCCATATCCAGGCGCAGCGTTCCAGAAACCTGCCGCATGGCCTTGATCTGCGCATTTCCGCCAACGCGGCTCACGGAAATTCCGGCGTTGATGGCCGGACGAATCCCCGCGTTGAAAAGGTCCGCTTCGAGATAAATCTGGCCGTCCGTAATCGAAATGACGTTTGTCGGAATGTAGGCCGAGACGTCTCCGGCTTGCGTTTCAATTACGGGCAACGCGGTGAGCGATCCGGCGCCGAGCGAGTCGTTCAGTTTCGCCGCGCGCTCGAGCAGGCGCGAGTGCAGGAAGAACACATCTCCCGGATAAGCTTCGCGTCCCGGCGGCCGCCGCAGCAAGAGCGAAATCTCGCGATACGCTTGCGCGTGCTTCGAAAGATCGTCATAGAAGCAGATCGCGTGCCGCTTGTTATCGCGGAAGAACTCGCCCATCGCACATGCCGCGAATGGAGCGATGAACTGCATGGTGGCCGGTTCCGTCGCGGAAGCTGCTACTACGATCGTGTAGTCCATGGCGCCGTAGTCAGTCAGGGTCTTGATTACCTGCGCGATCGTCGAACGCTTCTGGCCGATGGCGCAGTAGATGCAGATCAGATCGCCGCCGCGCTGGTTCAGAATCGTGTCGAGAATCAGAGCGGTCTTTCCTGTCTGGCGGTCGCCGATAATCAGCTCGCGCTGGCCGCGTCCGATCGGAATCATCGAGTCGATCGCCTTGATTCCCGTCTGCACAGGCTCGCGGACGGGCTGGCGGTCAACGACGCCCGGCGCAAGGCGCTCGAGAGGATTGCGCGCCTGGGTCATCACAGGGCCCTTATCGTCGAGCGGCTGGCCAAGAGGGTTGACCACCCGCCCGATCAACGCCTCCCCCACCGGCACCGACATGATCTTGTCCGTGCGCTTCACCGTGTCGCCTTCGCGAATCTCCGTGTAGTCGCCCAGCAAAACCGTGCCGACTTCGTCCTCTTCCAGGTTGAGCGCAATGCCGAAAACGCCGTGAGGAAACTCGAGCATCTCGCCGGCCATGCAGCGGTCGAGGCCGTGAACGCGGGCGATGCCGTCGCCGACCGAGATCACGGAACCGACTTCGTCAACTTCGACGACCTGCTTATAGTTTTCGATCTGCTCGCGCAGGATTTTCGTGATCTCGTCCGCCTTGATATTCGCCATTCCGGCTCCTATTCCGCTTCGAGTTCCGCGCGCAATCGCGCGAGTTGTTCGCGCACGGACCCGTCATAGATCGTCGATCCAACGCGCACAATCGCCCCGCCGAGCAAATCCCTGTTCTCGCGGAACGTCGCTTCGATTCTCTTGCCTGTGCGCCGCTCCAGCGCGGCGGTCAATTCCCTCTTCTCTCTGTCATCCAGTAAACGCGCTGTCGTGACTTCCGCCTCGGCAACGCCCAGGCGCCCATTCAGTTCGTCTCGAAAGGCGGCTTCAATCTCGCGCAACATCTCCGTCCGGCGGTGGTCTGCGACGATCCAGATAAAATTCCGCACGGCAGCGCCCAAATTCATGCGCTCCGCGAGTTTTTCGATGACGGCGCGCTTCGTCTCGGCCTCGACACCCGGACTCTCGAGGAAGTTTCGCAGGTCCGCGGACTCAAAGAACGTATCCACAAACGATGCAAGCCCGGCCTTGATCGCCTCGCCGTCGTTCCGCTCGATGGCGACATCGGCAAGAGCAGCCGCGTATTTTCGAGCCAATGAGCCGTTCAATTGGCTCTCCCGCTCAGGTCGTTGACGAACGCGCGGAACAGGGCCGCATCATTTGCGGAATTGAGTTCCTGCCTCAGCAGCATCTCCGCGCGCTCGACCGTTCGCCGGGCCGTCAGCGCTTTCAATTCGAGCCGGGCCGCTCGTTCCGCCGCGGCAATCTCCGCCTGGGCCGCTATCTCGATTCGCTGCGCGTCGTCGCGCGCCATGGTTCGCAGCCGCTGAATTTCCGCTTCTGAATCGCGCTTTGCCGCAGCGCGCATCTCCTCGATCTCCCTATCCAGACCCGCCAGCTTCGCTTCGATCTCCCGCCGGCGCTCTTCCGCGGCCTGTCGCGCCCGAGTTCCTTCCGCCACCCGCTCGGCGATCGCATCGGCATTCCGCCGGAAATACGGGCCGCCTTTCTTCACCGCAAGGTACGCGATGGCGCCGAACACCAGCCCAAAGTTGATCCACCGGAATACCCAGCCAGCCGGGGAATCCGCCGAGGATTGTCCTCCCTCTTGCGCAAGCAATGGAGTTACGGCGACGAACACGAGCGCCCCGAGAGATCCCAGAAAGACCAGAACGCGCCTCATCGTGCAGGACCTCCGGCCAACCCGGAAGGACGTTCGAGAATCACTCTGGCGATCTGCGCCGCGAGTTCGGGGACCTGCTGTTCGGCGTCGCGTTGCGCCTCGGCGATTTCCGCAGAGATTCTCCTCTTCGCGTCAGCAACTTCCTCCTGCGTCCGTGCGCGCATCGCCTTCAGCAAACGCGCTCGTTCGTCGAGAATCGCCTGCCGCGCTTGTTCCTGCTCCTGGAGAATGCTCCGCCGAACCTTCTGCAGAGCTTCCTGGTAGGAATCCAGTTCCTGCTTCGCCTCCGCCTCCAGCCGGGCGGCCTCCGCTCGCGCTCCTTCGATGCGCGACGTCCTCTCCGCCATTGCCTTTTGCAGCGGCCCGAAGAACGACCATCGCAGGAACAGATAGAAAAGCAAAACGATGATGATCGTGGGCACAGATTGAAGGAACAGTTCGCCGAGCTGTTGGAGAATGTCCATCGTTCAGGAATGAACTCGATTGCGTCGCTTCAACCTGCGTTCTGCTGCACTGCGGTCAGCCACCCCTGTTATATGGCCGTCGCCCCGCACGAACACGCAATAGCGTCCGCACAAAGAAGCGGATTATCGCATCGCGCCCGGCTGGCGTCAACGCTTTGGCGCTCGAGGCTTCCGCGATGACATGAGCTGGCCCCCACAAGCGGGGAGCCAGGCCGCGGATCTTGGGTTTGCTAAAGTGGGTTTTCTAAGGCGGCGATCTAAGGTGCGTGACCGTGCAACTCTCGGGCAAATTCCGGGAAAGGTTGGGAATTTGCAGTCGGCGCCAGCGCGGCGCTTTGGTCCGCCGC
Source organism: Candidatus Acidiferrales bacterium (assembly GCA_035277685.1). Classification (GTDB taxonomy): domain Bacteria; phylum Acidobacteriota; class Terriglobia; order Acidiferrales; family UBA7541; genus Palsa-295. Next base: position 17,106 of record DATEKA010000173.1, read on the forward strand.
CGGAAATTGCTATATTGAATTGAAGGTGCTTGAGAAAGAAGCTCACCCTTCGCCACGCCGGCAAGCCGAAACCGGCGGCTCTCAACTTCATTTCTGCGAGGACATTGAATGGGCGCTGATCGCACTCCTGAATTCTTCTCCGGCAAGGGCATAAGAATTGGCATCATCGGATGCGGATACGTGGGTCTCCCCCTGGCGCTGCGCTTCTCCGACGTCGGGCAGCGTGTTACGGGGTTCGATCTCGACGACGCGAAAGTCGAGAAGCTGAACGCCGGCGAGAGCTACATCCAGCACATCCCGGCGGAGAAAATCCGCAAGCACGTGGAAGCGAAACACTTCAGCGCCACGACCGATTTCTCCAAGCTCAAGGAAATGGACGCGGTCCTGATTTGCGTTCCCACGCCGCTCGACGCGAGGCGCGAACCCGATATGAGCTACGTGGAGAACACCGCACGCGAGATTTCGCCGAACCTGCAGCGCAATCAGCTCGTCGTCCTCGAAAGCACCACGTACCCGGGAACAACGGAAGAACTCGTGCTACCGATCCTGGAAAAGAGCGGCCTGCGCTGCCCGATTGACAATGGCGCCGGCGGCAAGCAGGCGGCGGGCGATTTCTTTCTTGCTTTCTCACCGGAGCGCGAAGACCCCGGCAACAAGAATTACGGACTCGCGCAGATTCCGAAGATCGTGGGCGGAGTGAATCCCGCGAGCCGCCAGGCGGCGCAGAATCTTTACACGCAGATCGTTTCACGCGTGGTTCCTGTCAGCTCGACGCGCGCGGCGGAGATGGTCAAGCTGCTCGAGAACATTTTCCGATGCGTGAACATCGCCCTGGTGAACGAGCTGAAGCTGCTGAGCCTGCGAATGGGTCTCGACATCTGGGAAGTGATCGATGGCGCGGCGACAAAGCCGTTCGGCTTCATGCCCTTTTATCCCGGGCCCGGCCTCGGAGGCCATTGCATTCCTGTAGACCCGTTTTATCTTTCCTGGAAAGCGCGCGAATACGATTTCGCGACGCGGTTCATCGAGCTTGCGGGCGAGATCAATACGCTGATGCCGTACCAGGTGGTTGAATCCGTTGCCGAAGCGCTGAACGAACGCGAGAAAAGCCTGAAGGGATCGAAAATTCTGCTATTGGGAGTGGCGTACAAGAAAGACGTGGACGATTTGCGCGAGTCTCCATCGCTGAAGCTACTAGAGCTGCTGACGGATCGCGGCGCGAAGATCGATTACAACGACCCCTACTTTCCCGCGCTGAAGAAAATGCGTCACTACGATTTTTCCAACATGCGCTCGGTGGAGCTGACGCCGGAGCGACTCGCGGGCTACGATTGCGTTCTGATCGCGACTGACCATTCGGCGTACGACTACGATTCGATCGTGCGCCACTCGCGGCTGATCGCCGACACTAGAAACGCGACGCGGAACGTGAAAGAGGGGCGCGAGAGAATACTGCATTGTTAGCCGATACTTCACACGGTAAGCTTCCACATTTCATGAGGATAGTAGCTGGATAGAACCTTAGTCCTATTGCAGGGTACGTCGGGTACGCGTAATCTGACTCGATTATGGCGCTCCCCGCGGGCGAAGAAACTCAAATGCGCAACTGGGTTGGGGATCCGGGAAGGCGCAGGAGTCTGCGCGTTCTCCTTAGCGTACCCGTGTTGGTCAGCGGAAAGAACTCCTCGGGGCAGGATTTCAAGGAGGAGACGCGCACGCTGGTGGTGAATGCGCATGGCGCTTTGATCTCGCTGGCGACGCCCGTGACGGCGGGCCAGCAGATTCAAATGTCGAACAAGGCCACGGAGCAATCGCTGAACTGCCGAATCGTTTACGTCAGCAAGCCCCAGGCTGGAAGGTCGCAAATGGGAATCGAGTTCGAGAAGCCCATGGCGTCCTTCTGGCAGATTGACTTCCCGCCCAATGACTGGGTCGCCCCCGAAAATTAACTGTCCAGCATTCGCCAGGAACCCCAAAATTGTGAAAAAGGCGAAAATAAAGCAAATGAGGAATGGCGGATCTTTTGGCGACTAGAAATTTGTGGAATGTTTGTTTTCAATAGGTTACGACGATTTCTACTCGCGGGCATTTGCGACTAGGGGTGGTCTGTGGCGCAGGGGCTGAAACCGACGGCCGTGTCATTCGAGACGGACTGGAAGGTGGGCGGGCTCACCGCGGAATAATGGTCGCGCGGACGAGCTTGTCGAGGAGCGGGAACTGGCGGTCGAGGTAGGCGTCTCCTTCCTCAAAAAGCTTGTCCTGGCGGCCAGCGCGCATGCCGCCGCCTGAATGTTCGCCGTATCCCGAGTAGAGTTTATCCACGACGTCCATTCCGTCCACGACTTTGCCGAAAGGCGCGAAGCCGCTCTTATCGAGACGCGACTGATCGCCGGTATTGATGTAAATCTGGGTGGTCCGCGCGTCGGGGCCGGTCATGGCGAAGGCGAATGTTCCGCGGACGTTGGACGCGCGCACGGGGTCGTCGGGAAACCGCTCGTTGCGCCAGATCTGCGCGATAGCAGGGTTGCCGGCAATCCCAAATTGCACGAACCGGCCGGCGATCACGCGATAGAAGCGCGAATTATCGTAGAAGCCGCACTGGACGAGGTGATAGAAGCGGTCGGCGCCGCGCGGCGCAAGTGAACGGTTCACCTCGAGCACGATACTGCCCTTCGTGGTTTCGATCCTTACGCGGTAAACAGCAGGCGCGGGACGGATCCACAGCGGATCGCGCGGGTTGCGCAGCGCCCGTTCGCGCTCGACGCGTTTGATAGGACGCTGAAAAACGGGATTATTGACGGAATGGGCGAGCGCGAAGGGCAATGTGAGCAACAGAGTGCTTATGGTGGCGATCAGTATTGCGGTCAGGTCGCGCTTTGCGAGTCGCGAACACGGGGTCATCTGCATAGGTAAGCGATTGTAGGCAAGTCGAAAGAGGAGTCAAGGTCCGCGCTCGGACCGGTCAGCTTTATGGGCCAGCCGGCAAATTCTTGGGATTTGCACACGCAGCCTTGAAATCGGAGTAATTGCTCCACGCGAGGGTCACGGAGGCGCGCTCGATCCGAAGCCCCGAGCGGAATGTGCCCGAATATCTTCCGCGATCATCCATCACAAGCTTCGGACCATCCCACTTGCCATACAGATCGAAGTAACCCTGCCTTTGCCCCACATCAACGATCTTTCGCTCGAGCAGGCGCCAGGCCACAATACTGTCTTCGGTACTGCGCCATTCGCCATAGGTGGTGCCCGACAGATTAAGATACTGCGTCACACCGGGCGATGTGCAGAGCCACGCCGAACCCTGCAAGCCGCCAGTGGGGCGTTTGCCGTCCAAGTGAAGCCGCGAAAAATGAGAAGACGGGAAGAAATTCACGTACAGCGGATATTCGATGCCGCTTTTTGTATGCAGCTTGCCTGATCCGTGCCAGGTAAGAAAGGGAGTCGAACGGCCGCCTATATGCAACGCCCATGGGTCCAAGAGCGCCACAACGCCGTACACAATGGCGCCGCAGACGGCAAGAACAACGATGGACGAGACGAGATTCCCGAAGCACCCGCGGCGTTGCGGCATGCAGCGGAGTATACCCTACACATGCAAAAGAGCGATCCGTGCGGCCAGGGATTTTGAGACTTACCGTGCCAACTGAACCGTCCCCGGCTAAGCAGATGAGAGTGATGCCGTCCGCTGGAGAACTTGCGGCGGCTTGGCGCCTTTGATCACGAGCCACAGCATCAATGCTATCTCGCCGAACATGGCAGGTTGAGAGAAGAGGAATACTTTGCCCTGATATTGCGGGGTAAGAACTCCTGTGAAGCTAAGAGTTAGATAGGCGAGGCCGTTGATGATGAGCCAGACGCCAAGAAATCGCGGCAGGAAGCGCGACCGGTAGACAAGCAACGCCAGGGGGAAAAGCCACGCGCCCCATAGAATCTCGGCCGCCGTGTTTTGATGGTCGTGCAAGCGAAGGAGCAGCATAGCCAGCGCGTCACGTTGAGGCTTGTCGAATGCGGACAGGAAATTGGCGCTACTGACAAACGTGAGGACCCCGAGGTCGGTCACGACATTCACGATGTCGATGACTGCCGGCATCACGCCGCCAAGGATCACTACGAGAACGGCAAGTCGCTGGTCCACCTCTCTAAACAACCGGTAAAACGCAATTGTGAGGAAGATCAAGATGATTGCGCAGACGAGGTCGCCAACGATGCCGAAGCGGAAGAGCCGTTCGTGAGCGGCAATGTTGCTGATCGTCGCGCCGGCGTTCCCGTGAACGAACAGCTTGCCGGGAATATACATGAGCCGGAGTGGGCCGATGACAACGAGGAGGAGATACCAGAGTCCGGCGGCTCTCCCCGGATTGCGGGTCGCGTTCATGTTCACTCCTTGTGGAGGCGTGGGGTGGGTCCTGGCTGAGAATACACCGGAGAGGGATGAAAAGTTCCGGATTGGGGGTCTCGCGTTCCCGCGACGGGTCACGGCGCTGGCATCTTATGGCGCTCGTTCGCTAGAATGGCGCAGCAATGCGGCAGCAGTTCCAGGCGCAGCGTTATCCGGAGCGAAGCGAGCGATTCTCACGTCCTCGCTTTTAGCCGCGTAGGAGAACTCATGCCATTTTCGGGTGTCGATTTTCTCGAATTCGATTCGCTGCTGAGCGACGAAGAAAAGCTCGCGCGGCAAACTGCGCGGGAGTTCGTTGACGACGAAATCCTGCCCATCATCGAGCAATGCAATCGCGACGGTAAATTCCCCACGCAGCTCGTGCCGCAGATGGCGGAACTCGGATTTTTCGGCGCGAACCTGAAGGATTATGGCTGCGCGGAAATGTCGAACGTGGAATACGGGCTGGTGACGCAGGAGCTCGAGCGCGGCGATTCGGGACTACGCAGCTTCGTTTCCGTACAGTCGGCGCTGGTGATGTATCCGATTCACGCGTTCGGCTCGGACGCGCAGAAGACTAAATGGCTGCCTCTGCTGCAACAAGGAAAGGCAATCGGCTGTTTCGGGCTGACCGAGCCGCAGTTCGGATCGAATCCGGGCGGGATGCTGACCCGCGCCGTGAAAAAGAGTGGCGGATATGTTCTGAACGGGGAAAAGATGTGGATCACGAACGGCTCGATCGCGGACGTTGCCGTTGTGTGGGCCAAGTGCGAAGACGAGAAGATCCGCGGATTCCTGGTGGAGAAAGGCACGCCGGGTTTCAAGGCGTGGGACGTTCACGGCAAATGGTCGCTGCGCGCTTCGATCACATCGGGGCTCGCGATGAGCGACTGCAAGATACCGACGGAAAACCTGCTGCCGGGCGTCGAAGGGTTGAAAGGCCCGCTTTCGTGCCTGAACCAGGCGCGGTACGGGATCGGCTGGGGCGGTATAGGCGCGGCGATGGCGTGTTACGAAAGCGCGTTACGCTACGCGAAAGAGCGGAAGCAGTTCGCCAATAAGCCCATTGCGTCGCACCAGCTCGTGCAGGAAAAACTGGTTTGGATGGTGACGGAAATCACGAAGGCGCAATTCCTGGCGCTGCAAGTAGGGCGGTTGAAGGATCAGGGACGGGTTCATCCTTCGCACATTTCGATGCTGAAGATGAACAATGTGTGGATGGCGCTGGAAACAGCGCGGCGCGCGAGAGAGATTCTGGGCGCTAACGGGATCGTGGACGATTACCCGATCATGCGCCACATGAATAATCTCGAGTCGGTGTACACGTATGAAGGCACGCACGACATCCACAAGCTCGTGATCGGCGAGCGCATCACGGGCGTCGCCGCGTTCGTTTAGCCGTGGATTGTCGCCCAATCCGCGGCACGGGAAGGCGGTTGACGTTGCCATTCACCATTGAGATTATGAGGCACGGGTGACTCAAAGATCCGTCTGCCGTTCGCCGTTCCCAATTACAGGAGATCCGCATGGAGCGAGCACTCAGTCTGGAATTTTTGCGCGTCGTTGAAACGGCGGCCATCGCCTCGGCGCGAACGATGGGTCAGGGAGACCGCCACAAATCGGACCAGGCAGCGGTTGAGGCGATGCGTGCGGAAATGGATGGCGTGGGAATGGACGGCACCATTGTGATCGGCGAGGGAGAGCGCGACGAAGCGCCCATGCTTTATATCGGCGAGAAAGTAGGAGCGGCCATCCGCGACAAGAATTCGAATTATCCCAAGGTGGATATCGCCGTCGATCCCCTCGAAGGCACGAACCTATGCGCGACGGGCGAACCGAACGCCATTACGGTGCTGGCAGCGAGCGAGCCGGGCGGCCTGCTTCACGCGCCCGACATTTACATGGAAAAGATGATCGTTGGGCCGCCATGCAAGGGCGCGATCGATCTGGATGCTCCTGTGAAAACGAATCTTCAGGCGATCGCGAGGCGCCTTGATCGCGACGTGGAAGACCTCGTCGTGATTGTGCTCGATCGCCCTCGGCATGAAAAACTGATCAACGACATTCGGACCGCGGGCGCGCGCATCCAGCTGATCGGCGACGGCGACCTTTCCGCCGGCATCAAAGCGGCTGTGCGTGGAACTGCCGTTCACGCGGTTATGGGAATCGGAGGCGCCCCGGAAGGCGTTTTAACGGCTGCGGCGTTGCGCTGCCTAAATGGGCAGATTCTCGCGCGACTCGTCCTTACCAAGCCCGAGGACGAACAGCGCATGGCGCAGATGGGAATCAAGGACTGCAAGAAAATCTACGACACGGCAGACCTCGCGCCCGGCAAACGCATCATTTTCGCTTGCACGGGCGTCACCGGGGGCGGCATGTTGCACGGAATCCGATTTTTCCGCGACGGAGTGCGAACCCACTCGCTCATCATGACCCTCGAAGGGGGCGAGGTGCGCTTCATCGATTCCGTCCACCTGGAAAAGCACCCCGCGGTAGAAGTGCGCTTTAACTAGGGCGGTAGAAAAAGCAAGCGTTTGATCCGCCGGACGGCTACGGAAAGATATGGAAGCGGCCGTCAGGCGCGACAAACCCATAGGCCATGTACGGCGTATTGAACGCGGCGGCGGGGATGCCTTCGCGGTCGAGCAGGATCAGGCCTCCGGTGGCGCGGGCGCGATGCGCGAGTTTGCGAACGCACGCGTCGGCAACGAACTGGGCTTGGTTCTGCTGAGGCTGCGATCCTTCGGGTTTTGGACGGAGTTGATAGGGATCGCCCGGCGGTTCGGCGAGAAGGTCGACAGCCATTTTGGCCATGACAATCTTCATGATGCCTTCCCCGTTTCCGGTGCATGAGACGCCGCCCCATTCCGAATCGGCATAGCAGCCGCAACCGATGAGCGGAGAGTCACCGACTCGGCCGGAATGCTTGCAGCACGTGCCACCGGTGGAAGTGCCCGCAAAAAGACCGCCGAGTGAATCGAGAGCCACAGCACCGACGGTTCCTTGCGAATGACTGGAGTGGTTCTCGGCGGCATGCGAGTCTTGGCGGCAACGAAGCCAGGCCGCGCGCTCTTGTTCCGTAATCAACTCGTCAGGATCGCAAAGCGCGATGCCATTTTCGTGCGCGAACTGCTCTGCGCCGGCGCCGACGAGCAGGATGTGTTTACTTTTTTCCAGGATGCAGCGGGCCAGGCGGATAGGGTTGCGCACGCGCTCGACGGCAGCAACGGCCCCAGCCTTGAGAGTTGCGCCATCCATGAGGATCGCATCGAGTTGAACGCGGCCGTCGAGGGTGAGGTGCGAGCCAAAACCGGCGTCGAACACGGGGTCGTCTTCCAGGCTGACGATGGCGGTTTCGACGGCATCCGCTGCACTGCCGCCGCGAGAGAGAACTTTCCAGCCGGCATCGAGAGAATGGCGGATCCCATCACGGCAGGCCGGGAAACTCTGTTCGGGAATAGCCCAGGCACCGCCGTGAACGATGAGGGAGGGTCGCAAGGAGGTCAGAAATTCGTGTAGAACATCAGCGTCACGCCCAGCGCGATAAGGATGGGGCCCAGAACAAATGCGAAGCCCATGCCGAGGAGAAATCGAACAGCGCCGTGGCGCCGCTGGGCAATCTCTCTAAAAATAAACAAGCGGGACGGGCCCTGGAATCGAAAAACAGAGCGCAGAATCCTGAAGTAAGCAGAGGACAAAAATCGAATCTCATGCCGGGACTGCCAGAGCAGGTCCAAGCCGGCGCACACCACGAGGGCTCCGATGATGCCGAGCAGCTTCGCCATCTTAGTTGCCCCGTCCAGCGGAGCGGGTGAGAACGGAGCGTGGCCGCGCATCGGGAGGCTCCGGAGCAACCTTTGGCGATAGTTGCAAAGGAGCAGTTGCCGGACCATCCGCGAGCCGCTTGCGAAGCTTGCCTTCCGTTTCCATCCAGGTGTGGACGATGCGATGAATTACCGTGAGATTCGACCCAATGGCCAAAATCCACAGAATGAAACCCATTTGCCCGACAAGCCCGCCGATGATCATCAACACCAATCGCTCCGGGCGCTCCCAAAAGCCAACGTCCAACGAGGGACCCAAGGATTCGGCGCGCGCTTTGGCGTAGCTAACCATCACGGCTCCGGCCATCGCGACGCCGGCCAGAATCGCGTAGGAGAAACGGTTGACGCGGACGTAGTAGATGAGAATACCGAGGAACAGCATGAGGTCGGCGTAGCGGTCGAGAATCGACTCGAGAAATCCGCCGAATCTGGAGACGCGGTTCTGACGCCGAGCCACGGGACCGTCGAGCAAATCGCAAGCCCCCGCGAGAATCATCAGGCCGGCCGCGGCGGCAAACCTCCCCGCCGCGAAGAAAACGCCTGCCCAGAGATTCAGGAACAATGCCGACCAGGTGATGACATTGGGGGGAATGCCCGTGGAGGCAAGCAGGAAGGAAAGGGCGCCGATAGGCCACAACAGATAGCGGCCGATGGTCCGCATCAGCATGGAAAAACGTGCTCCCCGTCAGACTTCATCGTGGATGGTGGTCAAGCGCACCACTTCGTATTCCTTCACTCCGGCCGGGGTTGCTACGCTCACCTCGTCACCAACCTTCTTGCCCAGGAGAGCGCGGCCAATGGGGGAACTGGTGGAGATCATCCCCTTGGCGGCGTCGGCTTCCTCGGTCGTAACGAGCTTATATTCAATCTTCGCGTCTTTGGCAACATCGAGAACTATGATCCTGGAGCCGTAAGCTGCCCGGTCCTTCGGCAGATTGTTGAGATTCATGAGCGAGATGTCTGCCATACGCTTGTGGAGCTGTCCGAGCCGGGCCGAAACATAGGCCTGGCGCTCCTTGGCATACTTGTACTCGGCATTTTCCGAGAGGTCACCGTGAGCGCGAGCCACCTTGATCTCCTTGGGCAGCTCGCTATGGAGTTCATGCTCGAGGACGGCGATTTCATCCTTCAGCTTTTTCTTGATCCGTTCGGCTAAGTCATTCATGTCGTGAGCTGCGAGTTTCAGGGTTGGGCCCCGAAAATACAGGGCCGTCGTGAGGTTACCCTTTGAGTATAGAGGATTTGCGCGGGGTCCCGCAAACGCTCTTCCGGCGAGGGGGGGAGGGAAATTCGGGAAATGTGGGTGGAGGCGGGGTCGCGGACAGCTGTCTGTCCTTACTTCATGTTACAAAGTACTTGACATAACAGAATAGAGTGACTACACTGCCCACGTTCGTTCCTGTCTCCAAACAAGGAGATTTGCCGTGGTCAAGCGTATTGCTGCCATTCTTTTCATATTCGCCTGCACCTCTGTCGCCTGGGGTATTCTGGGAAGCACGATCTTCTACCGCACCTACAACTCGGATTCGCAGCTTCGTGGACGCGTCTCTTCCAACTGGGGCTCGCCCCAGGAGCAATCACCTCCCACGGCGACCTACAAGACCAAGTTCTCGAAGCAAGTCGCGGTGGTGGAGAACCACACCGAGGTAATACGAACGGAAGAAAGCGAGAGGCTTCATACACTGCCGCTTGAGAGGAGCCGCGTGAATGTCGGATTGAACCTGGATTACCGGCGCAAGGGGCTACTGTGGTATAGCACGTACCGGGTCAGATTCGCGGGGACTTACGAATTCACGAATCCCGAGGACATCGCGCGCGACATCACCTTCACGCTGCACCTTCCAGCCGAAAAGGCCCTATATGACGGCGTAGTACTTAGCGTCAATGGAGGGCCTCTTGGCATTTCCAACGACAAAATGGACACGTACGGGACAGCACGGATCGGGCCGCACCAAAAGGCGATTCTCACGGTGGCATACGCGTCTCAGGGACTCGATACCTGGAAATACGATTTCGGAGGAGGAGTCAACCAGGTCCGCGATTTCGAGTTGCGCGCCGCCACAGACTTCGGCGGCTTCGATTTTCCGGAAACGACTCTCTCACCTACGCAAGAGCGCGCCGTCCAGGGAGGCTGGGAACTGGTCTGGGATTACAAGAATCTCGTTTCCGGATACACCATCGGCATCGCCTTGCCCCAGAAGATTCAGCCGGGACCTCTGGCGGGTCGAATCAGTTATTTTGCGCCCGTCTCGTTGCTCTTCTTCTTTTTCGTGCTGTTCACGCTGACGACGATTCGGGGTATCGAATTGCATCCGATGAACTATTTCTTTCTGGCGTGCGCTTTTTTTTCGTTTCATCTGCTGATGGCCTACCTGGCGGATCACATTTCGATTCACGCCGCGTTCGCGATCTGCTCGTGCGTGTCGATATTTCTGGTTGTGAGCTACCTGCGCTTGGTCGTCGGAATGCGCTTCGCGGCAGTAGAGGCGGGAATCGCCCAGATGATTTATCTGGTTCTCTTTTCTTACGCATTCTTTTTCGAGGGCTACACGGGCCTTGCGGTTACGATTGGCGCAATCCTTAGCTTATTCGTGGCAATGCAGGTGACGGGCCGGATCCGATGGTCCGAGAAATTCGCGCCGGGACGCGCACGACTCTAATTTAACGAAACGATCTTGGGGGTGCGGTAGCAGGCGCAGGCACCCTGCGCCATGGGCACGATCAGCCCCGCAAGTCATGGCAAGTGTGCCTTGCGACTGCGACGGCACCTCAGAGCACTGTGATCGTTAGCGATGCGGTTTTGGTTTTGCCCTGAGAGTTCTGGGCGGTCAGCGTATACGTCGTGGTTTTCGCCGGCGATATATCAATGCAGCGGCTCAGCGAGGGCCACATGCCACGGCCGGTGTCAGGCTCAATCTTCACGCTCTGGGTGTTAGCAACTCCATAGCACAATTGCACACTTTCGCCTCGATGAATTTCGCCAGGGGAAGCATAGAAATTCAGAATGTTGAATTCGTTTCCGCCCATTGTCTCAAGAGATTGCGCATCCTCTGACCGCTGGGCTGCGGCGGCCGCTGCCTTCTGCTTTGCCGCGTAGTCCCGGCTCTGACTCCAACGGTACAGCAAGACCGAGACAGCATAGATTGCAGCGATGGCTACGACGATCCACGTGTAACGAAGGACTCTTCGAGCGGAACGGGGCAACTGGCCCGGAGGATCGCCTTGTGGTTCTCGCTCGGTAAACATCGTCTCAATTATAGTCCAGCAGGTTCGATTCCCAGGATCTCGATCGCATTGCGCAGACCGGATTCAAGCGCAAGGGATTCGTGCAAGGTCAGCGAGCGCTTTACATCTTCCGGGCGGAGTGGTAGACCTTTTCTCCTTTTGGGTGGAGTAGAGACAGGGCCATGCGGCCCACCTCATTTAGTGGTGCGATAGGGAGCGAGGAATGCCATCAACGATCCAGTGGAGCGGGAATAGGCACCGGCAGTTTGTTACATCTCTAGTCGCGATTCTCTGTTTTGCGTTGGCGAGCGCCGCAGCAGTTTTTGCCGACGACCATGCGCCCGGGCGCGATCCCAAACAGCCCGTCGACCAGGAGTACTCGAACAAGATTCAGAAGTATACGACGGAGCCGTACTTCACATCACCTCTGGTGAACTACTTGCCGGCGTCGAAAACGGTGCCCACGCCGAAAGCGGTCCTGGGAGACGTGGCCGGCGCTCCGGGAATCCTTCCGTACTCGGCAGATGTTTATAAATACATGCGGATGCTGGAAAAGGCGAGCCCCCGCGTGAAGGTCTTCTCCATCGGACACACGGAAGAAGGTCGCGAGATGATCGCGGTGGCAGTGTCGTCGGAAACCAATTTGGCACATCTCGACGAAAACCGCGGGCGTCTGGCCAAGCTGGCGGATCCGCGCACCATTCACATGAATGACGCCGAAGCAGACCAACTGGTGGATTCTTCTGTGCCTGTTTACTACATCACGGGAACAATTCATTCGGTCGAAACAGGCGCCCCAACCGCCCTCATGGAACTGGCGTACCGCCTGGCTGTTGATGAGAGCCCCTACATCCAGGACATTCGCAACAACATGATCACGTTAATCACGCCGGTCGTGGAAGTAGACGGCCGCGATCGCATGGTGGATGTTTACCGTTGGCATCTCGCGCACGCGAAAGAGAACTGGCCGCCCCTTGTCTATTGGGGCCATTACGTCGCGCATGACAATAATCGGGACGCGATGGGCATGACTCTGAAACTGACTCAGAACGTGCTGAAGACGTTCGTGGATTGGAAAGCGCAAGCGCTTCACGACCTGCACGAGTCCGTGCCCTATCTATACGACAACACGGCGGGCGACGGCCCGTTCAATGCGTGGCTCGACCCGATCCTGACGAATGAGTGGGAAATGATCGCATGGCGAAACGTGGCCGACATGACGGAGTTCGGCATGCCAGGCGTTTTCACGCACGGCGACTTCGACACGTGGTCGCCGGGATATCTGATGTTCATCGCGGCAACGCATAACGGCATAAGCCGGCTCTACGAAACGTTTGGAAACGGCGGGGCCGATACGGAGGAGCGCGAGCTGCAGCCCGCAGAATACGCTCGGACGTGGTATCGTCAGAATCCTCCACTGCCGAAGATTCTCTGGTCGCAACGCGACAACAACAATTACGAAGAAACGGGACTGCTCACCTCGATGCATTACTTCGAGCAGAACCGGAAACTCTTCCTGAAGAATTTCTACCTGAAGGCGAAGCGCTCAGTCTTGAAGCCGACAGAGGAAGGGCCTGCGGCTTACGTTTTTCCAGCGAACGATCCTCGCACAGGCGCGCAGGCGCAACTTCTCTCGATTTTGCGCATGCAGGATTGCGAAATCTCGAAGGCAAAACAGGCGTTCACGGTGACGGTGAAGGTTCCCGAGAAAAAGAAAGCGTCCGATGAGGGTACGAAGAACGCCGAGGTGAGCGAGCAGCCGGAAAAATCCGCCTCCGAGGGAACGAAAAAAGAGATCGAGAAGACGATCCAGTTCCCTGCTGGGAGTTACATCGTGCGGATGGATCAGCCATACTCGCGCATTGCCGACGCGCTGCTCGATCATCAGTACTGGAGTCCCGAAGACCCGCAGAAAACGCCTTATGACGACACCGGCTGGACCTTTCCGGAGCTGTTCGACGTTCGCGTGACGCGCGTAACTGACAAGAAAGTGCTCGACGTGCTAATGGAACCGGTGACGCATATCAAGCCTGTCGGAGGCGTGAACGGCAGCGGAACGGTCTTCGTCATCAACAACAACGCGGATACATCGCTCGCGACCCTGCGATACGAGATGAAGGACGCATCAATCGATGCGGCGGAAACGCCCTTTGAAGCAGACGGGCACAAATTCGATCGCGGCTCGTTCATTATCAAGGACGCGAGTTCGTCGGATGTGCAGAAGCTCGCGGAGCAATTCGGCCTTCAAGTTTACGCTGTCACATCGGGGCCGTCGGTGACGACACATCCGGTGCGAGCGGCACGCGTGGCGATCATGCACACTTGGCTAAGCACGCAAGCCGAAGGCTGGTGGCGCGAGGCGCTCGACCAAATGCACATCCCGTACACCTACATCAGCACTCAAACCGCAGCGAAAGAGGATCTCCGCTCGAAATACGACGTTATTCTCTTCGGGCCCGTCGGCCGCGGCAATCCCACCGCGATTATCGAAGGCATGCCGACAGGCTGGGGCAATCCGCTGCCGTGGGAGAACACTGCTTTGACACCGAACATCGGGAAGATCGATTCGACGCCCGATATGCGTCCCGGACTCGGCTGGGATGGAGTGGCGCATTTGCAGGAGTTCGTGAAAGAGGGCGGCGTTCTCGTAACTACGATGAGCACATCGGATTTCGCAGTGACTCTCGGATTCACACCGGGGGTTTCCGTCTCGCGCCCACAGCACATGAAAATCATCGGGAGCGTGTTAAAGACGCAGTTCGTTGATTCCGCGAGCCCCATTGCCTACGGATATGACGGCTCCCTCTCGGCCTATTGCGACAACGGTCCAATCTTCGATCTCTCCGACATGACGTCGGGCCGGCGGTTCCGTCAACTCGGCCCAGAACAAGGCAAGCGGCCGACTGGCCGCGGCACTGTGGATGACCCCGATTTCACGCCGGGGCGGGCAGCAGTTGCGCCTCCAGAACGGCCGCACGTCGAACCCTGGCAGGCGGAGCCGCTCACGGACGAGCGGTTGCGGAACGGCATTGACGTCATCCCTCCCGCGATGCGCCCTCGAGTCATTCTTCGTTACGCCGATGCAAAGGAGTTACTCGTGTCGGGTCTGCTAGAGGGCGGCGACGAGATCGCGAAGCACGCGGCGGTGATCGATGTGCCATCGGGCAAAGGACACGTGATCCTGTTCTCGATCAACCCGATTTATCGAGGTGAGACCATCGGAAGCTATCCGCTGGTGCTCAACACGATCTTGAATTTCGATCACCTGAACGCCGGACGGAAACTCGACGCGAAATAGCTGCCGCCGGACCTGCGAGCCTGAAAAGTGCTCCGGCGAGTGGCGGGCGACAAATCATACGGCGAGGGATTGGGTGTGTTTGCGAGCTCTGCTCGCTGCGGCGTTTTCTCTTGGCTTTGGACCGAATCGGAGTACAATCCCCGGCGCACATGACGGTCCCTGGGGCGGATCGCCGCAATCATCGAGAGAATATCGAACAGGATGGGTTGAGAGGAGCCGTCGCACATGTCTCGCGGACTTGTGAGGTTCTGGGCCATCTTCGCGCTGGCAGCAGTCTCTGCGGGCGCGCAGACCGTGGATGACGTCATCACAAAAAGCATTGAGGCGCAGGGCGGGCTGGCCAGGCTCGAGTCCGTCAAAACGCTGCGAACGAGCGGCAAGCTGAGCATCCAGTCATTCGACGTGCGTTTCGTTGAAGTTGCGAAGCGCTCGGACAAAGTACGCGAGGAGATGACGGTCCAAGGGATGAGCCAGGTGCGCGCATACGACGGCAAAACTGCCTGGCAGGTCAATCCATTCGAGGGGCGGCGCGATCCGGAGATGCTTTCGGCCGATGATTCGAAGGATCTGCAAATCGATGCCGATATTGACGGGCCGCTCGTCAACTACAAAGAAAAAGGCTACGGGGCGGACCTTGTGGGGCACGACTCCGTCGAGGGAACCGACTGCTACAAGATCAAATTGACTCTCAAAAACGGCGACATCCGCTACTACTACCTGGATACGGATACCTTCATGGAACTCAAGCTCGAAACGCAGACTTCGATTCGCGGTTCGATTCAGGAAAACGAAACGTATTACGGCGACTACGAGGAAGTGAACGGAATCTATTATCCGTTCGCGTTCGAGACGGGACAAAAAGGGAGCGTGGATCGCGTCAAGTTTACTGTCGAAAAAGTCGAGCAGAACGTCCCGCTGGATGATTCGCTTTTTTCCATGCCGGCCGTGAAGAAGCCGGCGGCAACCGGCGCGGACTGACCGCGCCCCGCGATTTCCGCATGAGCACCGCCAATCTTTCGAACTGAGGTTTCGTTCAAAATGAAAACGAACGCCAGCCGAGTTTCGTCGCTTCGAGCTGTGGTTGTTCTACTTGCGATCATGCTCATCGGTGCTACAGGCGCAGACGCGCAGCAAGTGAAATTCGATTCGGATACGATTTCCGGATTGGGAGCGCGGAATATCGGGTCGGCGGCGATGAGCGGTCGCGTGGCCGCCGTGGCCGGTGTTCGCGAGCACGGGCGTTTGACTGTCTACATAGGCGCGGCCAGCGGCGGCGTGTGGAAATCCATGAATGGCGGCACCACCTTCAAGCCCGTGTTTGACAAAGAGCCTGTGCAGTCGATCGGCGCCATCGCGATTGATCCCTCATCACCGAAAACGATTTGGGTTGGCACCGGAGAATCATGGACCCGCAACAGCGTTTCGATCGGCGACGGAATCTATAAGTCCACGGACGGCGGCGATAGTTGGACGAACATGGGGTTGAAGAACTCCGAGCGCATCGCCAAGATCCTGATCGATCCGACGGATGGCAACACAGCCTACGCTTGCGTGCCCGGAAAACTTTGGAGCGACAGCGACGATCGCGGCGTCTACAAAACCACCGACGGGGGCAAGTCCTGGACAAAGATTCTGAAAGGCTCGAACGCATCCACCGGCTGCTCGATGATGTCGATGAGCTCGCGCGACTCGAAAACCATTTTTGCGGGCATGTGGGATTTCCGGCGGAAGGGCTGGACGTTCCGTTCCGGCGGCGAAAACGCCACGGCGCCCAGCGGCAGCGGTCTTTTTATGAGCGCCGACGGCGGCGCCGACTGGACCAGCCTCGATGAAAAGAGCGCGAAAGGCCTGCCGCCCAAGCCGTGGGGACGTATAGCCGTCACGGTCGCTCCATCCAATCCGCAGGTCGTGTACGCCTTGATTGAGTCGCCGAACAGCGCTCTCTACCGCTCTGCCGACGGCGGCAAAACGTGGGAGCGCCGCGATGCGAGCCAGATGATGGTATGGCGCCCGTTCTATTTTGCAAATTTGATCGTTGACCCCAAGGACGAAAACAAAATCTACAAACCGGACGGCGGCCTGATTCTCAGCAGCGACGGCGGGAAGAGCTTCAGCGGCATCTCCGGCGGAGCGCACGGAGATTTCCACGATGTTTGGATTGATCCCGATAACACGAATCACGTGATCGCCACCGACGACGGGGGCGTTTGGTATTCCTTCGACAGCGGCAACAACTGGTGGAAAGCAAACAACCTCCCAATTTCACAGTTCTACCACGTTAGTGTGGACATGGACGATCCCTACCACGTCTTCGGCGGGTTGCAGGACAACAGCGTCTGGATCGGCGACTCCTCGTATCCCGGCGGCATCACGAATAGCCGCTGGACGAACCTCTACGGAGGCGACGGCTTCTGGGCGTTCCCCGACCCTACAGACTCGGATTACGCTTACGTCGAATCGCAGGGCGGCGAAATCGCGCGGGTAAACCGCGTCACCATGGCGCTGCGCCTCATCAAGCCCCAGCCGAAATACGGCGAGGGGAAATTGCGGTTCAATTGGAATACTCCAATTCACATGAGCCCGAACGAGCCGGGTACCATCTACATCGGCGCGCAGTTTCTTTTTCGTTCTCGCGATCACGGACAAACATGGGACCGCATCTCGCCGGACCTGACCACCAATGACCCTGAGAAGCAGAAGCAGGAAGAATCGGGCGGCGTAACGGTTGACAACTCCGAAGCCGAGATGCACACCACGATCTATTCGATCAGCGAGTCGCCGCGCGATGCGCAGACGATTTGGGCGGGCACCGACGATGGCAATCTCCAAATCACGCGCGACGGCGGGAAGAACTGGTCGAACGTCGTCGCCAACGTTCCCGGCCTTGCAAAAGCCTCATGGGTATCGTGGGTCGAAGCAAGCCGGTTCGACGCCGCGACTGCATACGTCGCGTTTGACCGGCATACGTTCGGCGACATGGAACCTCACGTTTTCAAAACGACGGACTATGGCAAAACGTGGATGTCGATTGTAGGCGCGGAGAGTGGCGTTCGCGGCTACGCCCACGTAATCAAAGAAGACATCGTCAGGCCCAACCTGCTTTTCCTCGGCACCGAATTCGGATTGTGGATTTCGCTCGATGGCGGCAATCAGTGGGCGCAGTACAAAGGAAGCGACTTTCCGGACGTTGCCGTCCGAGATGTCGTGATACAACCTCGCGATTCGGACCTTGTGATCGCCACCCATGGGCGTGGAATTTGGATCGTTGACGACATTACACCCCTGCGAAATCTCACGCCGGATGTGCTGGCAAAGGACGCGGTGTTCGTCGAGGGCAGGCCAATCCAGCAGCGGCTGAATGCCTTTGGCGGCTGGGCTGAAGGCAACGCGGCATTCTCGGGAACGAACCCGCCCGACGGCGCGCTCATCACCTACTACCAGGCGAAGCGCCATATTTTTGGCCGGATGAAAATTGAAGTCTTCGATTCGAACGGAAAGTTCATCGACGCCGTGCCGGCGAGCAGCCGCCGCGGTCTGACGCGCGTCGTTTGGTCCATGAATCTGAAGGCTCCGCGCGTGCCTCCTGCCGCCTCCGCCGCGTTTGAAGCAGCTCAGGGACCTCGCGTACTACCGGGCACCTACACCGTAAGAATGACACGAGGCAAAGACGTTTTCACAACTCAGTTGGTGGTCGGGTTGGACCGGCGCGCGAAATTCAGCGCGGGCGACCGGAAGGCCCAATTTGACGCCTCGATGCGCGTTTACAATCTGCTGACGGATATGACGTTCTACGTTGACCAGATCAACGACGTGCGGAATGACTTGGCCGAACGAGCGGCGGACCTCAAGCCAAATGATTCGTTTCAAAAGCAGCTCGAGGACTTCGCAGGTCAGGTGGATGAAATGCGCAAAAAGATCGTCGCCACCAAGGAAGGCGGCGCTATCACGGGCGAGGAACGCATTCGTGAGAAAACGACGCAGCTTTATGGCGCAATCACGCAGTACGAGGGCCGGCCCGGCGATTACCAGTTAGCGCGAATCGATTCCCTGACGCAAGACCTAAGCGATGTGACGAAGCAGTTCAATGCGTTCAAGGCAAACGAACTCCCGAAGATCAACACGTCGCTGGCAAAGAAAAAGCTGAAGCCCATCCAGCCAATCACGCGCCCAGAATGGGATAAGACGAATGCTCGCGAAGGTGGGAATGGCGCCGGCGGCTCGATGAGCGATGTCACGCGTTTGCGCGTCCAGACAACTATCTCCTTGCGTTAGCGTGTGTTGACCGGCTCAGCGATCACATGCATGAACCGTCGGGCTGCTTTCGGCTTGCGTTGATTGAATGCATTCGTTATAAACGTTCTGCTTAATGCGAATGGTCCCGGCCCGTCAGTTCGGTGCAGCTATCCTTGCGATTGTGGCGTTGCCTTTCATCCCCTTCCCCTCACACGCCCAAGACGACACGTGTTTGCGGCCTACAATTCAGCTAGCGATGTTCGATCGAAATTGGCACACCGTTAAAGACCTCGAGCCCTCTCATTTCGCAGCCTTCTACCACCGCAAATCGGTCCGCGTCATCTCCATCACTGAAGATCCCGGTCCGCACCGCGTCTTGGTCCTCCTTGACATTAGCGGCAGCATGAAATTCATGCATGCGCTCGAATTCGATATCGCTGACGAGCTGGTGAGACAGCTTTCCCCAGACACACCCGTCGCGGTGATGGCATTTGCCCAAAAAACAACGGCAACGCCGACCTTTAGTACGGATCGGCAAGCGGCCCTGAGTCAGCTGCAGGCGTTTCGAGATGATCCGATAATTCCCAGGGTTACCGGCGGCTTGACAGCTCTCTTTCAGTCAATGGACTACGGCCTATCCGCATTTGGAAATCCGGAGCTGGGCGACGTCTTGTACGTCATTACCGATGGCAGCGACAACGCAAGCCTGCTGGACTGGCACAAGCTGCGCGACGAGCTTCTTGCACGAGGAATCCGCGTGTTTACCATGCAAGTTCGTTGGGTAAATGGTCCTGTGGTGGAGTCGGAATTGGATCTGCCGGCCCTCGTCGCTGCTACTGGTGGTTCTTCAGTCGTTCTGCCAATAAATTTCTACCGCTACGAGGAGACCTACAACCAGCCCTTGCATGACCAAAATGGTAGCAAATCCCAACTGGCGCTCGAGATCGATATGCAAGCCCGTCTGATATCATCCGTGGAGAGGGTACAAATAGAACTCCCGAAGCGCGGTCGCGGAAGGGAGGTTGAACTTCGGCTCGCCAAGCCGTCAAAGGATATTTTTCTTCTCTATCAACACTCTCCAGCTCCATGCTCCACGCCGCTGATGCAGAAATAGCCGGCCTCCCACCGCCGCTGCGGAGGTTCCGGCAAGGGCCTTCTGCCGTTAAGATGGCCGCTGGATTTTCAGTGCCTCTGCGATGACGTCCACATACTTCAGCCCCGCACCGGTGTTGAAGAGGACCACACGGTCCTGCGGCTTGAGGAACCTATTCGCAATCAAGAGGTCGTAGGCCGCCGTCGCCGTCGCGCCTTCCGGCGAGAGAAAAATCCCTTCCTTCTCCGCCCAATCCTTGATGGATCCGAGAATCTCCTCGTCTGGAATTGCCACGGCCGTGCCGCCGGACGCGCGAAGAATCTCCAGAATGATGTAGTCCCCGTACGCTTTCGGCACGCGCAGACCCGACGCGAACGTCGTCGCATTCTTCCACACCTCGCTCGTTGACGCGTGCTGGTCGAACGCGCGTGGAATCGGCGCGCATCCCGTCGACTGAACCGCAATCATGCGCGGCCGCTTCCCTTTCACCCAACCGAGTTCCTCCAGTTCGTCAAACGCTTTCCACATGCCAATCAGGCCAACGCCTCCCCCAGTCGGATAAAAGACAGCGTCCGGATATTCCCAGCCAAGCTGCTCCACGAGCTCGTATCCCATCGTTTTCTTGCCTTCGACGCGGAACGGTTCCTTGAGCGTCGAAATGTCGAACCAGCCTTCCTTTTCCTTTCGCTCCGCAACGATACGCGCACAATCGGAAATCAATCCGTTGACCAGCGTCACCGTTGCGCCGTAGGCTACCGCCTCGACGTAATTGGCGAACGGAACGTCGCGCGGCACGAAAATGTGCGCTTCGATTCCCGCCGCTGCGCAGTAGGCAGCGAGCGCTCCAGCGGCGTTGCCCGCCGACGGGACGGCGAGTTTACGGAGTCCGTAATGCTTGGCCATAGTGACCGCAAGCGCCAGGCCGCGCGCCTTGAACGAGCCGGTCGGATTCGCGCCCTCTTCTTTGACGTAAAGGTTCGGATAGCGCCTGCTTCGCAACATCGGCGTCCAGCCCTCGCCCAATGCGACGGGTTGTACGTCAGGAAGGACCGGACGATAGCGCCACATCCCGGGCGACGGCGCGGGAGACGAGCTCACCGCGATAGCGTCGCGCACGCCGATCCCGCGTGCTGCGGCCAGGTCGTAACGAACGTAAAGCGAGCCCGCGCATTTCGGGCACAGTGTTTGCGGACCGTTCGCAGGAATTTTTGTCTTGCATCGGGAACATTCAAAATGATCGATCGTCGGCATGTTTGGGAAAATAACAGAGGATCTCGAGAGCGGCAAGCAGCGCCGCTTCCCGCTCGATGCGGGCAATTTCCCCGCGTGCGGAAGGCGATTGGATGAGTGAGCCGGTGAAATCTTCGATCCCCTATCGCCTCGCGTGGATCGGAACGCTGCTCTTCTTGGTCGGTGCGGCGCTCGGCGCTTTCTCCGGGCCGCATCCCTGGATCCTTGCTCTGCGTTGGTTGGGACTGGCCGCCCTTGCGGCAGACGGTTGGCACAGGAAGTCGCTCACTTACTGGATTTTCTTTTCCATGCTGCTGGGCGCGGAGATCGGCTTCGACACGCCTCACTTTGCCCTGCATCTGCGCATTCTGAGCGACATTTTCCTGCGCCTTATCAAAGTGATCATAGCACCGCTGATCCTCGGCACTCTCATCACCGGAATCGCAGGTCACGGCAATTTGCGCGCCGTCGGGCGGATCGGCTGGAAGAGCCTGGTGTACTTCGAGGCGGTGACCACCATCGCTCTTTTCATCGGCGTCGCCGCAATCGACATCAGCCGCGCGGGTGTAGGTCTGGCGCTTGCCGCTCCCGTTCATGCTGCGCAGTCCGTCGCGCCTCTCAACTGGAACGACTTTGTTCTTCATATCTTTCCCGAGAACATCGCGAAATCCGTTGCCGAAAACCAGATTCTGCAAGTCGCCGTCTTCGCCATTCTTTTTGGGATTGCGCTAGCGCGTGTTTCCGAACCGAAGCGCAAGCCCCTTGTTTCCTTCTGCGAATCGCTCACGCAAACGATGTTCGCGTTCACAAACATCGTGATGTACACGGCGCCGTTCGGGGTCGGCGCGGCCATGGCCTACACAGTCGGCCAGTTGGGCATAGCCGCGCTCCTTCCGCTCGGGAAACTCCTCATGACAGGATATGCCGCGCTCATTGTGTTCGTGCTCGGAGTTTTCCTGCCAATTGCGATCTTCGCCCGTTTGCCTTTTCGGGGCTTCCTCAACGCCGTAGCCGAACCTGCAACCATCGCGTTTGCAACAAGCACCTCAGAAGCCGCATTGCCGCGGGCGATGGAGCGCATGGAGGAGTTCGGCGTCCCGCGCCGCATCGTCGCTTTCGTCATTCCCGCGGGCTACAGCTTCAATCTCGACGGTTCGACGCTTTACCTTGCTGTCGCCTCGCTCTTCGTCGCGCAGGTCGCCGGTATTCACATGTCCTGGTCCGCGCAGGTCTTCATGGTGTTCGCGTTGATGCTGATGAGCAAAGGTATTGCCGGAGTGCCCCGCGCTACCTTGGTTGTTCTCATGGGCGCTGCGGCGACGTTCCACCTGCCAGTCGAACCGATCTTCATGATTCTCGGGATCGATGCCCTGATGGACATGGGCCGCACTGCCGTGAACGTCACCGGCAACTGCCTGGCGTCCGCCGTAATCGCCAGATGGGAGAACGAACTGGCCCCCGCCCGCGATGAAGTCGTCATCGCCAGATAGTCTGGCCGCTATCTTGCAGGCTTTCCCTCGTCCGCTCCCTTCCACCGTTCCCCGAGCGAAGCAGAGTGAAACAAAAGCGAAAGATGAGAAGAAAAACTAATCGCGGACGAACCGGAATTAAAATCGTGCGTAAACCTCTGGAAACACATAAGAAGCGATTTTCCATTCGCAACCAATCCTTCGTCTCTTGACTCGGAACCAAGATCAAAAAAAGAAATTCTTTGCTCGAACCAGAAGGGGTAAAATCCGCGAGCACTCTTGGAGGGTTTTCGATGTCGCCGAAGTCTTCATGGAAGGTTTCATCTTCTGTTTTCGCCTTGGTTGCCTCGATTCTTACGCTTGCTACCGTTGCCCCAGGCCAGGCCCTTTCCAAGAACTCCCTGGAAGGAATGAAGTGGCGACTGGTCGGCCCATTTCGCGGCGGGCGTGTTGAAGCCGTCGTGGGCGTTCCCGGCAATCCCTACGTCTACTACTTTGGCGCGGCGGCGGGCGGAGTTTGGAAAACGACGGACGCGGGCGTCAATTGGATGCCGATTTTCGACAAGGAGTCGAATCCGTCGATCGGCGCGATTGCAATTGCGCCGTCGGATCCAAATGTGATTTACGTCGGCACCGGCGAGCCCTGCTTCCGTGGAGACATCACGTACGGCAATGGAATGTACAAGTCGGTCGACGCGGGAAAGACGTGGACGCACATCGGCCTCGAAGATTCGCGCCACATCGCAAAGATTCTGGTCGACCCGCGCGATCCCGACGTCGTTTATGTCGCAGCGCTGGGCCATGCGTTCGGCCCGAATGAGGAGCGCGGCGTATTTCGCAGCACAGACGGCGGAAAGACATGGCAGAAAGTTCTCTACGAGGATGACAAGAGCGGCGCTGTCGCGCTGGAGTTTGCCGGCGGGAATTCACACGTGCTTTACGCCGCGCTCTATCAGGTGATTCGCAAGCCCTGGGACATCGTAAGCGGCGGCCCCGGCAGCGGGCTTTACAAGTCAACCGACGGCGGCTCGACTTGGCATCAGATCAAAGGGAAAGGGTTTCCCGATGTTCTTTTGGGACGAATCGGGGTCGCCACATCGCCAGCCGATCCGCAGCGCGTCTACGCGCTGGTGGAAGCGGCGAACGACAAAGGCGGCATCTACGTTTCACACGACCAGGGCGAGAATTGGCAATTCGTGACCGGCGATCACCGGTTCATCCAGCGCGCGTTCTACTACATTCACATCTTTGCCGATCCGAGCGACGCCGACAGGATTTACATCCAGAACGTCGGCTCCTATCGTTCGACCGACGCCGGAAAAACCTGGCAGACCCTCCATCCCCCGCACGGCGACAACCATGCCCTGTGGATCGACCCTGAAAATTCCAGGCGGATGATCGCCGGCAACGACGGCGGCGCCACGATTTCCGTGGATGGCGCGAACAGTTGGACGCCCCAAGACAACCAGCCGACCGCGCAGTTCTATCACGTCGCGGCGGACGACCAGTATCACTACTATCTCTACGGCGCGCAGCAGGACAACTCGACCACGGCCATCGCGGCCAGCACGGACCACGGCTATATCGGCCGGCAGGACTGGTATGACGTCGGAGGGGGCGAGAGCGGCTATATCGCTCCCGTGCCACACAATTCCGATATCGTCTATGCTGGCGGAAATTACGGCATCATTACGCGCTGGAACAAACGAACGGAAGAAACCCACCTGATTTCGCCTACTCCCGTGAATATGGACGGCTCCGCTGCGGCGGACCAGAAGTACCGTTTTCAGTGGACGGCGCCGATCGTGATCTCTCCGTTCGATCCGCACACGCTGTACATCGCGGCGCAAGTTCTGTTTAAAAGCACGGACGCCGGTCAGACGTGGACAGTGATCAGTCCCGATTTGACGCGCAACGACAAGAGCAAGGAGCAGATGCCGGGCGGCCCGATTACGAAGGACAGCACGAGCGTCGAGTTCTACGACACGATTTTCACCGTGGCGGAATCCCCCGTGCAGCGCGGCCTGATTTGGACGGGCAGCGACGACGGACTTGTGCATCTCACTCGCGACGGCGGAAAGAACTGGAACGATGTCACGCCGAAGGATTTGCCTGCATGGAGCAAGATCAGCATGGTCGAAGCTTCGCCGTTCGATGCCGGCACGGCATTTCTGGCCGTTGACCGGCACCTGCTCGACGACCTCCAGCCGTATGCCTATAAGACAACGGACTTCGGCAAGACCTGGACAAAAATCACTGATGGAATTCCCAACGGTTCATTCTTGAGAGCCGTCCGGCAGGATACAAAACGGAAGGATCTGCTCTTTGCGGCGACGGAAACCGGCGTGTTTGTCTCTTTCGACTCGGGAGCGCGCTGGCAGTCGCTACAACTGAACCTCCCCGTGGTTCCGGTCCACGACATAATCGTCAAGGGCGATGATCTCGCCATCGCAACGCACGGCCGGTCGTTCTGGGTCCTGGACGATATTTCGCCTCTTCGCGAACTGAAAGCGAGTGATCTGGAAGAGTCGGTACACTTGTTTACACCCGCTCCGGCTCATCGTTCGCGCGGCGGCGGTTTCTTTCATCCGCGGGGACCTGTTGGCGCGAATCCTCCGGGCGGCGTAATCGTAGACTATTCCTTCAAATCGGAACCGAAGGGAGACGTCACGCTCGAAATTCTCGACACCAAGAGACAGCTCGTCCGAAAGTTCTCGAGCAAGAAGAAAAAACCGCAGGGCGAGTCTGATTTCTTTATGCCGCGCGGAAATCCCGTCCTACCGAAGAAAGCCGGCCTCAACCGCTTTGAGTGGGACGCACGGTATGAGCCACCCCGCACTGTTCCGGGCGCCGTCTATGATAGCGGGCCGCCCGATGGCATTCTGGCGTTGCCCGGAAAATATCAGGCGAAACTGACAGTCGAGGGGAAATCGTACACTGCTCCAATCGAACTACTTTCCGATCCCAGAGCTAGAATGACAGAAGCCGAACTGCAGAGACAATTCACGCTCGGCACACAGGTGAGAGATCTGGAAGATACGAACCACAAAATCGTTCTCGAGGTCCGGGACTTGCGCGGCCAGCTCGATGCTCTGGAGAAGCGTTTAGGAACGGATGAAAGCTCGAAGACCGTGCGTGACTCTGCGGAAGCGTTGAAGAAGAAGATTTCAGACATCGAGGATCAACTCATCGAGCCGAAGGCGAGCGCCAACGAGGACCAGTTGAACTATGGGAACCTCCTTAGCAGCCAGTTGTCTTATCTCGAAGACAGCATTGACGACTCCGATGTTGCGGTTCCGCAGGCGGAGGTCAACCAGATTGCAGTTTTCAAGCGTCAGATGGACAAAATCGAGGGAGATTGGCAGACGATCCAAAACAGGGATATCGCCGATCTCAACGAACTGATGCGCAAGAATCACATTGAAGCGATCGGGGTTTCCGCTCCGACTGAAAAACAAGACTCGGAAGATTAGTCTAGGCGTTCCCCGAACGAAATTCCGGGTCCTCGGGGTACTCGCCGACAATTGCTCGGGGAGCTGCGCGCTGCACTCTCCGCTTTGGTGTCTTCGCGATTTGATTCCGCGAGCCCGCTGGGTCAGAATGAAAGCCATCTGCCACGCCGCGATTCGGCGGAAAGCCGAGGTCTTCCCGCTCTATGAGTTTGGGTCTCGCGCCTACCTTGCCGCCTTCTCTGGACTGGGCGCACGCGCTTGTTCGCGATTGGTTCGTAAGCCGCTTCGGCACGCCGACCGAACCGCAGGAACAGGGCTGGCCGCACATTCTGGCGGGCTCGACTACGCTGATTTGCGCGCCGACCGGTTCGGGCAAGACGCTGGCGGCGTTTCTCGCGTGCATCGATCGACTCGTTCGCAAGGCCCTCTCCGGTGACCTTCGCGACGAAACCGAAGTCCTCTACATCTCTCCACTAAAAGCGCTGAGCAACGATATTCGAAGAAACCTGGAGGTTCCACTTTCCGAGATCCTGGCTCTCGCAGGCGAGCGCAGGATATTGATGCCGGAAATCCGCGCGGCCGTACGCACGGGCGACACACTGATGCATGAACGCCGGGCAATGCTTGACCGTCCGCCACACATTCTTGTCACTACACCGGAGTCCGCCTTTATTTTGCTGACTGCGGCAAAGAGCCGCGAGGTTTTGCGCAGCGTGAGGACGGTGATCGTTGACGAAATTCACGCGGTGGCCGACGACGCGCGCGGAGCTCATCTGTCTCTTTCCCTCGAGCGTCTGGACGCTCTTGCGAACGACCAGCCCATTCGCATCGGATTGTCCGCCACGCAGAGGCCGATCGGGCTGATCGCGAAATTCCTTTCCGGCAGTGGCCGTGCTGAACCGGTCGTTGTGGAGGTCAAGAGCCGGCGCCAGCTCGATTTGGCCGTCGAAACCCCGGCGAGCGAGCTCGGCGCTGTCGCCACAAATGAGATGTGGGACGAGATTTACAAGCGCCTAGCCGAGCTTGTAGCCCGGCACCGTTCCACGCTGATTTTCGTGAACACGCGCAGGCTTGCAGAACGCGTCGGACATCATCTCGCTGAACTCCTCGGCGAGGGCGTCGTCGCCTCGCACCATGGCAGCCTGTCGCGCCAGCGAAGATTTGCCGTTGAAGCAAAGCTCAAGGCGGGAGAATTGCGAGCACTCGTCGCAACTGCTTCGCTCGAGCTCGGAATCGACATCGGCAGCGTGGACCTTGTCTGCCAAATCGGCTCGCCGCGGTCTATCGCTGTGGCCTTGCAACGGATCGGGCGGGCAGGGCATTGGAGGGGCGCGACTCCCAAAGGACGGATCTTCGCGACTACGCGCGATGAGCTGCTCGAGTGCGCCGCCCTGGTTTGGGCCATCCGCGATGGCGACCTGGATCAGATCCGTGTGCCCGAAGCGCCGCTCGACGTGCTGGCCCAGCAGATTGTCGCCGCATGCGCGGCGGAGGATTGGGATGAGGACGAACTCCTGGGCCTCGTTCGGCGAGCTTATCCCTACCGTAATCTTTCCAAGGAAGACTTCGAATCGATCATCGAGATTCTTTCGGAAGGAATTGCCGCCCGGCGCGGACGCTTTGCCGCATACCTTCATCGCGATCGCGTCAACAGGCGGCTTCGCGGAAGGCGCGGAGGCCGGCTGGCCGCGATTACCAGCGGTGGAGCGATTCCTGACAACGCCCTCTACAGCGTTATCCTCGAGCCGGAACATACGGTAGTCGGCACGATTGATGAAGATTTTGCCGTGGAAAGCCTGCGCGGCGATATTTTCCTGCTCGGGAATACTTCGTGGCGGATTCGGAGCGTACGCGGCGGAGCGGTACAAGTGGAGGACGCGAAGGGAGCGCCCCCGAATGTTCCCTTCTGGCGAGGCGAAGCTCCGGCGCGCACGGTGGAACTTTCCCGGCGCGTCGCTGATCTGCGGAAGCAAATAGACTTCCTTCTGTCAGTTTCTTCGGCAGAAGAAAGCGCTGAACGGCCGGCGCAGGGGAAAGCCCCATTGACGTGGCTGAAGGACGAATGCGGGCTTGACGATGGCGGGGCGGAGCAAGCCGTCGCTTATTTGCTCGCGGGACGCGCGGTACTTGGAGCAGTTCCTTCCCAAAAAACGATCGTCGCGGAACGTTTTTTCGACGAGAGCGGCGGGATGCAGCTCGTGATTCACGCCCCGTTTGGCGGGCGAATCAACAAAGCGTGGGGGCTCGCGCTTCGAAAGCGTTTCTGCCGCTCGTTCAATTTCGAGCTGCAGGCGGCGGCCACGGACAATGGTCTGAACATCTCGCTGAGCGATCAGCACAGCTTCCCGCTGGCCGATGTTTTCCATTTTTTGCATCCCCAGTCCGTTCGCTCTGTGCTGGAGCAAGCTGTTCTGGCTTCGCCCGTGTTCACGACACGCTGGCGCTGGGTGGCGGGGCGGGCCCTCGCGCTGCTGCGTTTTCAGCACGGCAAAAAAGTGCCTCCGCAGATTCAGCGCATGCGTTCCGACGATCTGCTGGCCGCCGTCTTCCCCGAAGCGCTCGCGTGCCAGGAAAACATCGCCGGCGACATCAAAATTCCCGATCACCCTCTCGTGCGTGAAGCCATGAATGAAACGCTCACGGAGGCGATGGACATTGAAGGTCTGACTGAACTTCTGAAGGGGATAGCTGACGGACAAATCCGCTGCCTTGCCGTGGATACGCCCGTGCCATCGCAATTCGCACACGAAATTCTGAACGCCAATCCGTATGCTTATCTTGACGACGCGCCTCTTGAAGAACGGCGCGCGCGAGCGGTCGAAATGCGCCGCGTTTTGCCGGAAACCGTGCTGTCGGAAGTGGGACGTCTCGATCCAGCCGCAATTAAAGCGGTGACCGAGGAGTCCTGGCCGGATGTGCGGGATGCGGATGAATTGCACGACGCGTTGCTGACGCTGGTGGCCCTCCCCGAAACATCCGACGGTGTTCCGTTTCGATGGAATCACATCGCGGAATCGACTTCCGCGTGGCGCGATCTTCTGGCAGAACTGCGCGACACGAATCGAGCCGGCCAGGCAATCGCCGGAGGGCGCGCGTACTGGGTAACGGCGGAACGATCGAAGAGCTTTGCGGTGATTTTTCCGTCGGCCAAATTCACTTCCGCTCTTCCGCAATTTGAACAAGATATTTCGCGGGACGACGCGGTTCGGAGCTTGCTGGCCGGATGGCTCTCGCACGCCGGCCCTTGCAGCGTTGCGGAACTGTCGCAGCTCGTCGGAATTTCCGAAGTCGAAACAGATCAAGTCTTGCTGAGGCTCGAAGCGTCCGGAACGATTCTCCGCGGTCATTTCACGGAAGCCTCCCTCCGCAAAACGGAATGGTGCGACCGCCGGCTTCTTTCGCGGATTCACAGGCTCACCGTTGGCAGGTTGCGTAGCGAAATTCAGCCGGTATCGGCCGCCGAGTTCATGCGCTGGCTGCTGCGGTGGCAGCATGTCTCGCCGGGAACCCAGACATATGGCGAACGCGGAACGCTCGAAGTTCTTCGTCAGCTTCAGGGATTCGAAGCGCCCTCGAACGCATGGGAGCGGCACATTTTGCGCGCTCGCATCGCGAACTATGACCCGAAGGTCCTCGACCGGCTCTGCTTAACCGGCGCGGCCGGATGGGGCCGCCTCTCGCCGCATCCAGCAGCCTTGCGAGCCGGACCAGAACCGGGCCGCCGCGCCGTTCCCACGAGCGCTGCTCCGATCACTTTCTTCGTTCGCGAAGACGCAGACTGGATCGGCGTGCAAAGGACCGACAAGGATGGAGAGACTGGCGGAAGTCTTAGTCCGAACGCGCGAGAGGTTTTGGATTTTCTGCGACAGCGCGGCGCTTCCTTCTTCGTTGACATCGTTCGCGGCACGCACAGGCTCAAGTCGGAGGTAGAAACAGCTCTGTGGGAGCTCGTCGCCTTCGGAAAAATCACCGCCGACGATTTCGATAATCTTCGCGCGCTGATCGATCCCAGAAGGCGAGCCGGCCGTGGTACTGCGCGTATCGCGCGCCCGAGACACAGCGGCGGGCGCTGGTGTTTGTTGCACGCGGACGAAACCGCCGAGCGCGCCGCAGTCGTGGAATCGATCTGTTGGATGCTCCTAGGGCGTTACGGCGTGGTGTTCCGTGACCTCATGGACGGCGAGAGCATCGTTCCGAAGTGGCGGGAAGTGCTGATCGCGTTGCGCCGCCTCGAAGATCGCGGCGAAATCCGGGGCGGGCGTTTCGTCGAGGGCTTCCTGGGCGAACAGTTTGCTCTGCCGGTGGCTCTCGAATCGCTCCGCGCGTTACGCAGCCAGACACCCTCAGGAGAGACGGTTGTGATTTCCGCCTCCGACCCTTTGAATCTGACCGGCATTTTTATCGCGGGCGAACGCGTTGCCGCAAATTCGGGGAAAAAGCTCACGTTGCGTGACGGAATGCTTATCCCGGATGAGGAGGCCGGGAGCGCTCTTCCCAATCTGGCCGCAGGTGACTGAAAACAAGCAGGCGAAGTCACCTCGCTGACGCGAGGCGGAAAACCATGCTCACGTAGTGCTGACTCTCGACCGCCTGCCCTGCGAGGAAAGTCTCACTGTAACGCCAATCACGAACCGCAGAAACGGCGGCGGATGACAGCATCGCCGGGCCGCCAACGACGTGAACGCTTCGAACGGTGCCATCCACGCCGACCGTCACGTCGAGCTTAACAACCCCTTCGATTCCCTCGCGAGCGGCCTCAATCGGATAAGCAGGAGAATAACTGGACACGAGGCGTCCCATTTGAAGATTGCTCGGAAGTTGCGAACGAGTCCAGGAGAGGTTGGGAGGGATCACAACTGCACCAAACTGCGAGGTCGCTGCGACCGAACCACTGGGAACACCTGCCAACGGCATACTAGGCGGAACGGGCGAACTCTCATAGCTGGGGACGTCAACTACTGTCAAGCTCGATGCCGAAGCTGTATCCCGCGCCGCACCCGAAGAACCATTCAAAGACCGCGGCGGTTCAGCCGGGATTGAGCGCGCATATGCGTCCTGCACGGGTTGTGGCCGCGCAGCGGGTTGCTGGTTTCCTCGAGTTCCGTCGGAACGCGGAGCCGAACTCGACGCAGCCGGCTGAGTCGTTTGCGCCCGCCAGGCATCCATTGGATTCTGCCGTTCCGCGCCATTCGATGATGTCTGCTGCGCTCGGCCGTTGACCGCTGTTGAGGGCGCGTTGTTTTGGCCGACTTCGCGTGTGTTGGCCGGCGAGAAGGCAGATTGATTTGACGTGGAACCTGAGCGGGTTTGCGCAGGGACCGTTCTGTCGGGAGCCTTTCGATAATCCGCCGCCCTGCTCGCGCCGCTTTCTTGTTCAGCGTACCGGGGTGCTTGGGTTCGCGCCGATCGCGTTGACCCGCTGCTGCCATAGGCAGGAGTTGGCTGTGATCGTACCCGGCTGTTTTGCTGCTCGTTTTGCGCGTCTCCTACGTTGCCGGGCTTCCCCGTAGCTCCGGACGGAGTCGCGTTCCTAGACGGGCGTTCAGCAAGAGCAGCGGCTTCAGATTGATCTGCACCGTTCTTCGAACCGGGTTCTGTGGGCGCAGTTGGCTTCCCGTTGGCAGGCGGCGATTGGTCGTTGGGAGTGGACGACGGAAGTTGCGAAGGACGCTGAGCCGCCGTGCTCTGGGCTGGAGAATTCGACTGAGCGGGGGTCGAGCTATTTTGGTCCATGGGCTGCTCGCCTTTGGTAGCGGCGTTTGACTCGTGCGTCAAAGCATCGATTCGCGCGCGGCTGATCAGGCCTGGATCGATCGCCATCAGCCCGGCGAATCCGACCGCGGCAAGCAGCCCCAGCGTCGCGGTGTATGTCCACCAGCGCCGGGACTTCTTGAACTCCATTCCGATGCCGGTGGCCATCCGTCCGTT
>DATEKA010000174.1:0-10462 GCA_035277685.1 Candidatus Acidiferrales bacterium
AAGACGGAACCCTCCGAATACTCCTTCGCCGATTTGCAGCGCGACAAAAAGACCGAATGGGATGGTGTCTCGAATCCTGTTGCGCTCAGGAACATGCGCGGAATGAAGGCGGGCGACCGCCTCATTATCTACGAAACGGGCGAGCACAAGACCGCTGTCGGCACCGCCAAAGTCGTCTCGCTCGACGCGTCGAATCCGAAGAATCCGCGGCTGGTGATCGAAGCGGGCAAGGCCATCGCCAGACCCGTCTCGCTCGCGGAGATCAAGTCCAACAAGCTCTTCGCCGATTCGCCTCTCGTCCGCCAGGGACGCCTCT
This sequence comes from Candidatus Acidiferrales bacterium, assembly GCA_035277685.1. Classification (GTDB taxonomy): domain Bacteria; phylum Acidobacteriota; class Terriglobia; order Acidiferrales; family UBA7541; genus Palsa-295. Next base: position 317 of record DATEKA010000174.1, read on the forward strand.
CCGTCGTCCCGCTCACCGCAGCGCAGTACAAAGCCCTGGCCGGCTAGAGCCGGCGGCTCTCCAGAAATTTAGTCGGATTCTATGGCGTTACCGCGAGCCGGCGGCCGGCGTATTCCACGACTTTATCCGGCTGCGTGGTTGGCGGAATGCCAATGCCATGACCCTCGCCGACGAAGACAATGTGGAACGTGTGCGACTGTGGCATACCGGGGAACGAGCCCTGGCGATCGCCGATGGTCAGCGTGTGCGACGAATCGTCCCAGTGGATGGGGATCGTCGAGTGCATGCCCTTCTCGTAGTCGTAGTTGTCGTTCTCGTCTTCGTAGAGGCTGAAGTTGCCATCGGCGCCGGGATAGATCCGCAGTTCGATGGGATCGGTTTTCTCGGCAGCGTACTGAATGTCAGGGCCCATAGGAAGAATGGAGCCGGCGCGGACATAGAGAGGAATGCGATCTAACGGCGCGGAGGCGTCAACGACGGCCGAGCCGCCGAGCGCGTGGCCGGTCCAGAAGTCGTACCACTTTGCTTCAGGCAAATAGACGGAGCGCGACGTGGCGCCCTGCTGCGTGACGGGGTTGACCATGATGTCCGGGCCATACATGAACTGGTTGCCTACGTTCTGCGCGCGCACATCCGTGCGGAAGTCCATCACCAGCGGGCGCATCGGCGTGTAGCCCTGGTTCGTGACCATCCAAGCTAAAGAGTAGATGTAAGGCATTAGGCGATACCGCAGGCGGTCGAAACTGGTGAGAATCTGCTGCGCGTCGGGACCGTAGGACCAGAGCTCGTTGACACTGGGAACACGCGTTCCGTGGACGCGAAAGATCGGGCAGAAGGCGCCGTACTCGAACCAGCGGACAAACAGTTCCCGATACGCGGGCTCGTCGGGATGGCCGAGAATGAATCCTCCAATGTCGGTGGTCCAGTACGGCAGGCCGGAAACCTCGAAGTTCAGGCCCGCGGGAACCTGCCGGCGGAAGCTCATCCAGTTGGACTCGACATCGCCCGACCACGCAGTGATGGAATTGCGCTGGGCGCCGGCAAAAGCTGACCGGGAAAGAATGAAGACGCGCTTCTGACCGGAAGCGGCGCGCTGACCTTCGTAGACGCCGGCGGTGTGCATGAGCGGGAACATGTCCGAATAGCGCGCGCCACTGCCGAGATAGACTCTTTCGGTCTCGAGGATGTTCTTCTCCTGATTTTCGGTTTCAGGCTCGTCGGTATCAAGCCACCAGGCGTCCGCGCCGAGGTTGAAGACCTTATCGAGCAGGCCCCAGTAGTATTTGCGTGCGGCAGGATTGAACGCGTCGTAGAGGGCCTGCCCCTGCGGATGAACGTCGCCCGTGCCGACGACCATCTTGTCGATGAAGTAGCCCTTCTTTTCCATGTCGTCGTAGACGGGCGATCCCGGATTGAAGTAGGGCCAGAAGGAAAACATGATGTGGACGTGTTCGTCGTGGAGCTGCGCGATCATCGCCTTCGGATCGGGGTAATTCTTGTTGAAGACGGGATCGCCCATAGTGTTCCACCAGAACCAGTCCTGGACGATGTTGTCGAGCGGGATGCGCAGGTCGCGGTATTTCTTCGCGATATTCAGCAGTTCGGCTTGCGAGTCGTAGCGGTTCTTGCACTGCCAGAATCCATAGGCCCATTTGCCGAACAATGGCGCTTCGCCGGTGAGCTCGCGATAGGCAGCGATGATGCGATCGAAATCCGGACCGTAGAAGAAATAGTAATCGACCGTGTCGGCGACATCCGACGTGAGATAGAGCGCGTGCGGGAAGCGATTATCGAAAAGGCTGCGCGAAGTGTTGTTCCAGAGGATTCCGTAGCCTCGCGTGGAAACGAAGAACGGAACGGAAATGTTCGTGTTGTTCTGAACCAGATCAACGGCTTCGCCGTGATAATTCCAGACGCCCGCCTGATGCTGTCCAAGGCCGTAGAAGGCCTCCGTGGAGTCCCACAGGCCGGAGGCTAGTTCGGCGTGGTAGGTTTTTTCGCCGTTCACGACCACAGGAGTCAGAGTCCTCTTATCGTCGCCAAATAGCTTGTTGCCGGAGGAGTCGTCGTAAAGGATCGCGCCATCCTTGCGCGTAATGGTGATCTTCATGCGCGATGTGGTGAGCGTGATCGCGTCGTTCGTCGAATCCATGTTCCATTGCGCGGCGGGCCAACCGGTTTTTGTGACGATGAACTGGCGAACATCGGGAATCGTCGAGCCGGGCGCATAGACGACGTGGATGATCGAATCTGTGCAGACCTGCAAGCGCAAAGTTCCTGTGCGCATGTGAAGGAGTACGCCGTCGGACTGTTTCTCTACGCCGGTGACAGGATTCAGCGGCGACCATTGCGCACCCGCGACGGGCGGAAACACAAAAACCAGGGAACAAAGCAGGACCGCAAAGGACAGTCTCTTCATGGCGGCTCTTCCGTACGGAATTTTTTCAGCGGCTCGCGGTGGAAACTGTGACACTCGCGCGCAGGGATGTCAATGGCCCTGCGGAAACGGATGGATGGAGAACTGCTCTAGAAAATCGATTCTGCAATAAGTGCAAAGGAGAACAGCTTACAAGCAACCAGAAATCCTGTTTGACTTCTGCACTCTTGCTGTTCAACCTAGGGCCGCCATGAAACGACTGTTGCTGCTGATTGTGCTGATATGTCTCCCCGCGGCCGCCGATCCAAAACCCGCCACTTTGATTGCCAACATTCCCGGCCGCGACACGCAGAGCCTGAACGGCACGTGGCGCATTATTGTCGACCCGTACGAGACCGGCCTGGGCAGCCGGTTCTGGGAAAATCGGAAGGCGAAGAACAAAAGCGAGCTGGTGGAGTACAACTTCGACACCTCCCCAACTGTGAAGGTGCCGGGCGACTGGAACTCGCAACGTTCCGACCTGCTCTATTACGAAGGGCCGGTGTGGTACGAGCGAACGTTCCTGTTCAAGAAGCGCGGGGACACGCGGACTTTTCTTCATTTCGGCGGCGCGAACTATTTCGCGCGCGTCTACTTGAACGGAATCAAGCTTGGCGAACATGAGGGCGGATTCACGCCGTTCGATTTCGAAGTGACGGGCGTAGTGCGCGACGGTGAGAACTTCGTGGTCGTGGAAGTGAACAACACACGGCGCGCGGACGGTATCCCCAGCCTAAACACGGACTGGTGGAATTACGGCGGAATCGAGCGCGACGTCGTTCTAGTGAATGCGCCGGAAGAATATGTGCGCGACTATTTCGTCCAATTGGCCAAAGGCTCGACCCATCACATTGCAGGGTGGGTGCAGCTGGGCGGCACACTCTCAAGCTACGAGGTCACGATCGAGATTCCCGAAGCGCATATCTCGTACAAAACGCTGGCAACGCCCGACGGACACGCAGTTATCGGTTTCGATGCGAGCGTGCTTGCATGTGGCGAAAGACCGGCTTCCGAGTGCCCGGCGCCGCTGCAACTCTGGACGCCGGAACGGCCCAAGCTGTACCGCGTCGTGATTTCCGGCGGAGGAGACCGCGTCGAAGAGGAGATCGGATTTCGCACGATCGAAACGCGCGGAACGAAGATTTTGCTGAATGGCAAGCCGATTTTCCTGCGCGGCATTTCGATGCACGACGAGGCGCCATTTCGCGGCGGGCGCGCGTTCTCCGAAGCGGACGATGAGACGCTGCTCGGGTGGGCCAAGGAACTGGATTGCAACTTCGTCCGGCTGGCCCATTATCCGCATAACGAATGGACGCCGCGTGCGGCCGACCGCCTTGGCCTACTGCTGTGGGAAGAAGTCCCGGTCTATTGGGGCAACGAGTGGACGAATCCGCGCACGCTTGAGCTTGCGGAAGAAGAAATGCGCGACCTGATTGATCGAGACAAGAATCGCGCTGCGGCGATCCTGTGGTCGATCGGGAATGAAAACCCGCCCGGGCCGGAGCGGCTGACGTTTCTGAAGACGCTGGCTGAATATACCAGGCGGCTCGATCCGACGCGGCTGATCACGGCCGCATCGAGCGACGTTGACCGTCTCGCCCCCGAAGTTCGCGCGTTCGATGATCCCCTGGGACAGTATCTGGACGTGCTGGGGATGAACGAATATGTCGGATGGTACGACGGCACGCCCGGGCAGATGGACCAAATGCAGTGGAAAATCAGCTACGCGCAGAAGCCGCTGCTCCTCAGCGAGTTTGGCGCTGGGGCGCCTTATGGAAATCATGGCGATGCCGACGCGCGCTGGACGGAGGAGTATCAGGCGGACGTCTTCAGACGGCAGATCGCGATGCTGAAAAAGATTCCGTCGCTGGCCGGAATGTCGCCGTGGGTGCTGATGGATTTTCGTTCCCCGAGGCGATTCCTGACGGGAATTCAGGACGGCTATAATCGTAAGGGACTGGTCTCCGACCGCGCACAACGCAAGCAGGCCTTCTACGTATTACAAAAGTTCTATCGCGGGCTGGCAGGGACCGAATAAGAGCCCCATAAAGCAGTTCTGCAGGACCATCTCTCTTCGAATATGCGGGGAAATCTGAATAAAAAAATGGAACCTCGCGCGGAATAGGGTCTTTACCGGATTGCGGCGCAGCGCGGTGGTCCAGTACCGTTTTTTTAGGCTTCCAAGTGAGGCCTGAAAATCCACCGAAGGGGCAGTCAGATGGCAAGGACACCGAGCAGGGAAGAAATTGAGCGAAGGGCTTACGAAATTTACGAGCAGCGAGGCTGCGAAGACGGCCACGCCGACGAGCACTGGCTCTCGGCCGAACAGGAACTGGCGGAACGGCCGGTCCGCGAGGAATCGGGAAAAACCGGTTCACGAATCAAAACCGCCGTCGCAGACGCGATGCACGCGAAGAGCGCGAACGTCAGGGGCGCTCACAACTGATTACGCCTTCCGGACCGTTTCGGGACCACCGAAACGGTGGACTCCCGGGAGATAGGAAGTTACAGCCGCCCGGCCGATCCAAGTGACCGCTGAGCCTCGCGGTGAGCAGCGGCTATAATCTAGCCGTTCTTATGAGCGCTCAGGCAGGCGCAACGTATGATTACATCGTTGTAGGAGCGGGCTCAGCAGGCTGCGTTCTCGCCGCCCGCCTTAGCGAAGATCCTCGCGTTCGCGTACTGCTCCTGGAAGCAGGCGGAGACGACTCCGCCAGGGAAGTACGCATCCCCGCCGCATTTTCCAGGCTCTTCAAATCCGAACGCGACTGGAATTACTCGACAGAGGAAGAGCCCTGTTTGAACGGGCGCCGCCTTTATTGGCCGCGCGGAAAAATGCTAGGTGGCTCGAGTTCGATGAACGCGATGATCTACATCCGCGGGAATCCGTCCGACTACGACGGCTGGAAGAATTTGGGAAATGACGGGTGGGGATGGGCCGACGTCCTGCCGTACTTCATGAAGTCGGAAAATCAGGAACGCGGGGGATCGCCGTTTCACGGCGCGGGCGGACCGATGACCGTCAGCGATCTGCGCTGCGTCAACGAACTCACGCGCGCGTTCGTGGCAGGTGCGCTGGAGACCGGAATTCCGGCGAACAATGACTTCAACGGAACCGTGCAAGACGGCGCAGGCTTGTATCAGGTGACGCAAAAGAACGGAGCGAGGCAAAGCGCGGCCGATGCTTACCTGAAGCCTGCGCTGCGCAGACGCAATCTGACGTTGCAGACGAAGGCACATGCGATTCGCCTGATTATCGAGCGCAATCGCGCGGCGGGAATCGAATACGTGCGGAACGGCAGGATTCGAAAGGCGAACGCGGAACGCGAGGTCATTCTCGCCGCGGGCGCCGTTAACTCACCGCAACTGTTGTTGCTTTCCGGAATCGGTCCCGCAGGCGAGATGAAAAAGGCCGGGGTAGCGCCACGCGAGGAACTCCCCGGCGTCGGGAGAAACTTGCAGGATCATCCGATGGTTTCAGTCGGCTATTTGTGTGAGAAACCGGTCAGCCTCGCAAGCGCGGAGTCGCTGCCTAATGTCGTGCGGTGGCTGATTTTCAGGAGCGGACCGCTGGCGTCCAACGTGGCAGAGGGCGGCGCTTTCGTGCGCACGCAAGCAAATCTCCCCGCGCCCGATCTGCAGATTCTCTTTGGACCCGCTTACTACGTGAACCATGGGCTAGAACGGCGTAAAGAGCATTGTTTCGGCTTCGGGCCGACGCTCATTAGGCCCGAAAGCCGAGGGAGCGTAAGCCTGCGGTCGGCCAATCCGTTTGACGCGCCTGCCATCCGGCCGAATTATCTTTCGACCGAGCACGATGTGCGCGTAATGGTCGAGGGAGTCCGGCGATCGCGCGAGATCGCAAACACCAAAGCGTTCAAGCCGTATCGCGGAGCGGAACTGCACCCCGGCTCGAAGATCGCGACGACGGAGCAGGTCGCCGATTTTCTCCGCGCGAACATGCAAACCCTCTATCACCCCGTCGGAACCTGCAAGATGGGAAGCGACGCGATGGCGGTAGTCGATCAACGGCTTCGTGTACGAGGAATCGAAGGGCTCCGGGTGGCGGACGCGTCCGTTATGCCGCGAATCATCTCCGGAAACACCAACGCTCCGGCCATCATGATCGCCGAAAAAGCGGCGGACATGATTCGCGAAGACAATTGATCCGTTCGCGCCTACTTCTTCGTGCGGTGCCCATCCTCCCGGGGGACATTCTGTTATGCTCTTCGTGTGCGAATTGCGGCGTGCTTCGTTGCAGCGGTGATTCTTCCGGCATTGACCCTGCCGGCCGGAGTTGCCGCCAGTCGCTCGGTGTTAAGGCGGCAAACGGTTCCGCCGGTCTCACAGCAAACCACGCAGGAGCAGAATCCCCTTCAGCGCCAGCTTCCTCCAGGGCAGACTCCAGCCGTCCATGCAAAACCCGCCGACACCGGGCCAGTGATCATCCTCGATCCGGCGCACGGCGGGACGGATACCGGCGCGCGAGGAGAGACCGGAGCAATCGAAAAAGACCTCGTTCTGGATTACGCGCGGATGGTCAAATCGGAGTTGGAAAGCCAGGGCTTTCGGGTTGTACTCACGCGGAATGACGATTCGAATCCGTCATACGCGGACCGCGCGGCAATCGCCAACGCCTACCGCAACGGGATTTTCATTACGCTGCACATCTCTTCGACAGGAACGTTCGGAACTGTCCACACCTATTACTATAAGTTCGGAAGCGCTCCAACCGGGCCCTCCGTCATACCGGCCTCGAGTTCGAGCGCCGGCGCGCAGGCAAACTCGCTGGTTCGTTGGGACGAGGCGCAGGCGACTCATGTTGATGCAAGCCGAAATCTGGCCGATGCGCTACAGCCGCAATTGGCGCAGCGCTTCAACGGGTCGCCGGGCGCCCCTACGCCGGCCCCTGTGCGGCAACTGCGTTCCATAGATGAACCCGCCGTCGCGATCGAAGTAGCGAGCGTTTCAGCGCAAGACTCCAACACGCTTGCCGCGCTGGCGGCGCCGTTGGCGGTCGCAGTGGCGCGAGGACTTGAGGCGTTCCGGGCGGCAATGCCAAAGGCGAATTGATGCCTCGCAATCTCAAAATCGCGCTGGGCATCCTGGCGGCTGCCGTTCTTATCGGACTCGCAAGCCTGGGCGGTCTCCACGAGCGGATGAAGCATCTATCGGAAAATCCGACTACGGATGAACAGGCGCGTAGAGCGGTTTTAGCAGCTCCGATCGCGACTCCGACGGATGTAACCGCCCAGGCGAAGATTTTCTGGGCCGCCGGAGCTGATGGACTCGCGCCTGTCAGCGTGGAGATTCCCCTGTCGTCGGATCCGGCCGAGCGCGCAAAGCAGGTGTTGAACGAGCTGATCTCGAATCCGCCCGCGCCTGAACAGCGGACACTGCCCGCGGATACGGCGCTTCTCGGGTTCTACATCCTGCCCGATGGAACGGCGATCGCGGACTTTTCCGACGCTCTCGTGGCTGAAACTCCTTCCGGTATTTCCAGCGAAGAAGACACAATCGATTCGATCGTTGAGACTCTTCAAGCCAACGTCCCGTCGCTGCGCCGGCTGAAAATTCTGGTTCACGGTCAGGAGGCGGATACGCTTGCCGGCCATATCGATTTGACGGGCTTTTTCGATTTGAATGCGGCGGCCGCGCAGGTGCCGGCATCACTGCGGAGTCAAGTACCGGCCGGTTCTGCTCTGCCGCCGAATGCCGCCCGCTGATCGCGTCATTTCTGGCAAGCAGGTTTCTCAAGGAGAAGAAATCCTTGGCGTCGGACTATTGCCCACGAAGGAATTCAGGCAGCCCCGCGAGCTTTCTTCACAGCCTCAACGAACTTTCGGGCGTTCTCCACGATAGGCTCCGCGTTTCCCGACTTCAGAGCTTCCGCCTGAACCAGTTCGCTGCCGATTCCGAGTGCGGCGGCGCCCGCTCGGATAAAATCCGCCGCCGTTTCCAGATTGACTCCTCCCGTCGGCACAAATGGAATCTGTGGGAATGGGCCTCGCAGGGCGCGGATGTACTTCGATCCGCCGACTGAGCCGCAGGGGAATATCTTGATGAAGTCGGCGCCGCCTTTCCACGCGGCGGTTATTTCTGTCGGAGTCAGCGCGCCTGCCATCATGATTTTGCTTTCGCTCCGGACGGCCTCCATCGTCTCGCGATCAAAACCGGGGCTCACAATGAACTGGGCGCCCGCCGCAACGCACTCCCGCGCCGCGTCCGCGTCCAGAACGGTGCCGGCCCCGATAAGCACGCTATCCCCGACCGTTCGGGCAAGTCGTGCGATCACCTCGATTGCCCCGGGAACCGTCATTGTGACTTCAACGATGGGAATCCCGCCGGCGCGGACGGCCTCCGCGCCCAGCAGTGCCTGCTCTGAATTGCTCGCGCGCACTACAGGGATGATGCCAATTTCGGTGATACGGCGGCGAACCTCATCCTTGGTCATAATCACTCTTCGCGACGGAGGTAGAGGAAGCGCTCGTCAGCGCGCGATCCGGCCGGTCGCCCCTTTCATGACTTGCAAGACTTCCCTAAGCGTGGCCATGGACGTGTCTCCGGGAGTTGTCATGGCGAGGGCGCCATGAGCAGCGCCGCAATCTACAGCCCATTGCGGGCCTTGGCCGGACAGAAATCCGTAAATCAGGCCCGATGCGAACGAATCGCCGCCGCCGACGCGATCCAGTATCTCGAGGTTCTCGCGGTGTCTTGCTTCGTAAAACGACCCGTTGCAATAGCAGATTGCGCCCCAATCGTTTCGCGTCGCAGTTCTGGCCTTGCGAAGAGTGGTGGCGACGACGGAAAACGGAAACTCCTTTACGACGGTTTCAATCATTTTCTTGAAGCTCGCGGTCTCGAATTCCGCCAGGCTCGCGTCCGTACCCGCGACTTCGAACCCGAGAGCCGCCGAAAAATCCTCTTCATTTCCAAGCATGACGTCTACGAGCGGGGCGAGACTCCGATTTACTTCCTGGGCCCGCTTCTTGCCGCCGATTCCTCTCCACAGCGATTCGCGATAATTCAGGTCGTACGAAACGATCGCGCCGTGCCGCCGCGCTGATTCCATCGCGGCCCGAGCGACTTCCGGAGTGCTTGGCGAAAGGGCGCAAAAAATCCCGCCGGTGTGGAACCAGCGAGCCCCGTAGTTGCCAAAAACGTCATCCCAATCGATGTCGCCGCGCTTCAGTTGTGAAACAGCGGTGTGGCCCCGATCCGAGCAACCGAGGCCGGCGCGGACGCCAAAGCCGCGCTCGACGAAATTCAGCCCGTTGCGCGCCGCGCGTCCCACCCCGTCATCCGCAACCCAGCGCACCAACGACTGATCGACCCCGGACTGGAACATCAAGTCCTGCACCAGACGGCCCACCGGATTATCAACGAGGGCCGTCACGTGAGCCGTTTCCAGTCCAAAACAACGCTTCAGCGCTCGCGCGACATTGTATTCCCCGCCTCCCTCGTACACTTCGAAGCAGCGCGTGGTCCAGATGCGCTTCTCTCCGGGATCGAATCGCAGCATTACTTCACCCAGGCTGGCCAGATCCCAGCGACGCCCCTCGCGAGCTTTGATTTCCAGAGCCACCGACCCTGTGACCCTCCTGTTTCCCGTCACCGCCAACGATGGACACGTACTTTCGCACATTTCCGGGGTCTGCGAACCCCGAAAAAGCGTAAGCTGGGTCGCATAGCATTTTTCGGAGCGATGTCATCGATAAGACGACTCCAGT
>DATEKA010000175.1:0-3793 GCA_035277685.1 Candidatus Acidiferrales bacterium
AGCTCGCGCTCTACCGTTACGCCATCTTTATTCTCGAGCCGCCGTCGGGAAAGCCCTTCTCGTCGCCGCCTTTTTAACGTTCGCTCCGGAACGGCGGCGTGTTCCCCCTTTTGCCGCGTCGAAACCAAGCCGTCCTGCGAACCTCTTATGGCGGGACTTCCCGGCGTTTGATAGGCTTTCAGCTCTTCGGTTCGGGGGAATTTGAATGAAATTGCGCACGCACCTCATTGTCCTTACTCTGCTCTTGTTCGCCGCGCCCGCGATCCTCCGCGCGCGAGTGGGCGACGCGACGAAAGAGCTCGGGCGCTCCATCTTCAAGCAGCTTGTCGAAATCAATACCACCGATACGCCCGCTGGCAACGTCACGACGGCCGCGAAGGCCATGGCGCAGCGCCTGCTGGACGCGGGCTTTTCTCCGTCCGATGTGCAGGTCCTTGGCCCCAATCCGCGTAAGTTCAACATGGTAGTCCGAATCCACGGCACCGGCGCGCACAAGCCCATCCTCCTCATCTGCCATCTTGACGTCGTTCAGGCTCTTCGCCGGGACTGGACGATGGACCCCTTCACGTTCATCGAGAAGGACGGCTACTTCTACGGACGCGGCACGGAAGACGTGAAGGATGGCGATGCGATCTTCGTCACTACGTTCATCCAACTGCACCGCGAGAACTACAAACCCGATCGCGACATCATTCTCGCGCTCACCGCCGACGAAGAAGGCGGTTCCTATAACGGAGTCGCATGGCTGCTCAAGAATCATCGCGATTTGGTCGACGCGGAGTACATTCTCAATCCCGACGCCGGCGATTTCGAACTCGACCGCGCCAAGCGCCTCCTCGTCGGAATACAGGCCAGCGAAAAACTCTATGCCGATTTCCAGCTCGAAGTGCGCAACAAGGGCGGGCACAGTTCCCTTCCCACTCCCGACAACGCCATCTACGAACTCGCCGGCGGCCTTACATGCCTCCAGAAATATCGATTCCCATTCGAGTTGAACGAAGTGACGCGCACCTATTTCGCCAAAGAGGCGGACATCGTGGGAGGCTCGCAAGGCGAGGACATGAAAGCGATCCTGCGCACGCCTCCCGATCCAGCCGCGATCGACCGGCTTTCGGCTGTGCCCTTCTACAACGCGCGCATGCGCACCACCTGCGTCGCGACCCGTCTCGACGCGGGCGATGCCAACAACGCGCTGCCGGGATTCGCGCGCGCCATCGTCAACTGCCGCATTTTTCCGGGACATTCCCCCGAGGAAATTCGCAAACAGCTCGTGAATGTGCTGGACGAGCCGAAAATCAACGTTACTTACGTCGACAATTCCGGACTCGGGCCCAGGGCGAATCCGCCCTCGCCGCTCCGGCCCGACGTGATGAACGGTCTCGAAAAAGTCGTGAACCAGATGTGGCCCGGTGTCCCCGTTGTGCCCGTAATGGACGCAGGTGCGAGCGACGGCGCCATCTCCCGCGGCTTCGGTATTCCTACCTACGGCGTTCCCGGCGTTTTCATCGACATCAACGACGACCGCTCGCACGGCCGCGACGAGCGCCTGCCCGTCGCCTCGTTCTACGAGGGCCTCGACTTCTACTACCGCTTCCTCAAAGTCCTCACTTCACCCCAATGATTTACGTGCATGGGAAAAGGCGTTGTCATCCTGAGTCCCGCCACTGCGGGACGAAGGATCTCTCTTATCTCCGCCTAACAATCGCCGCTTGGAATTCGCGACTCCTTTACAATGAATAATCAATGAGACCGCTACGGGCGACGCTGTTACGCGCATCGCAGAGCGCTTGGCTGCGCGAGGCGCTTCCCCGTTACCGCTTCGCGCGGCGCGCCGTCGAGCGCTTCATGCCCGGCGAAAGCGGCGACGACGCGCTCGACGCCGCCCGACAACTCGAACACAACGGGTTTACCACGATCCTGAGCCACCTCGGCGAGAACGTCGCGGATCGCGCCGAAGCGGGAAACGTCACGCAGCACTACCTCGAAGTTCTCGAAAAGATTCGCCAGCAGGGCTTGCAGAGCGAGCTTTCGGTGAAGCTGACGCAGCTCGGTTTCGATCTGGATCGCGCGTTCTGCCTCGATAATTTCCTCCGCGTCGCAGCGCAGGTTCCGCGCGACAAAACACTCTGGATTGACATGGAGCAAAGCCCCTACGTTGATCCCATCCTCGATTTCGCCCGTCGTGCGCGCAAAGCGGCTCCCAACATCGGCGTGTGCGTGCAGGCTTATCTGTTTCGCACCGAGCGCGACGTCGAAGTGCTAATCGCAGAAGGCACGGCCGTGCGGCTGGTGAAGGGCGCGTACAACGAGCCCCCGGAAATTGCCTTCGCGCGGAAAGCTGACGTGGATGAGAATTATTTCCGGTTGGCGCGGAAGTTGCTGGGCGAGGACGCGCGCCGCGCTGGTGTTCGCACTGCCATCGGCACTCATGACCGCAAGCTGATTGCACGCGTCTGCGAATGGGCGGCGGCGCAGGGAATCGCGCGAAGCGGCCTCGAATTTCAAATGCTCTATGGGATACAGAGCGCGGAAGGCTTGCGCCTCGCCAAGGAAGGGTATCGCAGCGGCGTCTTCATTTGCTACGGCTCGTACTGGTTTCCGTGGTTCATGCGCCGCCTCGCCGAACGCCCGGCCAATCTGCTCTTTCTCGCCCGCAATCTGCTGGCGAAGTAAGCCCTGCTAATTCGCGCCTCTGCGGAATCCGCGGCTCCATCGCGAAATCGGTAGCCGATTCACTTCGCGCGCGTGTAGGTCGTCTCCTGAAACGGCTTGTTCTTGCCGTCGTCACCGCGGGTCGAGAGCGTCACGACGAATTCGCTGTCGTTGACCTGGCGAATCAGCGCATGCAGCGGCACCGCGCCCCTCGGCTCGGAGGACATCGCCGAATACTCGACTGTTCGTCCGCCGTCGGCGCTGGTCCCGATAAACTTCGTGATTCCAGTGGACATTGTGTACATCGAAATCATCTCGTATTTCTTTGCCGCATCGTCGTAGCCCAGAATGCGAACACCCTCGACAGGCTTTCCCATAACTTCGTCACGATTTTGTTCCATGATGAAGCGCCCGCCGAGAATCACGGAGATTTTCGATGTCCCCTTCCATTCGCCCGGCTGTCCCATGAATTTGATGACTCGCGTATAGTTGCCCGCGCGCTTCGCGAGAAACCCCTGCTGCGCGCCGACCGCGCCTCCATGCGCCTGCGCGAAAACCGGGCCTAGCGCGCCTGCAAGCGCGCACGTCAACAGCGCGACCACGAATCTCGTCCGCATCCACATTGCCGCAACCTCCGTATTTGCGCCTTGAAAGCTGCGCCTAGTCTAATCACTCGCGGCGGGCGCGCGCGACTTTTTCTTGAACGCGCCCGATGCGGGGCGTAACCTTACGCAACGCGTGGCGTTCTTTCAAAGGAGCGTAGAGACGCCTCGTATCTCGCGGGGCAGAAAATCGGAGGATGCAGAATGGCGACGGCGAGTTCCGCTTTGCAGCTTGGGAAAATCGGGCAGATCGGCATCACGGTCACCGACCTGGACCGCTCGATCGCGTTCTATCGCGACGTGCTGGGGCTGAAATTTCTTTTCCGCGCGCCGAACTTGGCGTTCTTCGACTGCGCCGGCATCCGGCTGATGCTGGGCCTGCCCGAGGCGAACGGGGAGACGTTTCGTCCCATCCTCTATTTTCGCGTGGACGATATCCAGGCCGCGGCCAGGGAGTTGGAAGCTCGAGGCGTCAAATTCGAGACTCAGCCCACGCTGGTCGCGAGGCTCGAGAAGCACGATTTCTGGCTGGCGGCGTT
>DATEKA010000176.1:0-20715 GCA_035277685.1 Candidatus Acidiferrales bacterium
GGTCCGCCTGGCAAACGACCGAATTCCTTGACTCCTGCCGCCGTCAACGCTACGATTTGCTCATGGATCGTCGCCACGCTTGCTCTTGTTGTTGTCATTCACAGCGGCAGCGTGGGAGTGTGATCCGATAATCTAGCTATCCTCCAATTCGGATTTCAGCCGCCCGCTCGCCAGACGCAAACTGGCCGGCGGGTTTTTTGTTTTTACGCGCAACTTTACCGGCATGATCTCAGCGGCGCACTGATTCAAAGGGAGTAATGATTGGACGCGACCTTCGCACCACCGAAAGAAACGAAAGCGCAGCGCATCGAGCGCCTCAAGCGCGCGAAAAATCCCTGGGAAGCCCTCGACGAAATTCGTAAATTCGCGCGCGAGGGCCGCGCCTCCGTGCTCCCCGAGTGGACCAGCGTCTATTTCCGCTGGTGGGGAATTTATACGCAGGGCGACGGCGCAGGCGCGGTCGGCGGAACAAACGGCGAAGGCAAAGCCTCCGATTACTTCATGTTCCGCATCCGCGTCCCGAACGGAATTCTTCACTCAGCCCAACTCCGCGCTATTGCCGACATCGCCGAACGTCACGCGCGCGGCATTGCCGATCTCACCGTCCGCCAGAACATCCAGCTCCACTGGCTCACGATTGAAGCGTTGCCTGAAGCGATTGACGCGCTCGAAAAAGTAGGCCTCTTCAGCAAAGGCGCTTGCGGCGACGTAGCCCGCAATCTCACGGGCTGCCCAATCGCGGGCGTCGCCGCAGACGAAATCTGCGACGCATCGCCCCTGGTGCTGCAAGCCGCTCAGATGCTCGCCGGCAATCCTGACTTCTACAATCTGCCCCGCAAATTCAAAATCTCGATCACCGGCTGCCCCGTCTGGTGCTCCTATCCGGAAATCAACGACATCGGCCTGACTGCCATCGAGCGTTTTCGCAACAAGCGCCGCGAAGTCGGCTTCTCCGTGCGTGTCGGCGGCGGACTCTCCGCCGACCCGCATCTCGCTGTGCGCCTCGACGCGTTCGTCCGCTGGCAGCAGGTTTTGCCCGTCGTCCGCGCCATCGCCGAATTGTTTCGCGAAGCGGACGTGCTTCGCGACAATCGCAAGCGCGCTCGCATGAAGCACCTCTTCACCCAGTTTGGCTGGACGCCCGAGCGCTTCCTTGATGAACTGCACGCGCGGCTCGGCTATCGTCTCGACCCCGCCGAGCCCGAATCGGCGCCGATTGACGTCTATCGCGACCACGTCGGCATTCACCGCCAGAAACCGCGTCCCGGAGCCGCATCGGAAAACAGCCTCTACTACGTCGGCGCGTCCGTACTTCGCGGACGCATCTCCCCGGAGCAGATGCGCGCGGTCGCCGCTCTCGCCGAGCGTTTTGGTTCGGGCGACATCCGCACCACCAACACCCAAAATCTGCTGATCGTCAACGTGCCGCGCGCGAGCGTCGATGCCGTCGTGCGCGGTCTCGAAAATGCCGGCCTCCGCGTCGCCGCTTCTCCCTTCTGGCGCGGCGCAATCGCCTGCACGGGCACGGAGTTCTGCAAACTCGCAATCACGGAGACGAAGGCCTATACGCGCTGGCTGGTCGAAGAACTCGAGGAGCGCCTTCCGGAGTTCGACCAGCAGCTCAAGCTGCATGTGACCGGCTGCCCGAATTCGTGCGGCCAGCACTGGATTTCCGACATCGGCCTCGAAGGAAAAAAGATCAAGCACGCCGGCACAATGGTTGACGCCTACTACTTTTGCCTGGGCGGCGCCGTCGGCGAGCATCAGCGCATCGCGCGTCCGGTCGGCTATCGCTGCCCCGCCGGCGAAGTTCCCGAATCGCTCGAGCGTCTTCTGCGCTCGTATCTTGCTGGTCGCGAGCGCAATGAAAATCTGCGTTCTTACTTCGCGCGTTTTTCGGACGACGCTCTTCGCGCTCAGCTAGCCGGCTTCGAACTTGCCGCCGCCGAACGCGATCTTCCTACGGAACGCGCGCCCGATCACGCGGCCGGAGACTGACCGATGCAACCGGCTCTCTTTCCCGCTTTTATCAAGCTTGCCGGACGCGCGTGCCTCGTTGTCGGCGGCGGCTCCGTCGCCGAAGCGAAGATTGCATCGCTCCTGGAATGCGGCGCGCACGTCACGGTCGTTGCCCCGGAATCGACCGGCGGTGTGCGCTCTCTGGCATCCGTTCGCAAAATTCGTCTCGTCCCGCGCAAATTCGCCCCCTCCGATTTGAACCGCGTTTTTCTGGTCGTCGCCGCCACGTCGGACACCAAGGCCAATCATGCGGTGTTCCACGAAGCGCGCGAGCGCGGCATTCTTTGCAACAGTGTGGATGACCCGCAGCACTGTGATTTTTATTT
The DNA here is from genome assembly GCA_035277685.1 of Candidatus Acidiferrales bacterium. Lineage (GTDB taxonomy): Bacteria > Acidobacteriota > Terriglobia > Acidiferrales > UBA7541 > Palsa-295. The sequence goes on from DATEKA010000176.1 coordinate 2,346, forward strand.
TCCTGCTGTCGCCCGGCGCGGCCCTCTGCAAGTTGCCATCTCGACTTCGGGCGAAAGCCCCGCGCTCGCGCAGCGCATCCGCCGCGAAGTCGAAGAAAGCCTCGACGCCTCTTTCGGCGACTGGGTGGAGGACATCGGCGCCCTTCGCCGCGAAATTATGGCTGCTCTTCCGCCCTCGGAGGAACGCAAGCGTTTACTCCATCGCCTGGCGCACACCGAAAACTCCGCCCGCGAGCCGCGGCCATGACCGAAGCCGGCACCATCTACTTTGTGGGCGCAGGCCCGGGCGATCCCGAGCTTCTCACGCTGAAGGCGCATGCACTGCTGCGCCGCGCCGACGTCGTTTTTCACGACGATCTCGTCTCCGCCGGGATTGTGGCGTTGGCCGCTTCGAACGCGCAGGTGGTCAACGTGGGCAAGCGCTGCGGCAAAAAACAAATCACGCAGGCCCACATCAACGAATTGATGATCGCTGCCGCGCGAAGCGGATTAAACGTGGTACGCCTGAAAAGCGGCGATCCCGGAATATTCGGCCGGCTCGCGGAAGAGATTGATGCGCTGCGCCAGGCGGAAATTTCTTTCGAGGTCATTCCCGGCGTTACCGCAAGTTTTGCCGCCGCCGCTTCGGTCGCTGCGTCCCTAACGGATCGCCGCACAAGCTCGCGCGTAGTCGTCGTCAGCCGCCATCATGCGCATGAAAATTCCTCGAGCGAGCATTGGGCGGGTCTCGCGCGTGAGGACACGACCTTCGTCGTTTACATGCCGGGCCGCGACCTGGCCGGCCTGCGCCGGGAGCTTCTCGACGCGGGATTGCCGCCCGGCTTCCCCGCTGTCATCGTCTCGCGCGTGTCCACTCCGCAACAGCGCGAGTGGGTGACGACGCTGGCGCATCTCCACGAAGCCCCGCCGCTCGAGTCTCCCTCCGTTCTGCTCCTCGGCCGAAGTTTTGCTGCTGTCAACGCCCTCAATCCGAAAATTGCGCCTTCCTTCTCGGAAGGCGCTTCAGACTGGATCGCTGATCCTCGTTGATTTGCTAGTGTCGCGTTTCCGAAGAAAGGGAAACACGTTCTCGCCGGGCTGTCGTGCTGAGCGCAGCGAAGCATCTCTCTGAAGACATGCGGCTGTCCGCCTCAATATGACGCGATGCTCGTGCCAAGGCATGTATCACTCCCGTTTGTAACGCGACACCAATTGCATTTTGTGAGGGAAATGGTGAATTGCCGGGATGCCTTGACCTAACTTAGTCCTTAAGACTAAACTAACAGAGAGGATGGCCGCGCGATGAGCTCCGTTAACGTACATGAGGCGAAAACGCAACTGTCGAGACTTCTCCACCGAGTGGCGAGGGGAGAAGAAATAACCATTTCCAACCGAGGTGTTCCGGTGGCGCGACTCGTTCCGCTCCCGGTGAAACCAGGCCGGCGCCAGCTTGGATTTGAAAAGGGGCATGCGCGAATCGCGGACGACTTCGACGCACCACTGCCTTCAGACATCCTGGCGGGCTTCTTAACCCAACGGCCCAAATCGAAGAAGCACTGAGGATGGCTTACCTGCTGGACACAAGCGTGTTCCTTAGGGCCGTAATCGCTCCCGAGCGCTTGAATCATCGGGCGCAAAAACTGCTTCGACAGCAATCCGAGATGTTTTTCCTGTCGGCTGCAAGCTCGTGGGAGATTACGATCAAGTATGCGCTGGGAAAGTTGGAGCTGCCGGATGTTCCGGCCCGCTGGGTCTTGACCTCTATGCGCCGGCTCGGGGCTCATCCCCTGGACATCACGCACCAGCATGCACTCGAAATCGGGGAGCTGCCCCGGCATCATCAGGACCCATTTGACCGCGTATTGATTGCTCAGGCCCAGAGCGAGCAATTGGTTCTGCTGACTGTGGATCGCATCTTCCAAAAATATCCTGTTGCGCTCATCCTCTCTGGAGCATGAGTGGCCTTTGACCACAGCGCGATGACTTCTGACAGGCCGGCAATCCTGATCGTCGAGGACGAGGCCAAGATGCGGCGCGTGCTGGAACTTCAGCTCGCCGATGAGGGCTTTGTCGCGCAATCCGCCCCTGACGCCGAAATCGGGCTTCAGATGCTCTCCAAACAGCCCTACGACCTCGTTCTGACCGATTTCAAGCTGCCCGGGATGAACGGCTTGGAATTCCTGCACGGCGCCAAGCGGATCAATGCGGAGACGCCGGTCGTCATGATGACGGCGTACGGCACGGTCGAGTCTGCTGTCGAAGCGATGAAGGCCGGCGCCAGCGACTACATCCTGAAGCCGTTTTCGCTCGCCGAACTGGTTCTGGTAATCCGCAAGGAACTTCGGTCCACGCGCCTCCTCGAGGAAAACCGGTCGTTGCGCGAAGCGCTTGGTCAGAAGTACAAATACGACAACATCGTCGCCCAGAGCGAGAAGATGCAGGCCGTGCTGCGGCTGGTCGAACGCGTGGCGCCTACGAACGCTACAGTGCTCGTGGGCGGCGAAAGCGGTGTCGGCAAGGATTTGATCGCTCGAGCCATCCACCAGAATTCCCAGCGCGCCTCCGGGCCATTCGTTAAAATCAACAGCACTGCGATTCCGGAAACGCTTCTCGAGAGCGAGCTGTTCGGCTACGAAAAAGGCGCCTTTACCGGCGCTACCTCGAGCAAACCCGGCAAATTCGAGCTGGCCGACAAGGGCACTCTTTTCCTCGACGAAATCGGCGACATCCCTCCGGCCATCCAGGTGAAGCTGCTGCGCGTTCTGCAGGAGCGCGAGTTCGAGCGCCTCGGAGGAACGAAGACCCTGAAGGTGGATGTCCGCATGATTGCGGCGACGAATCGCGATTTGCGCGCCGCGCTCGAAGAAGGCACCTTCCGCGAGGATCTTTATTACCGGCTGAATGTTGTCGCCGTCGACATTCCTCCATTGCGCGAGCATAAGGAAGATATACCCGCGCTTGTGAACTTCTTCCTCGCCAAATACGCACGCGAGATGGAAAAGCCGGTTTCCAAAATCAGGCCCGAGGCGCTGAATCTTCTGATGGAGTTCCACTGGCCGGGCAATGTCCGCGAACTTGAGAACGTTATCCAGCGCGCCGTCACGCTGTCCTCCGGTCCGGAAATCGAGGCGGGCGATGTTCGGATCGATCAGCCGGCCGGCAAGTTGCCGGGGGCGGCTGCGAATCATTTTCTGCCTCCGGGAGTCACTCTGGACCAATGGGAGGACGAAGCGATTCGAGAAGCGCTGCGGCGGGCTAATGGGAACAAAAGCCAGGCAGCGCGTTTGTTGGGCCTCTCGCGGAACGCCCTGCGTTACCGTCTCTCGAAGATCGGCGTGTCCGATCCACCGGAACAGCCATCCTCATGAAGCTCCCGCTCTGAAATCCCGGCACATAGCAGATACGCGCCGTGGTGGGAGACGACCACTCCGACCCGGTGGGGGCCGCAACCAAGAGCGTCACGGTGCCTTGAAAGCCCCGAAATCGAGCGGTGGCTGAAAAGCACCAGGTCGCGCGAAAAGCACCGCGATCAGCAGCTTTGCTGGTAGCGTAGAGAATTCCCTCCCCATTGTATCCTGCTGGCTACACTGCATTTACGGTACGCGCGCGCAATTCGGCACTTTGGTATGGCCCGTGCCTCTTCCTAAGCCGAAATGAAGGGATCAGCACGGAACGGGAACTGGCCGCGATTCGGTTTTTTCAGAAGAGGTGGGCCGTGAAAAAGTACCTGTCGGTTTTCTCGCTGGTTTTGATATTCGGCATAGGCACGGCGAAGGCGCAGAACGACCAAGCCGCCCCGCCTGATGATCAATCCAGTGTGGCGAACGCGCCGAACACGAATGCTTCGGGCACGGACCAGAACGCACCCGGAGTAGCCCGCCTCAGTTACATCAGCGGAAGCGTGTCAATGCAGCGCGGGGATAACGGCGACTGGACGGCGGTCACCCTGAACACTCCCCTGATGGCCGGCGACCGCATCTCGACCGGCGACGCGTCCAGGGCCGAACTCCAGCTCGACTGGGCGAATGTGGTTCGTCTGTCGAGTAACACCACTGTGAAAATCGCCAGCCTGGCCCGGAACAATGTGCAGATCCAGGTTGGGCAGGGGCTTGCGACCTATTCCGTGTTGCAAGGCGCCCAATCGGCCGACGAGATTGATACTCCGAATGCGGCCGTTCATCCCTCAACGAATGGCGATTACAGAATTCTGGTGGATTCAAATGGGGAATCCCGCATCACCGTTCGCAGCGGCGGAGCGGACGTGTCCACTCCACAGGGCAGCACTCATGTGAACGAAGGCCAGATGATCACCGTCCAGGGCACGGATAACCCGCAGTATAAGATTGATGCCGCCTCGCCGAGTGACGATTGGGATACCTGGAATAATGACCGCGACCGGATTATCAGCCGGGCCCAAGAGTCCAAGAATACGAACCAATACGAAGTCGGCACACAGGATCTGGACGCATACGGGCGTTGGGAGAACGTGCCGGACTACGGTCAGGTGTGGGTGCCGTCGCAGGGTTCGGATTGGGCGCCGTATCGCGACGGTCGTTGGGTTTGGGAGCCTTATTACGGTTGGACTTGGGTTTCCTATGAACCCTGGGGCTGGGCGCCGTATCACTACGGCCGCTGGTTTGTTTATGACGACGCCTGGGTGTGGTGGCCGGGACCTATCTACGCAAGCTATTACCCGATTTGGGCGCCCGCGTACGTCTCCTTCTTCGGCTGGGGTGGGGGCTGGGGATTCGGTTTCGGGTTCGGATACGGGTGGGGCTGGGGTCGTGTAGGATGGCTGCCGTGCGGGCCGGGGGACTGGTACCACCCCTGGTGGGGACGCTGGGGCGGCCGCGTGAACGTGGCCCGCTTCGATCGCATCAACCACCTGCACGAGGGTTGGGCGCCCCTGGGGCGGCGCGGCGGTTCGCGCTTCTCGAATTTCGATAATGCCCTCCGGAACAACCGGATTCGCGGTGGTTTCAGTTCGATGGAAGGCAGCCGCTTCGGGCGCGATGCGGTGCCTCGGCGCCAGGAACCGATGACCAGTGCGCGCCTGCGGAACGTGAGCCTCAGCGCTGGTCGAATGCCGGTCACACCGGGACGCGGCAGTTACAGTTCGACGGGACGCGCCGCGAACCCGGCATCCTATCGGCACGCGCCATCCTCGTCGCAGCACTTCTTCACCGCGAATCGCGCAAACGTCGGTCGCACCAGCGTCGCGGCGCGAGGAGGGTTCAATTCCACGGCACGGCCAATGAGCACAGCTCGAAGCGCGGCGCCATTCGATGCCAATCGCGGCGGGCGCGCGATCCAGCCTTCCGGCGCTGCTGCTGGAAAAGCGAGTGGCTTCGCTAACGCCCCGGGCCGGACGCCGATTACCTCTTCACGCCCCGGCTGGCACACGTTCACGCCGCCGAACTCGGGAAACTCAACGCGCTCGTTCGAGCCGCGTTCCGGACAAACCGGCGCTCGCGCGAACACGCCGAACCGAGGATTCAATGGTTCGAACCCGGGCTTCAACAATTCGAACCGAGGCGCGAACACGCCGAGTCGCGGCTCGAATGGTTCGAACATGGGCACGAGCCGGGGATTCACACCATCCCAGGGATCGCGCCCGGCGCGAAACGGGAACGCGGGCAACTGGCAGCGCTTCACGCCAAACAGTTCACCTCGAGGTTTCTCATCGCGAGGGTTTCAGGGCAACTCTCGCGGCTACTCGGGAGAACGACCTGCGCTGAACATGCAACAGCCAATCGTTCAGCCACGGAACAGCGGGGGATATGGATCATATGGATCGCGGGGCTATGGAAATTCCTCGCGGCCGTCATATAGCCCGCCCCGATCGTACAGCCAGCCCAGGTCCTATGGAGCCCCGTCGTACAGCGCGCCACGATCTTACTCGGCGCCTCGGTCTTACAGCGCGCCGCGCAGCTATTCCGCGCCGCGGTCCTACAGCGGTGGTGGCGGAGGCGGTTATCGCGGTGGTGGCGGAGGCGGTGGCGGGAGTCGTGGTGGCGGAGGCGGTGGAGGAAGCCGAGGGGGCGGAGGTGGCGGCGGCCACCCGAGCGGCGGAAGCCACGGCGGCGGTCGCGGCCGGGGGTAGAAAATCAAGTTGCAGGCCGGGCGGCCCCGAGTTCTTTTCGGGGTCGTTCCATGTAAGGGGAGAGATTCAATGGCTCCGGGAACGCAGTTCCGATGTGGCCCTAGTCAAGACACGAATCTGAGCGGCGAAACTACTTTCGCGCGATCGTGTTTTATAGACCGGGAGCCGCCAAATGACGCTCTTCTTTCTTGTGTGGGAGGTATGGTTCTTTACGGCAACATTGATCGAGAACAGCACCATCTTATGCAAGAATCGATTTATGAAAGGAGTCCGCGCCATGAAGAAACTCGGTTCGCTTTTGACACTGCTGTTTCTTGGTGCTTGCGTGATTCTTCCGAAGCCGGCGTCTGCACAGGACCAGAACACGCAAGATCAGAGCGCTCAGGATCAGTACGCTCAGGACCAGAACGGGCCGGATCAAACAGCCCAGGATGAGAACGTCGATCCTCCGAGCCGCGTAGCGCGTTTGAGCTATACAAGAGGCTCGGTCTCCTATCAGGTGTCCGGGGATTCCGACTGGGTGGCGGCCGATCCCAACCGCCCGCTTACCACAAACGACAATTTGTGGGTGGACAGAGATTCGCTTGGCGAGCTTCACGTCGGCAGCACAGCCATTCGGCTATCCGGCGAAACAGGCATTTCCGTCCTGAATCTGGACGATCGCACGGCGCAGTTCCAACTGGCCCAGGGGACGATTGAAGTTCACCTGCGGAACCTCGAAGCGGGCGATGCGTGGGAGTTCGACACTCCGAATTTGTCGTTCACGCTGGCGTCCGCCGGCGAATATCTCATTTCGACCGACCCGAACTCGAACGTTACGACCATTGTCGTGCGCGAGGGAGCGGGTACCGTTACCGGTGGCGGCGATTCCTGGGATCTTCGCGCCGGGCGGCAATACACCTTCAGCGGCACGGATCAGCTTGCCTATAGTGCCCTGCCCCAACCGGGGTATGACGACTTCGAGTCCTGGTGCCAGCAGCGCGACCAGGCCGAAAACGATTCGCCTTCGGCGCAATACGTTTCACGCGATGTGGACGGCTATTATCAGCTCGATTCCAACGGAACATGGAGCGAAGTCCCCGACTACGGCCCGGTCTGGATTCCGAACAATGTTCCGGTGGACTGGGCGCCATATCACGCTGGCCACTGGGTCTGGATTTCCCCGTGGGGTTGGACCTGGGTGGACGCAGAGCCGTGGGGCTGGGCGCCCTTCCATTACGGGCGCTGGGTCCTGGTCGGCGCCCACTGGGGATGGGTGCCGGGCCCTCGCGTTGTCCGCCCCGTCTACGCCCCGGCCCTCGTTGGCTTCGTGGGCGGCAACAGCTTCGCCCTCTCCGTCTCGTTCGGGGGCGGGTTCACAGGAGTTGCATGGTTTCCGCTGGGACCGCGCGACGTTTACGTACCGGGGTATCGATGCAGCGAGCGGTACGTTCAAGTGATCAATGTGACGAACACGCGGGTGATCAACGTGACGCGAGTGAACACGGTGTACCGCACGGTGGTGGTGAACCGCGAAGTGAACCACTATGAGTATGAGAATGATCACCGGGCGGTGGTGGCCGTCTCTCACGACACGTTCGTAAACGCACGTCCGGTGCGAACAAACACAGTTCGGGTCAATCAGGACCAGCTACGAAACGTGCGGGTAGTGGAGAACACCCGCCTCGCACCGACACGGGCGAGCTATGTCTCGTCGACTGTGCGAGTTTCAACGGCGCGGCCCGCCGTGCCGTTCTCCCAGCGCCCTGTGGTGGCGAATTTGCCGCCGCCGAAGACGGTTCGCAACCCGCAGCCGCGCGTGTACACCAACGATAATCGGCCGTTCAACCAGCCTGGGAACCGGGGCAACACGAGTCAACCAACTGGGAACCAACGAGATAACGGCTTCCGCCCGTTTACGCCGCCGAACCAGACGCGTACCGTTCCACCAAACACGCGATTGAATCAGAACGAAAACCAAACGCGGACGGACGAAAACCGCGGCAACGACAACTTCGACCGGAACAAAGGCCGGGCGAACGAGAATGTGAACCGTGAAGGCGGCCAGCCGAATCAGCCGGGCAGCCGTCAATACAACCCTCCGCCGAATCAGGGGAACAGGCAGTACGCCCCTCCCCCGAGCCAGCCGGAGTCACACGTGAGGTTTGCTCCACCGGTGAGGGAGAGGGATCAGAACTACGACGTTCATCCTCCGCTGAATCAGAAGCCGGGGGCTCAGCCGCGGAATGAGAACAGGCCACAATCGAAGCCCGAATCGAAGCCGAAATCTGAGTCAAAGCCCGACAAGGGCAAGCCGCGCTGATCGAGGGTCCCGGTACCGATGCTTACGGCGTGCTCTGGATGAAACTGGAGCACGCCTCCCTTCTTCTGATCGACTCGCTTTCGAGAGTCCAAATAGGCCCCAGCGTCGGATAGCCGCGTTCTACGTAAAACCATAGCGCGTCTTCGCGATATTGTAGGCTGTCCTGGGTTTCGTTTAGCATTCGCCCGCCTTGGTTCGACTCCACTTCCTGGCAGTTGAAATAATTCGTGAAAAACGAAGCCGATCAGCCTGCGGCCAATCTGCATGAGAACAGCCGCAAATCACTGGTTTTCAGGTGCGATGTTAGGGAAACAAGTGGAAGTTGCCCGGCAGGAGGAGAGCAACGCGTCCGCAACATGAAGGACTGGTTCCGCTGCACGGTGCATGGGACGACACAAACAGGGGGAAACCACGAGTGGCCGGAAACATGCACTCACTATAATGACCTCGGCTGATTCAGTTCTCTTGGGGTGTGTAAACCAATCGTGGGCGAGTGAGGGGTGTATATGCAAAGGAATGCAAACCAGCCTAGTTTGCGGCTCACCGGCTTTTTGTCGCTTAGTATCCTGGCCGGAGTGCTGGCGATGGCGCTTGCGGTAGCGGGACTGACCGCGCAGCCCGCGTCAGCGCAAGCGACATCCGGCGTGACGGGCGTGGTCACAGACCCGTCCGGCGCCGTGATCACGGATGCGAGCGTAACGCTCTCGAATTCAGCCATAGGTTTCACGGCGACGACCAAGACCAACGGAGTGGGCGTCTACGAGTTTCTGAACGTGCCGCCCAGCGAGACCTATACGATCTCGATAACGAAGGAAGGCTTCCGAACGGCGACGCTCTCGCCGGTGATCCTCAACGTCGGCACGAAGTCGACGCAGGACGTACAACTGACAGTCGGCACGGCACAGGCAAACGTGGAGGTGACTTCGCGGGTCGGCGAGACACTGAATACGACGGACGCGTCTCTGGGTTCGGTAATTGACGCAGAGCGAGTCCAGGACTTGCCGAATATCTTCGTGAACAACGCCTCGGTGTACCTATCGTTGGCACCAGGTGTGACGCCCGGCGGCGCGGTTACGGGCACGCGCTCGGACCAGACGAACATCACGCTCGACGGGCTTGACGTTAATGATCAGCGCGGCGGTTTTGCTTTCACGCCGGCGGTGAATACGCCGCTCGATGCGATTCAGGAGCTTAAGGCAACGGTGACCGGCGACGACACGACTTACGGGCACAGCGCCGGCGGCCAGCTTGAACTCCTCACAAAGAGCGGGACAAATTCATTCCACGGACAACTCTTCGAGTACAATCGCGTGACCGCTTACGCCGCAAACGACTACTTCAATAACCTTCAGGGACTGCCGATACCCCCGCTCATCCGAAACCAGTTCGGAGGCAATGTGGGAGGCCCGATCAAGAAGGATAAATTGTTTTTCTTTTTCTCCTACGATGGCCTCCGCGCCAAGACGAGTCATTCGTACAACCCGGTCGTGCCGGACGCGTCGTTTTATAACGGGCAGTTGAACTATGTAGACACAAACGGCAATCTGGTGACGACTCCGACTACGGGACCCAATTCTCTGGCATCGTTGGATCCGCAGGGAATTGGAGCGGACACCGCGCTGTTGAATTTCCTGCAGACGCGCGGCTATCCGACGCCGAACAACAATCTGGTTGGCGACGGCCTGAATACGGCGGGCTTTTTCTTCGTGGCTCCGGTCAACAACAAAGAGAACACGTTTATCGGCAAGGTTGATTACCAGGCAAGTACAAATCATCGCCTGTTCATCCGCGGGGTTTGGGACAGGAGCAGTGACGACGATGATACGAACCGCAGCATTCAGGTCTTCCCGAAGGACCCGCTGCCCGGAGGTTCTATCATCGACCATTCACGATCCTGGATAGGAGGAGACACGTGGACCATCTCTCCGACACTGATCAACCAGGCATCCTTCGGCGAGACGAACCAAGTGATCGCGTTTGCGCTCAACTACAAGCCAACTTCCCCGGACAATTTGAGCTTCAATGATCCATTCTTCGGGAACGTGCTTTCAAGGCCATTCCCCGATCTAAATGAGCAGTTCCCTGTGGTTCCCGTTTACCAGGCGCGGGATACGCTGAATTGGACCAAGGGGAAGCACACCTTCCAGTTCGGCGGGATGATTTCTCCTGTCATTTTTAAGTCGGGTAACTTGACCGACACCAACCTCTACCCGTTCGGGCTTGGAGGCAACCTCAACGCCTTGACTTCGGCACAGCGTCCGAGTGATTTCGGGGGAAACACGGACGACTGGGACCGGGTATTCACGCTGGCTCTCGGGCGGCTACAGAGCGTTTCCGCCGGCTACAACTATGACGTGGCCGGGAATGCGTTGCCACAGGGCCAAGTATCACTCCGCAACTACCATTCAGCCCAGTATGAATTCTTCGCACAGGATTCCTGGAACATCCGCTCAGACCTGACGATTACGTACGGTTTGCGGTGGAATTTCCACAATCCGCTGGACGAGGTGAACGGATTCGAGTCTGTTCCAAATATCGGACCATGGGATATTTTCGGGCCGCGCTTGCAGCAGGCCGCGCAAGGCATTTCCGGCCCCAATGCGGTGCCGTTCATCACTTACGGACTGGGCGGCAACGCAAACAATGGCCCGGGATACTACAAACCGGACTACAAGAATTTTGCTCCCAGGATCGGGATTGCCTATTCGCCCTCAGCTACCGGAGGGCTCCTCGGCAAACTGTTTGGCAATCGGGAATCCAGCATCCGGGCGGGCTTCGGGATAGACTACGACAACAATCTGGTTGGGCAGGGTTTCGAGCTGGACGAGACGAGCTTCCTCTTCAGCAACACAAACGTGATCAACTTCGGCGATCTCTCGACAGATCCGCGCTTCCAGTGCGCATCGCCGTGCAACCCGTCGGATGTAAGAGCCGGTTTGACGGCAACTCAGGCGCCGCCTCCGGGCGGGACTACGCCGCGTCCGACGTTTACGCCCAATCTGGATTCGAATGGATTCCCGATCGGCTTTTTCAACGGCGGATTCGGTCAGGGCGCGCTTTACAACTTCGACCCGAATTACAAGACGCCTTACGAGATGCATTTCTCGTTCGGCATCCAGCGGGAATTGCCAGGCAACTGGTTGGTTGAGGCGACCTATGTCGGCAAGCTTGGCCGCAGGCTGACGGCGCTGGCCGACCCCGCGCAGACTTTGAACTTCAAAGACGCTACATCAGGACAGTACCTGTATGACGCGTTTGGACAACTCGAGAGCGAGAACCAAGCTGGGACTTCGTTCTTTGGGGTAACCGACCAGCCGTGGTTCGAAAACCAGATGACGGCCGCGCTCTCGCAGTACGGTTATACGTGCCCGACGGCGGGAAGCGCTCTTACCGGCGGCGCATTAAGTAACCTTTCTTGCACGCAACTCGCGGATGCGCTGGCCGGTTTCTATTTCGGCATCGGCGACGTGTCTTCGGCAATCCTGAGCCTGGCTGACTTCCACAACCTCAGCGGGACAGTACAGCAAGGATTGCTGTTGCCCAACGTGGGCCTGCTCGCGCAGGACGGCGCGGCAGGCTATGTCGGCAACTTCAGCTCCTCAAACTACAACGCGTTGATCATTCGAGTGAATCACAAGTTCGCGCACGATTTCACGATGGAAGCGAACTACACTTACTCGCATTCGATCGACAACGATTCGGGGGTTCAGAACAACCTGATCGACTTCGCCACAGCGGAGATTTGCGACCTGCGCGACCTGCACGTTTGCCGCGGCAGTTCCGATTTCGATCGCCGGCACATTCTGAACGCGAACTTCGTTTACGGATTGCCGATCGGGCGTGGGAAGTGGCTTGGGGCCGATATGCCGAGACTTCTTGATGAGGCTATCGGCGGCTGGAAGGTCTCCGGAATCGTGAGCGCATACACAGGCGATCCTTTCAAGGTGGACTCGGGAGCGTTCACGATTGACTTCACTCAAACGCAGCCCGGTGTCTTCATCGGCAAGCGGAGCGATCTGGCGTCCTCGGTCCACCAAGTTCCCTCGGGGACTCCGGGAGTTCCGAACACGGTGCAATTCTTCTCGAACGAGACGAACGCAATGAACGCTTTCACCTTCCCGATTGCAGGCGGGCCGGGCAACCGAAATCTGTTCACCGGGCCGGGTCTGTGGAACGTAGACATGAGCGTCCTGAAAGAGTTCAAGATGCCGTGGTCAGAGAGCCAGAAACTTCAGTTTCGAGCGGATGCGTTCAATCTCTTCAACCATACGGATTTCAGCGGCCCGGATACGAATATGCTCGTTCCCGCGACATTCGGAAACATCACCTCAACGGCGCACGATGCCCGACAGTTACAGCTTGGCTTGCAGTTCACGTTCTAGGCAAGCCGAGCTAGCTGCATCCGAGGGCTCCCTACGGGGAGCCCTTTTTTTTGCACGGGGGCAAGCCGCCTTCCGACGGCACCGCCGCGAAGATATCCGGCGCCCGGCGGATGTTGATTATGGGTGCGGGTTCGACGGAGGCGGCGAGACAGCGCTGGGATTCGGACTCGCCGGAGTTTCAGCCAATGCGAGGTAGGACCGTCCAAAGGCGGCCTGCTGCGTCCCTGCCCCGATTACGACGGCTTGCACGGCATAGCGTCCGGTTGGAAGCTTCGACAAGGGCAGGCTGACGCGAAAGGAAGCGGTGCGCGTCTTCGAATTGATTTCAGTTGGAGCGAACAGCGGGCTCGCATTTACCTGCAAACCGTTACGGAAGAAAATCAGTCCGGCGCGCAAGGAATCGGGATCGAACTTCTGCTTGGCCGGATAATATGCCTGGAAGAAGACGTAAAGCGTCTGGCCCTGCGTGAAATAACGGGTCACGCTGGGAACGATTCGCTCGCCGTTAATTTCGAGGGGCGATGTTGCCAGCCGAGCCTTCAGCCCTTCGGTCCTTGTATTCACTTCCGAGGATTTCTCGACGGGCACAAGCTGGCTCGACAGCAGCAGCGAGCTCAGCATGAGTTTATTGTTCGCGAGCGGCGGCACGACGAGCGTCTGCTCGAACGTTCCGATCTTTCCCGACTCGTTCTCACGCGCCACGAATTTCAGGTCGTAGGTACCGGGGACGAGCACGACTCCGCCCTGGTACTGCAAGTTCGCCTGGCTCACCTGCTGAAAGCGCTCGGGATCGAGATGAACGGTGATCGTGTCGCGAAGCTGCGCCACCGGCATGCCCCTGGGCAGGCCTTTTTCTTCCGCGCGCACCTCGGCCGCGAAATCGAACTGCGCTTCGCGCTTTCCATGCTTCTGCGCCCATTCGAGCGCGGTGGCGGAAAGCTTGGCGTCAATCGGAACATAAACCTGATTATCGCCGATGCGGAACATTCCCGTCTCGACGGCAATCGGCAATTCGACAACGGGATCCTCGGAATGGATGGCGTCGGCGAGCTGCTGGTCGCGGTCTGCTTCTTCGAGATGCTGGAAATCGCGCGGCGCGTAGTAGCCGTTGCGAAACCGCACGCGGGCGCCCGGCACGTCAACCTTGACGCGGATGCTGCGCCAGCTCCCGTCGTGCTTCACATTTTCGGCCAGATAGTAGCCGACGAGGTAGTAGCCGCTGTTATCCTTCTGGATTGCGGGAAAGGCGTCGCCCAGATCGCCCAAATCGAAAAAGGTTTTTCCTCCCGTGTCCGTCGAAAGAGTGGCGAGGGTGTCGCGGGAATCCTGGCGCTGATCGGTCTGGTGGAAGACTGCCGCGCCGCTGAACATCGAGGTTCCCGTCGCGGAATCAGCGGCGGCATCGCCGCCGGGCGGCGCGGTGTAGAGCCCGCGAGAGTCGATCGAATAGATGGAGACGTCCGCGCGGTTCGCCGCATCGGTTGCGGCTCGCAATTCCGTACGATTCTCCTCGCCGGTCTGCGTGATGCCGCTGGTGAACGAAATAATCGCTTTTCGTCCGGGAATATCGGCGAGGACGTTCGAGAGGCCTTCGATCGCCGCGAGCTTCTGGTCGGTGTTGAAGACGTTGAACTCAGTTTCGTCAGGGGTGTAGGCAGCGCCCGTATAGCCCGAAACGTCGTACTCACCCTCCTGAGCGGCAGCATAGGCGTTCGTGGAAAGATCGGCGGCCGCGCCGGGCTTTAACCGTTGGAGCGCCTGGCGCAGTTTCGCGCGATCATTGGTAAAATCCGACCAAACGGAAAGCTGAGTTCCGTAGGCCAGGACGGCAACTAAATCGGCGGGCGTCATTTGGGAAGAGACAAACTTTTCGGCAGCGAGACGCGCGCGGCGCAAATCCTCGTTCCCCATCGAACTCAGATCGAAAAACAGGACGAGCATGCGGCGGTCGCGCACCTGGTTGCTGATCTGCTCTTCGGAAACGGGCGTTGGGCTGTCCACGGGGACCACGATCGGCGCGGCGTTCGCGTTTTGCGGACCTACTTTGTCGATGGCTTCGATGTCCTCGTAGGCGAAGAAGGCGAGCTTCTGGGGCTTTCCGTCGTCCGTGACAACGAATTGCTCGGGCTGGAGTCCTTTGATGGGCCTGCCGGCATGGTCCGTGACTTCGACGTCGATGCGCACCAAGTTGGATGTGGATCGCAGCACCCGCGCGGGACGCTGCGGCGCTTCGGTCTGGCGTTTCGCGGCCGGTGCAGGAACGAGCGCGGGCGAACTTTGATCGCTCGGTTGCGCGGATGCGCGGCTGGATTCTTGCGCCGCGGGAGGAACCGCCGACTGCTGCGCGCGGACCGGCACAATCGCCAGAGCGGCGATAAGGAAGAGCGTCGGAAGAACTGTTCTCGGGCTATTCATGGGCCTTTCAGAAATTGAAGCGCAGCATAAAATTCATCGAGCGCATCGATCCGGCGGCGTTCACCTGGCCGAACAGCGGCGATCCCAGCGTAGTCGAAAGCCCGGTATAGGCGGGCGTGTTCGTCAGGTTTTGCACCTCCCATCGCGCACTGATGCTGCGCTGGCGCTCGCGCGGGCCGAACCGGAAAGATTTGGCGAGCGACACATTCCAACTGAAGGCGCACGGTCCCTCGATCGCGCCGCGGCGCTCGTCGCCGTAGGTTCCCGCTGCAGGCACGGCAAAGGCGGTCGTATTGAAGAATTCGAGCGCAGGACCGCCGCAGATTCCGGTGTTCGGATCGCCGACCTGATCGGCGCGCTCGGAGAAGTTCGCGCCCGTGCCGGAATTGTTGGCCGCGCCGCCGCCAAGATAGGCCGTGAACGGCTCGCCGGTGTGCCAGGAGACCATATTCATAAGGCGCCAGTCGCCGAACACTTTGCTCTCCCAACCGTGAGACGCAAGAGAGTGTCGCTCGCCGAACGGCAACTCCCATACCGACATCAGGCGCAGCTGGTGGCGCATATCGAAGGAGGAGAGTCCCCACTCTGCCGCGTAATTCCCGTCCTGCTGCACGACGATCGGGGAGCCTCCGCCGATTGTGCTGGCGTTGTCGAGTGACTTCGAGAATGTGTACATCGCGACAGCCATGATGCCGTGCGTGAAGCGGTGGACGAGGCGGACTTGAAGCGCATTGTAGAGGGAATTCGCGCCGGACTGATCGTAGTCGAAGGCTGTCGCATAAGGAATTCTCAGCTCCGACTGGGTGCTGAAGGGGTCAGTGCCCAGAGGAGCGCGATTGGGAGCACGCAAAAGATCAAGGTTCGTTCCCTTTGTGCCGGTGTACGTCAAATCGAGGATCCAATTTGGCCGCAAATCCGTCTCGACGGAAAGCATCCAGATTTGCGCATAGCCATCGTTGTAGAAGGGATTTACGCCCGAGGTGTTTGGCACAGTGCAATTCGAAGAGACTGAGGGTGTGCAAATGAGGGTGGAAGTTGACGCTGGGAACCCGTTTTCGAGCGTTAGAATCTGCGCCGCGCTCGTGTACAGGTTCTGCGAAACGGCAAACGGCGGCTGATAGGCGAGATAGTCCTGCGCGAGCGTGTCGTAGATCGAGTCGTTGTAGAAAATCGAATAGCCGCCGCGGACAACCGTTTTCGGGCGGATGGGCGGCGCCCAGGCAAAGCCGAGCCGCGGAGCGAAGTTCCTGTAATCGCCTCGAATCAAAGCTTGCGGATACGCGCCATTCGACGCACCCGACTGTCCGGGCGTGGCGACAGCCACCTGCGTCGCGTCGGCATTCAAGTCCAGATTCGAAATGTGGTTGAACAACTCGATGGGCGGCGTCACGGCGCTGTACCGCAACCCAAGAAGAAGCGTGAAGCGCTTGTTGACCCGCCAATCATCCTGCCCGTAGGCGATGAATTCCCAGTTGCGAAAATACGTGTTCGCGTCGCCGGTGCGAATCTGCGTGTTGTAGGGGAGACCGAGAAGGAAGTCCGCCAATTCGTAGTACGGCTCGGTCCCGGGGGTTTCGAGAGAGCGGCCGCTGGCGTCAAGCTGGCTCGTCATCTGCCCCGTAAACATGAATCGCCCACGCGGATTGGGGTCGGAATCGGTATTGAGCTGAATTCGCCGGATTTCGCCGCCGAATTGGAAGGTGTGATCGCCGCGGGTATAAGTCCAGCCTTCGGAAACACGCAGCGTCTGATTGCGCACGAGGGACGGCACGGGGTCGTTCAGGCTGCCCAAGCTGGAAAACTGAATCTCAGGAATCCCGTAGTTTATGGGGGCGGTGGAAACGCCAGTTATCCCCAGCGGTCCCGCGACGTCGTTTACGAACGAATTGTCGCTCAGCAACTGCACGCGGCTGCGGCTCCAATTCACGGTGGTCGCTTCGACCACGTCCGAAGTCCAGTTGTGGTTCAAGCCAAGATTCACATTTTGCGATAGCGAAGACTGGCGGCCGGCAATGCTCGCGAAGTTACCGAGAGTGTGCTCTCGCGACGAGTCCATGTTGTAGGCGCCGTTCAGGTTCAGTTTCGAGTTCAGGGTGTGCAAAATGTGGAAGTTGATCATGTCCGCGTTTTGAGGCGTGGTAGCTTGCAGAAGATAGTTGTACGTCTGCCCGCGCGGGCCGCTGATCTGTGCGATGTCCGGCAATGGAATGTACTGGAGCAGGCCACTGGCTGCCGTATCAATCGATCCACTCGGGATCTGACAGCCGTTGTCGAGGATGCTGCGCGGGCCGGAGAAATTCGATGACGGATCGTACAGCGTGAAGCCATTTCCGACATTGCAGAAATTTCCGCTGCGCTCATCCGAGGTGGGAACCAGAGAGAATGAGTTGACGCCATTCTTCACCAGTTGATGCTGATAGTTCAGGAAGAAATACGTGCGATCACTGCCGTCGTAGACATGCGGAATTTTCAACGGCCCGCCCATATTCGCCCCGAAGCGTTCGTTGTAGTCCGCGATTTTCGGGAAACTCTCACCAGTGATCGAATAGGGCTTCGCGTTCAGGGCCGAATTCGAATACTCATCGTAGAATCCGAAACGAATCCGATTGATGGCCTGCCGCATCAATCTTGCGCGTCCGGCGAACAATCCGCCCGGAGGCGCTCCGCGGCCCCCGCGGACATAGAATCTTCCGCCACCCATCACGCCGCCTCTTCCACCGCGACCGCCTGGTCCGCCTCCCGGCCCTCCCGCAGGCCCTCCGAAACCCGGTGCTCCACCAGGTCCAACAGTAACCTCAGCGCCAAGGGGAGCCCCAGGCGCGAGGTCGTTCAATCCACCGGGACCACCGCGCCCTCCGAATCCGCCCGCGGACATTTCCTGCCCCACAGTTCCTTGCAAGAGGAAGGAATTCGCAGAGGCGCTCGCCGCGTTTGCGTTGGAAAGGGACGCCGTGGGAGCACCGTTGCCGGCAGCTCCGCCGGGATTCTCATTCTCCTGACTCCCCGGTCCGGAACCCGTCAGGTCCGTCTGCTGGAACGGATTCGCGGCCATCCCTGCCTGCATGGCGTTCCGAAGCCCGGCTGGCACCTGGCCTGCTCCCCGCTGGAAGGCTCCGGTGCGCCCCTGTCCGGGCCGTTGCTGTCCGCTATGCTCTCGAGTGACGCCAGTTCCGGCAATCGGCTTCTGGG
>DATEKA010000177.1:0-11599 GCA_035277685.1 Candidatus Acidiferrales bacterium
CACCAGCGGCATCTGCTGGAGGAGCGCCGGGGCCGCTGCCGGGAATCATGGCCGGGCGGGGCCGCGTATAGTAATAGCGATAGACGGGCTTGTCGCTGTTCGCCGCCTGAAGCTCGGTCCACTTCCATGTGCCGAACGCGATGAAACGGGCGCTGGCCAGGTCGGTCGCGGCCTGCATCACCTCTTCGGGCGTCGTCGGGGCATAGACCTTCAGAATTTGATCTGCGTTGTCGCCATAGAGCCGCCGGACGGCGGCAGTAAAACCCTCAACGGTGGCTTCGTTCTGCCCGAGGACAGCGCGAGCGCCCTGTTCTGCCGAGTTACTTCCGGCAAGGAGCGGCACCTTCGCCTGCTCGCCCGCCTCGAAGATCTCCACAAGCGTCTTCGGCAAGAAGTAGCCGTCGAGATTCGGACTGAAGGATATCGTCGGAGGCCTTCCCGCCGCACCCGCGCCGCGCCCGCCCGGGGGAGTGGAGAGTTCCATGATTTTCTCCGCGCTGAGCGCACGTAAACCTGCAATTGAAGTTGCGCCCGCGGTTTCCGCAAACTTCACGCCGTTCTGTTCCGTCTCTGCGAGGGGATGCGGCGGCAGCGTGCCAATCAATGCGCCGCTTTCGCCGATCGCGCCCGCGAACAGGTCCTTCGAAAGCGGAGAAGCCATCAGGGCGCTAACGGAAATCGATCCTGCCGATTCGCCCGCGATGGTGACGCGCTTCGGGTCGCCGCCGAACGCCGCGATATTCTTCTGTACCCAGCGGAGGGCAGCCACTTGGTCGAGGAGACCGTAATTGCCCGATGCGTGATGGCCCGATTCCTTCGTCAGATCCGGATGCGAGAAGAAACCGAAGATGCCCAGGCGGTAATTAATGGAAACCGCCACGATGCCTTTGCGGGCCATGCTCTCGCCGTCGTAGCGGGGCTCCGAGCCGTCACCCTGCTGAAAGCCGCCGCCGAAAATGTAGACCAGCACCGGAAGTCTCTCGCCGCCTGATTTGGCCGGCGTCCACACGTTCAGGTAGAGACAGTCTTCGCTCATCTCTTCGCTGCGGAACCAGTAGTCGCCGCCGCTGCGTTGCATGCAACGCGCGCCGAACTTGTCCGCGTTGCGGACGCCTTTCCAATTCTTCACCGGCTGGGGGTCCTTCCAGCGCAGGTCTCCCACGGGCGGCGCTGCGAACGGGATCCCCTTGAAACTCCGCACGCCGTCCTTCGGCGGCACGGTGGATTCGACCACGCCGTTGGCAGTCTTAACCCGATCGGCGGCGAATGTGCTCGCACCTAGAAACCCACAGAGGAACAACGCTAGCGCAAATCTCTCCATGAAACTCCCCTTTGCAGCTGATTTTCCCGAGATCATACGTGACACCCCTAAGCCGGAATTAACCTTGGCCGTCCGGCGGCAAAAAATGTACACCCACGTGGGTGCAGCCGCGCACTTTTTTTTAGCTATGACGTAACCTTCGGCGTTCTAATTGGCGTTCTAACTAAGGAGTGGCAGCTTGGGTCGGTGCTGCACCAGCCGCACCAACCGATCCCGCTGCGGGCAGCGCAGCAGGCGGCTGCTCCAGAGCCAGATAGGCTCGCCCAAAAGCCGATTGCTGCGTCCCGGGGGCAATCGCCACGGCCTGCACCGTGTACCGCCCCGTCGCCAGCTTACCCAGTGGCAAACTGATGCGGAACGTAGCCGTATGCGTCGCCGCATCGAATGCCGTCGGCGCCACGAGCGGCGTCTGATTCACCTGGATACCGTTGTGGAAGAAAATCAGCGCGCCGCGAATCGAATCCGCCGAAAGCGAACTCGCGTTCTCGCCCTTTTCCGGATAATACGCCTGGAAGAAAACGTATAGCGTCTGCCCAGTGTTGAAAAAGCGCGTGACGCTGGGAACGATCTGTTCGCCGTTCGTCTCCAGCGGCGTGACCACGCCCTTTTTCGTTTTATCGCCCACGCTCTTCGTTGTCACGGACGATTGCTTCTGAACCGGCACGAGTTGACTTGAAAGCAGCACGGAGCTAAGCGTCATGCGATCGGCAGGCTCAAGCGGGATGGAAATGTTTTGCTCGAACGTGCCGATCTTCCCCGATTCGTTTTCGCGCGCAATAAACTTGAGCCGGTACGTCCTTCCCGGCGCGAGCAACACGCCCGCCTGATAGACGAGATTGTTCTGCTTTTGCTGATCGAAATTGCTCGAATCGAGCTTCACGTTGATCGTGTCGCGCCGGTCGACAACCGGAATTCCCGTCGGCGCTCCCTGGAACAGCAGACGCACCTCGTATGCAAAGTCGAAACCGACCTGATGTTCATCATGTTTCATGGCCCATTCGAGCGCGCTTGACGAAATCTTTGCCGAAATCGGCACATACACCTGCTGAGGGCTGACGCGAAAGGCCGCCGTCTCGACCGCAATCGGCAGTTCCACGATCGGATCGTCCGATTCCATCGCTTCCTGAAGCTGATCTTCCTTGTCCTGCTTCATCAAATGCTGGAAATCGCGCGGCGCATAATATCCGTCGCGGGATTTCACGTGCGCGCCGGAAACGCCCTTCAGCCGCACGCGAATCTGGTGCCATGAGCCGTCGTGTTTCGTGTTCGCAGGCAAAACGTAACTCGCCAGATAGTAACCCAAATTGTCAGCTTGAATCTGCGGCAGCGCGTCCGCCAGATCGCCCAAGTCATAGAACGCGCGCCCGCCCGTGTCCGAAGCCAACGTAGAGAGCGTGTCGCGCGAATCGAGCCGCGCGTCCGTTTGCGCATACACCGCAGCGCCCGAGAAAAGCGACGTGCCTGTTGCGGCGCTCGCGCTCACATCTCCGCCTGGCGGCGATGCGAAGAGTCCGCGCGAATCGATCTCGTAAATTGAAGTGTCCGCGCGATTCGCCGCATCCGTGGCGGCGCGCAGCTCGGTCCGATTCTCCTCGCCCGTTTGCGTAATCCCGCCCGTGAAATGAATAATCGATTTGCGTCCCGGAATCGCGGACAGCACGTTCGCGAGCCCTTCAATCGCTTCGAGCTTCGCGTCAGTATTAAACGTATTGAACTCGGTCTGATCCTGCGTGAACGCCGCCTGCGTATCCTGCGAAACGTCGTATTCGCCGTTCTGCGCAGCCGCCGTGTCATTCGCCGCCAGTTCGGAATTCACTCCCGGCGTAAGGCGATCGATGGCTTTCAAAAGCGTAGTGTGGTTGTTCGTAAAGTCCGACCAAATCGAAAGCTGCGTTCCGTACGCGACCACGGAAACCAAATCCGCCTTTTGCATCTGAGTATTCACGAACTTCGTCGCCGCATCCCGCGCGCGCAACATGTCGTCCGGTTCCATCGAACTCAAATCGAAATACAGCACCATCATCCGTCGGTCGCGCGTTTCTGTGCTTACCGTGTCCGCATTCGTCCCCCGAGGCGTATCTACGGATACAACGATGGGCCGCGAGTCGTCCGAATTCTCCGCGGTCTGAATCGCCTCGATATCCTCAAACGAAAACGTCGAAATCTTTTGCGCCTTGCCGTCGTCCGTGATCGTGAACTGATCGGGCTTCAGACCCTTGATCGTCTTTCCGTTCTTATCCGTCACCTGAATATCGATTCGCACGACTTCGGACGTCGATTGCAGCACATTGGCGGACGTAGGCTCGGTCGGCGGAGGGGGTATGCGAACCTGCGTGCTCCCTTCACCAATGCCGGTCGGCGCCGGCGCTTGTGCAGTGGCTTGCGCAGGAGCAGACTGCGCATGCAAAGACGGCGCCGCAGGCATCAGGCAGAGTCCAGCGGCCGTCAACCAAACTAGCGTCGCGTGCCCCAGCCTTTGTAGCGGCCACCGTTGCCCGAGTATTTCTCGGGCGCTTCTCAGTGGGCATTTTTGCCGAGTATCGTACGCAGATTCCAACTCGAAGAAACGCATCCGTCTGTCACTTTCCTTGCGATACAACGCCTAAAAATTAAATCGCAGCGTCAGGCTCATCGAACGCATCCCGCCCGCGCTCGTCACCTGCCCAAATTGCGCCGTGCCGAGCGCCGTCGAAACTCCGCTGTAATTCACGTGGTTCAATACGTTTGAGACATTCCACTGAATTTCCCCGCGCCGCTGATTATCAGTATTTCCAATTCGAAACGCCTTGTTCATCGACGCGTTCCACACAATTGAGCAAGGTCCCTCCACACTTCCCTTTCGCGCATCGCCAAACGTGCCCGCCGCAGGGGTGGAGAAAACAGCCGTGTTAAAGAATCCGAGCACCGGCCCGCCGCAGAGACCCACATTCGGATTCCCAACTTGATTCGGCAAAGAAAATCCGCTCGCGCCAGTTCCCGAAGGATCCGCGTTCTGCCCGCCCATCAGCACCGTAAGCGGATTTCCCGTGTGCCATGTCACGGTATTCAGCAATCGCCAGTCGCCGAAAAGCTTGTACGTCCATCCGTGATTGGCAAACCGGTAGCGCTGCCCAAACGGAAGCTCATACGTAGCCGTCCCGCGGAAATTGTGCCGCTGGTCAAATGAAGAAAGCCCGCGCAGCCCTGCCATATCGCCGTCGATCTGCTCTTTCAGCCCACCCGCGCCACCCACAGAGCTGGCGTCGTCGATAGCCTTGGAATACGTGTATTGCGCCTGGAACGAAATGCCATGCGAATAACGATGCACCACGCGCACCTGCAAACCGTTGTATAGCGAAGTCCCGCCGCTTTGCAGATATGTGAATTGCGTCGCGTAGGGCACGCCCAGGCTCTGCTGCAACAAACTCTGGGCCGTTCCGAGCGGCGCTCGGTTCGGCGAACGCAAAATATCCAGATTGGCCCCCGCCGTTCCGGTGTACTGCAGACTCAGCAGCCAATTTCGCGAAAGGTCCGTCTCAAACCCGATATTCCACGATTGCGCCCTATACGGTTTGTAGTTCGGGTCAACCGCATACGTATTCGTTACGCTAATCGAAGATGTGGAGGGCGCCGTCAGCCCATTCTGAATGGTGAAATAGTTTGAAGACGAATTCTGCAGCGAGAACGACGTATCAAACGGCGGCTGGAACGAAAAATTTCGCACAAGCGATGTGAACACATTCGCGTTATAGAAAATCGAATAACCGCCGCGCACCACCGTCCGTCTCTTTTTCGCCGGCAGAATCCACGCAAAACCCGTCCGCGGTCCGAAATTCGCATATGCGCCGTTCACCAGCGCCCGCGGATACCCATTTGTGCCTGGCGTTACGACCTTCACATCCGCCAGTGCCCCATTCGCGCCAAAAATCGGCTCCAGATTCGCTAGGTGGTTGTACTTCTCGACGGTCGGCTTCGTCGCATCCCAGCGGAGCCCATATTGCAACGTGAAGGTCTTCGTCACGCGCCAATCGTCTTGCGCATACGCCGCGAATCCCCAGCTTCGCAAATAAATATTCTGCGGTGTTCCGTATTGTGCCGAGACGTTGTATGGCAGCCCAATCAAAAAGTCCGCCATTTCGTACGCAACCGTCTGCTGCGGCGTCAACCGTACCGGCGCACTCGCCGTTCCCGTGCACGGAGTGATTCCGCTTCCCGCGCCGCTCGTGCCGTTCGTAAACGCTGACCCGCACGTGAAGTTGCCGTTGAACATGAATGCCCCGCGCGGATTCGGACTCGCGTTGTTGTTTAAATCCACATCCCGCAATTGCCCGCCCAGCGTGATCGTGTGCTTCGGCTTGTAGAAGCTAAGCGCGTCTCCAAGCAGCAGCGTCTGATTCCGCGTCAGCGACGGTACCGGCTCGCTCAACGTCCCCGCGCTCGAAAAACTGATTTGCGGTAAGCCGAAATTCACAGGCAGCGACGACCCTCCCGCAATTCCCAATTCACTCTCAAGATCCGCGCCGTATTGCGTTGGGCTCGAAAGCTGCGAACGCTGCCTGCTCCAGCTCGCATTCGTCCGTTCCACCGTCCGCGCAGACCAGTTGTGATTCAGCGTCAGGGTAACGCTCTGCCCCAGGCTCGATGTATTACCCAACGTGAACGGAAAGCTCCCGATCGATTTCGAGCGCCCGATGTTCGCCGAATAAGCGCCTGTCAAATTCCATTTCGAATTGAGCGTGTGCATGATCCGCGCGTTTATCGCATCGCTATTCGAAGGCGTCCGCAGTTGCAGCAGATAGTTGTATCCCTGCGTCGTTTGCTGCGTGAAATTCGGCAACGGTATATAACTCGGATTCAGCAGCCCCACCGCCGCCGCATTCGGCACAAACGAACCATTGCCCGTCTGCGGATTCGGCCCGAGCGCCAAATCGCAAGGCAGCGTCGGCCCGGTCGGGTTGTAGGGATTTATAAATCCAGCGCTGCCGATCGCGCCGCAGAAATTCCCTGCACGTTCATCCGCCGTCGGCACAATCGAATAATTGTTCGCCGCGCTCTCGTTGATCCGATGCTCGTAATTCAAGAAGACATTCGTCCGCCCCGTACCGTCGTACAAATGCGGAATCTTCAGCGGCCCCTGCAAATCGCCCCCGAAATTCGTGTTGTACGTGGCCACCTTTGGCACCGTCGTCGTGTTGAACGAAAACGGCCGCGCGTTCAGCGCCGAACTGTTGTACGTGTCATAGAAACTGTATCGATAACGATTCGCCCGCTGCCTGAACAATCGCCCCGCGCCGCCCGGACCGCCTCGTCCTCCACGGCCGCCTGCAAACAATCCTCCGCCGCCACCACCCCGTCCGCCGCGCCCGCCTCCAAATCCACCGCCGCCCGGCCCGCCGCCGCGTCCGCCAAATCCGCCGCCAGGTCCTCCGCCTCCGGGCCCACCTCCGGCAAATCCCGCGCCCGCCGGACCTCCGCCGGCGCCCGTAAATGCCGCCGCATCGCCCGGTGCGCCAAACCCAATTTCACCGCCGGGGCCGCTCGGCCCAAATCCGCCCGGCCCACCAGGTCCGAATCCTCCGGGTCCGCCAGGACTCTCGCCCTGCGTGGTGCCTCCTTGCAACACCATCGCATCCGCAGAACTTCCGTTCGCGTTCGACCCCAGCGAAGCATCCGCGCTGAATTGATCGCCGCTGCCAACCTGCTGCACATCGCCGGAATCCGCAATGCCGGTCAAATCCGTCTGCGCAAAGCTGCTGTTGTCCCCCTGACCCGCCGCGCCCTGTTCGCTTTGGTTATTCGCGTTCGCCGCGCCACCTTGTCCCTGCGTCCCGCGTCCCTGACCGCGCCCGAAACCGCCGCTAGCGTTGCCGCCGCCGTTTCCACCGCGTCCGAAACCTCCGCGGCCAAATCCGCCACCGCCAAACCCACCGCGTCCTCGTCCCCCACCGGCGCCCGCCGCGCCACTACCGGCGTTCGCCGCGCTCTCAGCTCTGCCGGGGCCAGCGCCGTTCGCAGGCGCATTCAACTGCGCAAAGGTCGCAACGTTCAGGGTCAAGAGCGCGGGCTTTTCGTTATAGCCGGAAAGACTAAAATCGCTCGCGCTTTGCACGAACCCGAGCTGCGTCGCTTCAATGTGGTAGTGACCCGGAGGCAGCGCGGGCAAGCTGAATTTCCCCGCAGCATCGGTCCAAGTCGCCCACGATTTATTTGTATCGGTATTAGTGACGCGAACCGATGCGCCGGGAATTCCAACTCCGGCTGTGGTTCGCACGAATCCGCTGAAGGAAACCGTCTGTCCGGGCGCGTTCACGCCACTATCCGCACTTGCTTGCTGCGCGGATGAATCCGGCTGCTGCGCGAAGCATGTGACGAGAATCGTGAAGCTCGCCACGAGAAGCCAAATCGCCCGGTTACGAATCAACTTGCGCAAAGCGTTCTCCTAATCGTGCGCCAGACTCTTCCTTCACGCAAGGAGTTCGCCGCATGCGTAGCGGTCGCTGGGCCGAGCAGCAAGCATGAACTCCGCATCGCTGCTCCTCTTATTCCCGTTGGACGCGCCCCAAGTTCCCGCGGTTCCACACCTATATCTGTTTTGTGCCGCATCCTGTATCATTTGTTATCTAACAAATGAGTTTGTAGCGGCCGGCGTTGTGGCACAGCCACTCTTGGCTGTGCGGTTTGTTTGCGTCGCCTTCACACGTACCGCGAAAGGAAAAATCGAATGGCAACTTCCGGCCAGATACGACTCGCCGTGCTCGGCGCGGGCAAAATGGGCGGCATCCTGATTGACGCTTTCCTGAAGCACAAGCTCGTCCCGCCGAAAAACATTTCCGCCACGGTTCACCTGAGCGATCTGGAGCGCAAGAACGCCACAAAGCCGCTCTTTTCCGTCGGCACGGACAATCGCGCCGCAGTGCAAAAAGCCGATGTCGTTCTTCTCTGCGTTAAACCGCAAACGGTGGGCGCCGTAGTCGACGAAATCGCGCTCGATCTCAACGAAAAAAAGCTGCTCATCTCCGTCGCCGCGTCCGTGCCGACGGAATTTATCGAATCGCACCTGAAGAAAAAAGTCCCGGTGATCCGCGCTATGCCCAATACGCCCGCGATGGTCGGCGAAGGCGTCACCGCGCTCACTAAAGGAAAATTCGCCACCGAAAAAGACATCGACACCGCGCGTAAGCTTTTCGGCGCAGTCGGCAAAACGGTCGTCGTTGATGAAAAAAATATGGACGCGATCACAGGCCTCTCCGCGAGCGGCCCCGCGTTCATCTATATCATTCTCGAATCGTTAGCCGAAGGCGGCGTGAAGGCCGGCCTTTCGCGCGATCTCGCCACGATGCTCGCCGCACAGACGGCACTCGGCGCAGCCAAAGTCGCGCTCGAAACCGGCGATCATCCCGCGCTTCTCAAAGACATGGTCACCACACCCGCTGGCTGCACTATCGACGGCATCCTTGAGCTCGAAGAGGGCGGTCTCCGCGTCACGCTTATCAAAGCTGTAGTCCGCGCCGCCCAACGTGCCAAAGAACTCCTGATGAAATCCGACGGCGTCTAAATGAACTGTGCTGTAGGGGCGCATGCTTGCTGCGCCCCTTAAACTCACCTCACCACAATAGCTTCAGTCCAAATTGAATCTGTCGTGATGTAGTTGCCGTCGATGTAATTTGCCCCGCCGTGGGCGACGGGACCGCCGTGGCCGAAGTCAATACAACCGTATTCGGCGTGTTGAAGTTCGTGTGGTTGAACAGGTTGAAAAACTCAGCTTTAAATTGCAGCCTGACCCGCTCGCTGAACGGAATATTCTTCGCCAGCGATAGGTCGGTCTCGGCGAGTCCCGGTCCCTGCAACGAATTCCTGCCCACACTGCCATAGGTGCCGTTAAGCGGAGGCGCAAATGCATTTGGATCGAAATACTGGTCCGGACCCCCTTTTATAATCGGCCCGGTAAATGCGGGATTGGCCGACGGACGTACCGGGTTGCGACTGTCGCCATCGTTCGAGGGGTTGTAGCCGAGCTGTGGCGTGAATGGCAGTCCGGATTGCAGCGTCTCGATCCCGCTGATCTGCCAATTTCCAAACGCGCGGTTCAGCACCCGGTGCGCAGCGGCATCCCGCGCAAACGGAAGATCGTAGGTTGCATTGATCACGGCCGCATGGCGAATATCGAATGATGCCCTGCCCCAATCCGCTTTGATGTCGTGCGGGTTCGCCGTAAATGCCGGCGAATTGGTGGCAATGCTCGTGTTCATATTGTCGCCGTCATCGAGACCCTTGGAAAACGTGTATACGCCGCGAAATTGAAGGCCATGCTTTAGCCGCTGCAGCACATCAACTTCGAGCCCGTTGTAAAGGCTCGTGCCATAGGAGAACCACGTCGTGCTGTTCGTGACTGCCGGATTAGCCAGAGTGGAACTCGCGTTGTAATAAATGCCCGCTGGATATCCCGCCGGGCACGCGGTCGGGCAGATCGTCGGAACAGGCGTATTCGCATCGATCGAAAGCAACTCGTGATACCCGTGCGAACCAACGTACCCCACGCTCAGCGACATGCTGGACGAAATCTCCCGCTCGATCTTGAACGTATACGTTTCCACTGTGGGCGTTTTCAACTGGGGGTCCACGCCGCTGGGCGATACTTTTGTTCCACTGGGCGGCGGAGTTCCGGGAACATAACCCACGAGTGCCGCTTCGTCGCTCGCCAGCGAATTCCCCTTAATCGCGAATACGGTGTTGTACGGCGGATTTTGATCGACGCGGTAACTGAGCGCGTCAAGAAGAGCGTAATACGTACCAAAACCGGCGCGGAAGACGGTCTTTTTTGAAAATGGCGCCCACGCAACGCTCACCCGTGGAGCCGGCAGGAACTTAGCGTAATTCGTCGTGAATACGGAGTTCGCAATGCGCGGGTCCGTGGAGATCACCCCGCCCGGAAAGAGGTAATTGGACGCACGGCCGTGCGCCTCATTCCACCCGTTCGTGAACTCATCGCGAAAACCGAGACGAATCTCAAGCTTCGGCGACGGTTTGATCACGTCTTCCAGATACCAGGCTCCTTCCAGCGAACGCCAGTTCAGAGGAGTTGAAGCGGGCGCCACGGTGAACGTTGATACGCTCCCCTGCAAGAAGCTCTGCAGAGTGGAAAACGACGCCTGCGCATTCTGATCCTGTGCGAGATCGTCGTTCGATTGAAGCTGCTCGAACCACACTCCCGCGCCTAACTGGTGAATCCCGCGTGTCCAATTCATTGTGTCTTCGTACGTAAAGATATTTCGCGCAACCTGCAGATTGCTGCCTGCGTTTGTTCCTGCCGCGGTGATCTGGCTCGCTCCATTCAGGGTGGTCCCGCCGCCGACAATTACGGCGCCCACCTGCTTACCCGGAACGAAACCCGGAGTGCCCGCGAGCGACGCCGGAATATAGCCGTTGAAGTAGAAGCCGCCGCGGGAAAAGCCAATCGTGCCCTTATTCACCAGTGTCGGAGAAAAGATGTGAGTCTCGCTGAGGCTGGCAACTTGTTCTCGCAGCGTCACAATGTCGAGACTCAGCGGATTGGCGGTCGGCGTGTTCGCGAAACTGTCGTCGATCGTATACACCCCCGAGAGGGTGTCGGTACTTGAGAAAACCTCATCGAACCGCGTCGTACCGAAATCCTCTCGGATGTGCTGGAGCGGATTGCTGAATGCTTTGGCAATGCCCGTCGGCAGCCCCGCCGACGTCAGGACTTCCATCTGCGGCGCGGGCCAAAGAGCAAACAGAGGAGCCACACTTGAAGCTACGCCCACGTTTGTTGGTACCGTCGCCGCCAAGCAATTCGCGGGGACGGCCGCCAGTCCGCTGCAAGGCAGATAACCTGTCCGTGCCTGGGCGTCGGGGACAAACGTGACGGCGCTCAGGCTGAAATTCTCCCGAAAGCCTTCATAGTTTCCGAAGAGGAAGCTCTTGTCCTTCCTGATTGGTCCACCGAGTGAGCCGCCGAATTCGTTCCTTTGAAACTCAGGAACCTTGCCCTGATCGAAGTAGTTGCGCGCATCGAGTGCGCTGTTGCGTACAAATTCGTACGCGTTTCCGTGCACATGGTTCGTTCCAGACGCTGTCACGATATTCACCTGCGCGCCCGGACGCTTGCCGTATTCCGCGCCATAAGTGTCGGCTACGACTGCAAACTCCCGCACCGCATCCACGCCCAGCAGTAGCCCACTCGCGCCACCGGGCGTCACATTAATTTCCGAAGCGCCCGTATACTCCACGCCATTGAGCAGGTAAAGGTTTTCCTGTGGCCGCCGCCCTGAAACCGCGAAC
>DATEKA010000178.1:0-3201 GCA_035277685.1 Candidatus Acidiferrales bacterium
TCCCTGGATCTATCTCACCCTGAAGAAGGAGGAACACGCGTGCGGCTGCGGGTTCCGCGTCCTGAAAGGCAGGATTCACATGCCGCCTAAGATTTCGGTACTGCTGGTGGACGACCACCACCTGGTGCGGCGGGGCTTCCGTCGAATGCTCGAAGATGAAGCGGACATCACTGTCCTCGGAGAGGCCGGGGACGGCGACGAAGCGGTTCGGCTGGCACGCCAACTTCGACCTCGCGTCGTGTTGATGGACTGCGCCCTTCCCGGAACGAGCGGCCTGGCAGCCACAAAAAAGATACTCGAGAGCTCGTCCGATACCGCGATTCTGATGCTGAGCATGCATTCCGAAGACACGCTTGTGCGCCAGGCGCTCGAAGCAGGCGCTTCGGGATACGTGTTGAAAAACGCAGTCGATCTCGATCTTGCCGCGGCAATTCGCAAAGCGGCGCGGGGCGAGACCGTTCTCTCTCCGCAGCTTTCGCGGCCGGAGACGCTGAAGGGCGAACGCCAAGCCGCGCTCACGGCGCGCGAACTCGAAATCCTGCAACTGATCGTGGACGGCAAGTCGAATAAGGAGATCGCGGACGAGCTGCGGCTGAGCGCAAACACCGTTTCAGTGCATCGGGCGAATATTATGGACGCGCTCGGCATTCACAAGACGGCGGAGCTGGTGGTGTACGCCATCCGGAACGGGTTGGTGAATATACCGTGAACCGCCGGGCGTTTATGTCGCACCTGACCGGTGCGGTCCTTCTGGCTCCCTTTGCGAACGCGTTCGATTCCTGGGCTGCGCCGGCGAGTGCGCAGTCTCCCGGATTTCGCCTTGTGGATGTTGCCGCACGCGCCGGAATCAATTTCCGGCACAACAACGGAGCTTACGGCGCGAAATTCCTGCCGGAGACGCTCGGCTCCGGTTGCGCGTTTCTCGACTACGATGGCGACGGCTGGCAAGACATTCTTCTGATCAACGGGATGGACTGGCCGGGCCACGGCCACGCGCGAACCACGATGCAGCTCTATCGCAACAACCGGGACGGTACGTTCACCGACGTGACGCGGAAGGCGGGGCTGGATGTGGAAATGTACGGGATGGGCGTGGCGGCCGGGGATTACGACAACGACGGATTTCCGGACATTCTGGTCACCTGCGTAGGGCAGAACAGGCTGTTCAAGAATACGGGAGAAGGCCGTTTCATTGACGTAACGGAATCGAGCGGCCTCGGCGGGCGGCGAGCCTTCAGCACGTCAGCACTGTGGTTCGATTACGACCGCGACGGGCTCCTGGATTTGTTCGTGTGCAACTACGTGAAGTGGTCGCCGGAGACGGACGTTTTTTGCAGCCTCGATGGCAAACACAAATCGTATTGCACTCCCGAAGCCTACCGCGGCGAAACATGCTGGCTGTTTCACAACCGAGGCAACGGCACGTTCGAGGATGTGACCGCGAACAGCGGAATTTTCGACACAAGCTCGAAGTCGCTTGGCGCAGCCATGTTCGATTACGACCGCGACGGCTGGCCCGACCTGCTTGTGGCCAATGATACGCAGCCAAACAAGCTGTATCGAAATCAGCGCGACGGGTCATTCAAGGACGTCGCCGTCGAAGCAGGCGTGGCGTTCAGCAAAGAGGGCAAGGCGCGCGCGGGCATGGGCGTCGATACGGCGGATTTCGAGAACTCAGGAACGGCAGGCTTTGCCATCACGAATTTCGACAACGAAATGACCGGCCTGTATCTTCCGCTCGGAAAGGGCGCCTACGAGGATATCGCGGTGCGCGCGGGCGTCGGCCTGCCATCCATGAACACGCTGGGTTTCGGGTGTACGTTCGCGGACATCAACCTGGACGGACTTGAGGACCTTGCCGTAGCGAACGGGCACATTGATGAAACCGTGCGGAACATTCGCGGAAACGTCGGCTACGCTCAGCCGCCGCAGCTTTTTCTCAACCAGGGCCGCGGTTTGTTTCGCGATGTCGCCGGGGAACTCGGCGCCGATTTCGACCGGCCGCGCGTGGGGCGAGGGCTTTGTTACGGGGACTTCGATCGCGACGGCGATGTCGACCTGCTGATGACAACGAACAACGGCCCCGCCTGCCTGTTCCGGAACGATCAGCTTTCGCGCAGGAACTCGATTCGGTTCCGGCTGACGGGCACGAAATCGAACCGGGATGCAATCGGCGCGACGGTGCGAGTCTCCCGGAACGGGATAGAGCAATCGCAGATGGTCAAGACGGGGTCGAGCTATCTTTCGCAGTCGGAACTGGCGCTTACATTCGGGTTGGGGAAGGACGACCGCGTCCGCCAAGTAGTCGTCGAGTGGCCCAGCGGCCGCACGGAAGAGTTCAAGGATCTTCGAGCGGGCCGCGCGTATCAGTTCACGGAAGGAAAGGGGATCGCTGCGCTGGCCCGCTTCTGACCGGAAGAAATTCGTCGAGTTTCAGGGCGGCGCGCCGCTAGTATTTTTGCATTATTGCGTTCGATCCGGCGAACGCCTACAGTGTGGCGCAGAACAAAGTCCTCGGCGGCGTTGGCACACGCGCTTGAGGCCCCCAAACCTGACAATCGCACCCCGAAAGAGACTCCCAGGCCAGTTGACCGGCTGACCTGGGAGTTGTTGTATATACGACGAAGAAATCGCAGATTTCCGGCATCTCCGAGGGAGCGGTCCAATGAGCACAAAGATTCGCGTCACGGAAGATCACGAAGCTACCGGCGAGACGGCCGCGGCTTACGATTTCTGGCGCGCAGGCTCCGGGCGCCGGCAGGTTCCGGGCATCATCAAGTGCTTCGGAGCGCGCCCCGATTTTCTGAGGCAAGTGGTGGAATTCTCGAATACGGTCCACTTCTCCGAAGGCCATCTGAACCGGCGTCACAAGGAGATGATCGCGAGCTACGTCTCCTATCTCAACCGGTGCCCGTATTGACTCGACAGCCACGCTTACTTCCTGCGTGTTCAGGGAGCCACCGATCAATGCGTTGCGGCGATTCTGAAAGGCAAGCTTGAAGACGCGGGGCTGACGGCCGCTGAACGCGCGTTGCTCGATTACGCAGAACTGATAACGAACGCCGCCCACAAATCAACGGGCGCGGACGTTCAGAAATTGCGCGACGCGGGCTGGAGCGAGGAGCAGATCGCCGAGGGTGTCTACGTCATCGCGATGTTTGCATTCTTCAATCGCGTGGCTGATGCATTCGGCGTCCCGTC
>DATEKA010000179.1:0-3578 GCA_035277685.1 Candidatus Acidiferrales bacterium
CGAACTACCAGGAACTCAAGCGGATCATGCGCACGCTCGATCTGCACACCGTGTGCGAGAGCGCGCGCTGCCCGAACATGGGCGAATGCTGGGAGCATCGGACGGCGACGTTCATGATCCTCGGCAACATCTGCACGCGGGCGTGCGGTTTCTGCGCCGTGCCGAGCGGAAAGCCGCTAGGTCCGCCGGAGGAAGATGAGCCCGCGCGGGTAGCGGAAGCAGCCGAACGCATGGGCCTGCGCTACGCGGTGGTCACTTCCGTGAATCGCGACGATCAGTCGGACGGCGGAGCGGCGATCTTCGCGCGGACGATCGAGGAAATCAGACAACGAGTCCCGGGCTGCAAAGTGGAAGTCCTTATCCCGGATTTTCGCGGCGATTGGACCGCGCTGGAAACGGTGCTTGCAGCCAAGCCCGACGTCCTGAACCACAATATGGAGACTGTTCCGCGACTATACCGGCGCGTGCGGAAAGGCGCTGTTTACGAGCGCTCTCTCGAACTGTTGCGCCGCGCGCGCGAAACGTCCCCCGATCTGCCTACAAAGACCGGCATGATGCTCGGTCTCGGGGAAACCCGGGATGAAGTTTTAGGGGCCATGGAAGAAATCGCCGCCCAGGGCACGCACATCCTGACGCTGGGGCAATATTTGCAACCGACGCCCGAACATCTCCCCATCGACCGCTTCATCCATCCGGATGAATTCGCCGAATTCAAGCACCTCGGCGAAGAAATGGGATTCAAGCACGTGGAAGCGGGTCCCCTGGTTCGTTCCTCGTATCACGCCTTCGAGCAGGAAGCGGCCGCCCGCATCTGACGCGCCGCCTTTGGCTGGAAATATTGAAATTCCGCAGTGGACGTGTGAAACTTTTCAGCCAATCTGAACGACCGGGCGGTCTGGGCGAACCGCGCGAGAGCGAGATGAGTGCGTGCGCGGTGACGCGGAGGGAATCATGAAAAGTGTGTGGACGCTTTTGCTGCTGGTGTGCGCGATTGCGCCGGGAATCGCGCGAGCGCAGCAGTGGAGCCCGCCGACGGCTATGAAGAAACTCCCGAACGGACTTACGGTTGTGGTCTCCGAGGATCATTCGGCCCCGACCATCGGCGTTTGCATCAGCTACGGCATCGGCTTTCGTCTGGAACCGGAGGGGCGAACGGGATTCGCGCATCTTTTCGAGCACATGATGTTCGAAGGAACGCCGAACGCGCCAAAGGGCGTGTTCGATCGCGTGATCGAAGGCGGCGGGGGCTTCAATAACGGCGACACGCGCTACGACTTTACCGAGTACATCGAATCGGGGCCGGTCTCCGCTCTGGAGCCGATCCTGTGGCTCGAAGCGGACCGCATGAAGGACCTGGATTTTTCGAACAGGAATCTCGAAAATCAGAGGAAAGTCGTAGAAGAGGAAGTGCGCGTCAACGTCCTGAACCAGCCGTACGGGCTATTCTTCGCGATCGATCTGCCGGGCAAGGCTTTCGATACGTATCCCAACGCGCACAATTTCTATGGCGACTTCAGAGATCTGGACGCAGCGAAGATCGAAGACGTGAAGACGTTTTTCGACGAGTACTACGCGCCGAATAACGCGGTGCTGGCTATTGCCGGCGATATCAAGATCGCGGACGGTTTCGCGCTCGCGGAGAAGTATTTTGACAGTGTGCCATCGAAGCAAGTGCCTCGGCGCCCGGACGTGCGCGAGCGTCCGCAAACGACGGAGCGGCGCGCGCAGGAAACGGACAAACTGGCGCAGGTTCCCGCTCTTGCGGTGGGATATCGCATGCCGCCACACGGCTCGAAGGAGGCGATCGTGGCGGCCGTTACAGGCGAGCTGCTGCACAACGGCGATGCGTCTCTGCTGTATCAATCGCTCGTAAAGCAGAAGCAGGTTGCGCTTTCAGTGAACGGCGGGGTCAACTGGCCGCTCGGCGATCCCTTCGAATACAACGGGCCGACGCTGATGACCTCGTTTGTCGTGTATCCGCCGAACCTTACAGAAGACCGCGTGATGGCGGCATACGACGGCGTCGTCGCGGACCTGGCGAAAAACGGACCGAGCCAGGGGGAAATTACGCGCGTGGTGACGAAGATGCGTTCGGACCGCTATGATGAGCTGGAGATTCCTATCAGCCGCGCCTCGGCGCTCTCGCACGCCGTTCTTTTTGACGGGTCCTTCGCCAGCGTGTACTCGATCCCGCAGGAGCTGGAGAAAATCACGCCCGAGGAAGTGAAGGCGTTCGCCGCGAAATACCTGGTTGCGACGAACCGCACGATCATCAACCGGACGCCAGCCGCGGCCCAGCCCGCCGCGAAACAGGGAGGTGCGCAATGAAAATATTCAAGCTAATCGGCGCTGTCCTGCTGGTTGTATCGTGCGCGGCCGCACAGGGAAGCAAGGAACAGCCGCTTCCGAAGGGCCTGCCGCCTTACGGGCCGCAGCCTCCGTTGATCGTGCCTCATGTGACGACGACAAAGCTCGAGAACGGGCTTACCGTCTGGCTGGTTTCGCTAGAGGGAGTGCCCAAGGTCGCGATGGTCGCGGCAGTGCATGGCGGCCTGGCCGCTGATCCCAAAGACCAGCCCGGCCTTTCGGAGCTTCTGGCGAATACGCTGGACCAGGGCACGAAATCGCGCACAGCGCGGCAGATCGCGGAGGAATTTCAGGGAGCAGGCGGCGATTTCACGGCTCGCGCCACGCGCGATGGCATTACGGTAAGCACGAACGTCCTCGCGGCTGATGCAGGGGCTGCGCTGGCCGTTCTTTCGGACGTTCTGCAGAACTCCACGTTTCCGGATAACGAGGTTGCGCTTGCGAAGCGTAACCTTTCCGATTCGCTGAAACAGCGCGAGTCTCAGCCCCGTTTCCTTGCGGACCGCGCGCTTTCGAAGGCGATCTTCGGCGACAGCCCGTATAGTGTGGTAGCTCCGACACAGGAATCAGTACGGAATGCAAGTTCGCAGGAACTGCGCGCGGAATTCGCGAGGCGCTTCCGGCCGGACCAGGCGGTCTTTGTGGCTGTGGGCGACCTGGAGCCGGCGAAGATGGAATCGCTGGTGCGCGAGAAGTTCGGCGCGTGGAAGGCGCCGGACACTCCTCCAATTGAGGAGATCGCTCGGCCGTCCGCGACCGCGCCGCACGCCGTATATCTGGTTCCTCGACCCGGCTCAGTGCAAACGACGCTGGCGCTCGGCGCGTTTGGTCCGCTGGCGGGCGATCCGGATTACGAAGCGGCAGAAGTGGCGAACGCGATCTACGGCGGCACGTTCAGTTCGCGGCTGATCTCGAACATTCGCGAAGACAAAGGCTACACGTATTCGCCCCAATCATCGCTGCAAACATACCGCGAAGCCGGCGTGTTACGGACGCAGGCGGACGTCAGGAACGCCGTGACTTCGCCGAGCTTCAACGAGATCGTCTACGAGCTTAATCGCATGGCGACGACGAGCCCGACCGACGAGGAACTGACTCGCGCCAAACGCGCGCTGCTCGGGATTCAGGCGCTGATTTTGCAGTTGCGAGGAGCTGTAGCAGGTCAACTCGCGGACAATTGGATGCAGGGATTGCCGGCAGACCAGATCAGC
>DATEKA010000180.1:0-16886 GCA_035277685.1 Candidatus Acidiferrales bacterium
CAAACGTCAGCGCGGTCAGCCCGATGGCCGGGATCAGGTAAACGCCATTCGTGACGAAATATGTTTTCTGTTCCGCCGTCTTCAAACATCGCTTCAGTGCACTCATCGCGGAGCTGATCGGCTGGTGATTCTCGTTGTGCAACAGGATTTCAGTGCGGCCGCCGTTGAACAACGCTGCAGCGACAGCCTTCTCATCCGGCGTCAGAACGCGATTGTCTGCCTTCGTGCGATAGAGCGTGTAATTCCAGGCCTCATTCTTGATTGTGATGAACCCGCGGACCGCCATATCAATAATCGACGAAGTGAACGCCTTGTTGTCATACGCCATCCGCGTCAGGTAACGAACCGCGGCCGGCGAGAAATTCGCTGGTGGCTCGTACTGCACCACAACCGTGCCTCGCTTAGGGTCACGCCCGGCGTAAACCCACGCTGCCATGTAATACAGCAGAACCACAACGAATCCAGCGGTTGCGATCAGAGCATCTTGGTTGTCTTGGACGAAGTATCGCGCAAGCTCTTCCCGCGTCGGGGGCATGAAATATCCCTTGGGAACGTCGAGCCGGATCGTCAGGCCGTTGTAGAGGGGTAGTTTCCGCTCGCTTTCGAAGTGGAATGTTCCGTCGGGAGCCGCGGAGTTTGTCAAGTCGCTCTGCATCGAGCCTTGCGGCCCCGTGTAACCGCCGAGCTTCACTTGATCCGCTGGAATCTCAGGAGGCAAATGGACGGTCGCCGACGCATGATCGATCGGAAAAATCCATCCATTGCCCGTCACATTCCAAAAAAGTTCGTCATGACCTTTGAAAAATCCGAGCTGGCGGTTCGTAGCGTACGTAATCGTGTAAGTATGTTCACCGGGATCAAGAAAGGCGTTGCTTCGTCCCAGATAGATGCGCTTGCCGTTCGAACGGTCGTCGACTCGCGTCGTTTCGGGCGCGCCGTCACGCGCTGCGCCGATTAACTCAAAGCCGACCTCGTAATGGTTGCCGAAACGGTCCGTGTAGCGCGTCGGGAAATCGCGATAAATGCCGTGCCGGATGCGGTTTCCCGCGCTGACGACGCGAATCGTTTCCGTAACCACCATCGTCGCATCCGGGTGGACCTGAATGTCGCTGTGATAATTGAGAATCCGCTCTTCCTGCGCTCGCGCCGGCGCAGGATGGACGACCAGCAACGCAAGCAGAAGTGCAATCGCCCAGTAGCGCAGTCCTCGCATCACGCCCTGCCTTCTCATGTCCGCCAGATGTCTGTTTGGAAGTTGGACCTGTCCCACATTGTAGCCGACCGTCTGGCCCGTCGGCGGGAGTCTGAGTAGGTCGGTGTCCAGATGATTGATACCGCTTCGCCAGAATTCGTGTTTAACTTTGAGTGTGAAAATCCTTACCGCGGCCGAAATGGGGGAGGTTGACCGTCTCACTACCGAACGCTACGGTATCCCCAGCTTGACGCTCATGGAGAACGCCGGTCGGAGTGTCGCTGAATTTATTCGAGACCGCTTCCTGCATCTCGACCGCCGACGCGTTATCGTCTTTTGCGGCAAGGGCAACAATGGCGGCGATGGTTTTGTCGCCGCGCGTTATCTCCATAAAATGGGCGCGAGCGTCAGCGTCCTGCTCTTTGCCGACCCGAAAGAAATAAAAGGCGACGCCGCGAAGAATCTCGCTCGCCTCAAGCGAACTGTCAACGTGCAGCGCTTTGGCGCTCAGACGGCGCCGGGCCGGCCGGCGGCTTACTCCGCGGTGACCTTGGCTCGCCATGGCGGCGAAAATCTAATCCTTGTGGACGCTCTGCTGGGTACCGGCATCCGAGGTCCGGTAAAGGGTGATCTCGCTGGGGCGGTCCATAGCATCAACAATCATCCTGACGCAGCCACTATCGTTTCCGTGGACATCCCCTCCGGTCTGGATTCCGACACTGGTGAAGCGCACGGAGAATGCGTGTCGGCCGACTACACCGTTACTTTCACCGCGCCGAAGCGCGGCATGGTTTTACGTGACGCGAGCTGGGTCGTCGGGCAGCTTCTCGTTCGCGACATTGGTTCGCGTTTCGAACTCATCGAAGAAATTGGCAAGGGCAATCTGCGCTGGGCGGAGCCACGCGAATTCGCGAAATTCGCCGCGCGCCGCGCGCCCGGAGGCCATAAAGGTGATTATGGCCACGCCCTGATCGTCGCCGGTTCCGTGGGCAAAACTGGTGCCGCTGTCCTCGCCTCTTGGGCTGCGTTGCGCGTCGGTGCAGGCCTTGTCACGGTCGCTACGCCGCAGCCTGCCTTGCCGATCATCGCTGCGCACACCCCTGAAGTAATGACAGAGCCCCTTGCCTCCACCACAGCGGGCACGATCTCGACCCACAGCTTCGACGGCGGCCGTTTCGATTCCATCGCAGAAGGGAAGCGCGCAATCGGAATCGGCCCCGGCCTCACCACGAACGCCGAAACCGTGGAATTCGTGCACAGAGTGGTCGATCGCCGCTCCGTTCCAGTCATCCTCGACGCGGATGGCCTTAACGCCTACGCCAGCCGTGCGACCGAATTGAAAAATCCGAACAGCCTGCTAGCCGTCACTCCGCACCCGGGTGAAATGTCGCGCCTTCTTGGCTGTTCGATCAAAGACGTGCAATCCGACCGCGTGGGAACTGCCCTGAGAGCCGCCGCGGATTGGAATTGTGTTGTCGTCCTCAAGGGACATCAGACCGTTATCGCCTCGCCAGCCGGAGAAGCCTTCATCAACTCCACGGGAAACCCCGGTATGGGCACCGGAGGCACCGGCGACGTTCTCATGGGCATGCTTTCCGGGCTTGTCGCGCAATTTGGCCGTGGACTCAGCTATTCCGGGTATGCGCAACTCCTCGCTTTCGGCGTCTATTTGCACGGCCTCGCCGGCGACATCGCTTATGCTGACGACGGCGAAGCGCCCCTCATGGCTTCTGACCTCATTCAGGCAATTCCTCGGGCTTACCAACGTTTCTATTCCGAGTGCGGCCGTGCCTAACCGGCAATGTGGCGTGAGCGTCTCGCCCGCGCTGGACAAAGCGAATCTGCCAGCGTTCTTCGCTTCACGGCTGGGCGTATCCTAAAGTGCTATATGGAGCCTGAACGCGAACTTATTACTCATTCTTCGGACGAAACCGTCGAGCATGGCCGCCAAATCGGCGCCCGTCTCAAACCGCCTGTCTTAGTCCTGCTTTCTGGCGAATTGGGGGCAGGGAAGACCACGCTGACAAAAGGAATTGTCGCCGGCCTCGGCGCGGCTCACGAAGAAGACGTCACGAGCCCTACGTTCACGCTCGTCCACAAATATGAGGGACGCACTCGCGTCTATCACGTGGACCTATATCGTATCTCCGGCTTTCATGACCTCGAAACCCTGGGTCTGGAAGATCTCTTTTCGGAAGAAGCCGTCGTGATTGTCGAGTGGCCCGACCGGCTCATGCTGCGCGCCGACTGGCCCATTGTCAGCATCGAGCTCGAAGTCGTCTCCGAAGATGGCCGCCGAATTCGGATCGAAACTCCACAGTCCATCACATAGGGCATCGAGTTCGCGAAGCCGAAT
The DNA here is from genome assembly GCA_035277685.1 of Candidatus Acidiferrales bacterium. Classification (GTDB taxonomy): domain Bacteria; phylum Acidobacteriota; class Terriglobia; order Acidiferrales; family UBA7541; genus Palsa-295. Next base: position 3,549 of record DATEKA010000180.1, read on the forward strand.
TCTGGGCGGCGCGTTTTGTGTTCGGCTTCGAGGTTACCCGTTAGTCGGACTTTGAAATTTAATCCACGAAGCGGAACCACCAACCGGTCGCGCTTCATTGATCTGCGCCGACCGCGGGAACTTTTCCCGGGCGCCTGCCGTAAGTAATCCTTAAGGCGCTAGGAGGTCAACGTGGGATTTCAAACTTCGGCCCGAGGTCTCGGTGGCTCACGGGAAGCCCTCACCCCATCCGCTCGCAGAGCGACTGCGCCGATTGCGATAGCCGCGTGTGCGTTTGCCATCATGCTGGCCCTCGTAGTCGGTGTTGGCGTTCCCGATAAGCTGGTTCTGCGTCACGTCGTGCAGACGCTGCCGTTCTGGGCGGTTATCGTTCTCGGGCTGCGCCGTTCGCCCGCGACAGCGTGGATTGCGCTGCCGTGCTTTCTGTTCTGGCTCGTGCTGATGACGCTCATCTGGCTGTTTCTTTTGGGGATCGCGCGCGTTTTGACCGGTACTTTCTCGCCGCTGGAGATTGCCATGACGATCGTCGTGGGCGCAGCATCGGTCGTCGGAATCGCGCTTTTCGCGCGAATCAAATCGGGCTTGTCGGCATGGGTGGCCGCCAGCCTGTTCATCTTGCTCGCTGCAATCCAATGGGGGTGCTTCCGGATGAGCCTGCTGCCCGCGATCGCCCATCGATAGGCGGTGCTTGCTTCGAATTCTCGTCCGTCGGGCAGCGGCTAGCCGAGGGCCATGATGTGGAACCCGGCGTCAACAAAGAGGATGTTTCCGGTCACGCCGCGTCCGAGGTCGCTGCCCAGAAAGACCGCAACATCAGCTACTTCCGCGATGTCAGTGTTGCGTCGAAGGGGCGCGTGTTGAGGAATAAAGTCCTGAATTTTCGAGAAATCCTTGATGCCCCGCGCGGAAATTGTCTTGATCGGCCCCGCGGAAATGGCGTTCACGCGGATGTTCCGGGCCCCAAGCTCGCTCGCGAGGTATCGCACTTCGGCTTCGAGCGCTGCTTTCGCAACCCCCATGACGTTGTAATTCGTAACGACCCGGGTCGAGCCAAGATAGGTCAGCGTCATGATCGAACCGCCGCCTGGCATCAGTGGCGCTAGAGCCTTCGTTACCGCGACCAGGGAGTAGGCGCTTACATCCAACGCCAACTTGAACCCCTCGCGGGACGTATTTACGAAGGGCTGCCCCAGATCATCGCGGTTTGCGAACGCAATGCTATGGACGACCACATCCAACTTGCGCTCAGCAGTTTGCAACGATTGCGCGAGCTGGTCGATGTCAGACTGCTGCTGCACGTCGCAGGGGAAGAGGGCCGAAGCGTTGAGTTGCTGGCCAAGTTCCTCAACCGTGGGCTTGGCCCGCTCATTCTGATAGGTGAGAAGGAGCGTGGCCCCTTCCCGAACAAAGGCTTTAGCGATGGCGTAGGCGATGCTCCACTGGTTCCACACGCCGAGGACGAGGGCAGTCTTTCCTTCCATTAGTTTGGACATGGCCCGCCATTTTACCCGGATTTGGGCACAAACGGTGCCGGCTTCAAATTTCCTGACTCTCGAGCGTCATCTTCGCCGCATCCCGTTCGCATCCATCGGTCATCGCAAAAGCCGGAAGATCTGGCGCAGAAGCTCCTCGATAAGGGGCCACAGGGCGGCGAGTATTCCGAGTGTCGCGGCTGCCTTCTTCCTTCGCGCGCGGCTCTCGTCGCCAGACGCCGTCGTCGGAGACGCATTGGGCTGATGGCGCTTGCAGAAACCGTTGTCGAGAGCCTGTTGATAGCACCTTTCGCCGCTAGGGCCAAAATAGAGGCACAGCGAACGGCCCGCGGCCGGGTTGGCGGGGAATTGGGTGATGGGAGCTTCGGTTTCATGGGGTTGTCCGGCGGATGTACCGGCTGAGGCGCTGAAGGCCCATTCATCGGCCAGGATGTTTCCGTTGGAGGCATTGACCACTTCGCGCCGTTCCATTGCGCCTCACTTTTTCCGTCGGCTAAAGTGAAAGATTAACGGCAACAGGCCTGAATGTCGGAAATCCGCACGGCACCGTCGTCGGCCCATCCAGCCCGGATGAAGCTGGAGCCCTACTGCGCCGAAATTCAGCTCGAGAAACTCTCGCTCGGCCTGGACAACATCCACTATGACGTTTATTTGAGCCCACGATTCGTCGAGTTCAGCCACAGGTACCTATCCGATCTCGTGCGGCAGGTGGTCAACCTTCCCTTCGGCTACGGGCGAGAACGCAAGCAGCCGAGCGGTTCTCCGGAGCACGCGGCATTCCGCAAAATGCTCACCGAGGTTCTGCAAGACTCGCTGACCCGTGCGAAATTCCAGGGATCGATCGAGACAGACATTCTGCACCAGTTGGCGCTCCTGAAGCACGTCAGCCAGGAGGTTAGCAATCAATTCGCCAGCATCCTGGTGGAATGCAAGGATTGGATCCGGTCGCGCGGGGAACTATTCGAGCACAGCGAGCAGGCGCACGTGCTGCGGTCGAAGATTGCGGAAGCACAGGCGGATCGAAAGGCCGTGATCCGGCAGGTGGGCGACACGCTTTGCCGTATGTGGCGGGAGATCCAGGAGGGGCCGATCGCGAAGTCGCGGCGCGCTTTGTTTGGGGAGGACTTCCACGAGCAATACGGGCTTCTGCAGAACAGGCTTTTATTCGTGGATGGCGGCAACGACGATCACGTGCTGTTGGAGCACTACGTCCTGCTGGGCAACTTCCTGAACGATCCGGACCGCTTCGAAATGTTCGACGCGCTTTTGCTGGACTTCGTGCGCGACTTCATCGTGCCGGACGAAAACGCCGAGGAATTGAGCGCGGCGCGAAAAACATACGACCGGCTGCTTGAGCGCGCCCGGTCCCTGCGCTCGGAGATCTCCCGCAGCGAGCAGGAATTCGAGGAGAGCGCTGGGCAAGACGGTGACGTGGACGGTTTTCCGCGGCTTTTCCGGCGTCACACGGCGTCGGCCAATCGAGAAGGAAAACAACTCGACAACCTGCGGCGTAGGCTGGCGGCGCTGGAAGAAGAGCTGGAGAACCTTGCTCCGCAGATCGAGGCGGCCAAACAGCGCGTGGACTTTCTCGCTTCCGAGTATCGCAGCCGCCTCGGCGATTATCTGAATTGCCCCGAGAACGCGCGGCGGCTGTTTGATGCGGCCGGATCAAGACCGGCGGAGGGAGCGTCGGCAAACCGGGAGCGGCTGCTTGACGAGTGGGTACACCGCCTGGAAGAGCGCGATTTGCTATTCCACGTGCTCGCGGGCTACGAGCTTAGGAATATTCGCGCGTTCTACTGCCCTCCGATTCACTTGCAGCAGTTGAAGAAGGCCCTGGTCAGCCGGGACGAGTCCAAACGTGTGGAGCACATCCTGGAACAGTTTCCGGCGCGCAAACTCTCGATGAAGAAACTGGACGACTCGTCGCGGGCGATCCGTCGCCGCTCCCAGGAGGAAACGCGCGGGGCGTGCCTGCAGTTTGCCGAGGACTTGATGCGACTCCGCCGCGATCGGAGGAACTACCAGCAGGTTGCGGCGTGGATGGAACGCATCCATCTGGTCCGGTCGGAGCGAACGCGCGAGCTTTCCCGGGCAAACAAGAGCCTCTACGAGTTTCTGCATCCTGACGAAAACCGCCCGGCCGAAGACCCGATTCTCAATCACACGATCATCAAGGCGGACGTCCGCGGTTCAACAGGAATCACAAAGGACCTCCTTGCGCGCGGGATGAATCCAGCTTCGCACTTCAGCATGAATTTACATGAGCCGGTGAAGCGCATGCTGGAACGCTACGGAGCATCAACGGTCTTCATTGAAGGCGACGCCATCATCCTGGCAATCTATGAAAACGAATCAACGCGAGCGACGCGCAGAGCGGTGGCTAAGGCGTGCGTTCTCGCACGGGAAATTTTGGCAGTGACGGGCGCATACAACGTCCGAGCGAAGACCGCCGATCTTCCGCCTCTCGAGATCGGGGTCGGCGTCGCGTTCCAGGATTCGGCGCCCTCGTTGTGGATGGACGGCGACTCGAAGATCATGATCTCCCGCGCCCTTAACCTTTCGGACCGCCTTTCGAGCTGCACGAAGATCACGAAGCGGTTGTTCGCGAACAATCCGTCGCCATTCAACGTTTTCGTATTTCAGACACTGATGGAAGATGCTGCGGCGGACGAAGGGGAAGAGCTGCTGGTCCGCTACAACCTGAACGGCATCGAGCTCAACGAAGAGGGCTTTCAGAAGCTTAGCGCAGAGATCTCTCTGACGCCGATGAGCGGGAACTTCAGCTTGCCCTGGGGCAAGGAACGTGCGAGTTTGTTTTTCGGCGAGGTGCCTTTCGGAGAATCGCTCGAGCCCGTGGTCGTGAGGAAGGGCTTCGTGCGACAGCTTCTTGCCGGGGGCAACTTGGGCGCGCAGGGAACTCGCGCGTACTACGAATTGTGCACCGACGCTAAGTTACTGGAACTCGCAAGAAAAAAGTCCTCCACGCGAAGCCAGACCTAAACGCTCCTCCCGGTTAAGAGGCCACGCGGGGAATACAATTGCGAGTGCTCGACTCTTGCAAGTTGGCGGGCCCCGCGGCGCTTCCCCGAGGGCCCGCCTGCCGTTCCCGAGTTTAGACGCGCTCTCGCTATGCGGCCCGGCGTGCCTGTTGCTCGATTTCCGGGCGAACGGTTTGGCGCGCACCCATCGAAGCGCCTCCCAGGGCTGCAAGCCAGCCGAGGAACGTTCCGACGAAACCGGCCCACCCAAGGTCTGCGAACAGATTCAGGACAAAGCCATTGTGCGGACCCGCCATCGAATTTGCACCCAGTGTAAGACTTGCCAACGAAACGACTACCAGTGTTGCGATCATCGCCAGGCCGAACATGATCATTCCGTGGACCACGCCGTCCCGGGCGTTACCAATTCCTGCCAGATGGCCCGTAACACGTCCTGCGAAGAACAAGGCAATGATGGTAAGAATGACGGACCAGATTGAAATCCCTAAGCTCATACCGCCGATTGACTGCGCCGCGTTCGGGTTGGCCGAACTGGCGAAAATAGCCGTTGCGAGCAAGCCGAAGACGGTCCATATTCCAAAGAACGTAAAGACTCCCGACCAGATCGCTCCCCAATTCGGGCGCGCAACAGCCGTTGTAACATTCAAATTGTCTGCCATATTCTCTCTCTCCTTACCTCTGGGCGTTTTGGCCCTCACTTTCTTAGATGAGGAACGATGAGGCGGAACGTACAGGGAGTGAGGTATAGTCCGTGCGGAAGGTCCGGTAGGAATGCGTCTTTTTTTCAGTTAGTGGCTTGCACCAAGAAATGGAAAGTTGGAGTGGCAGCTCAGCGACTTTTCGCTGTGGCCACTTACCCACCCCATTCGGACCTCCGCGCACATTGCGTCGTAGACCGCTCGTAGTACCGCTCGACTTTATCCTTGACGCGCATCAGCGGTATCCAGCAATGCCATCAAACAGTCCTTCACTGCGGGGTACAAACTAGGGCTCGCACAGCCATTCATTTTAGGCCGCGTGAATCAGTCGGAGAGATTTGCGAGTTGAACCTCGAAGCGTCTAAGGAGCCCTCCGGTGTCGTGATCCACCTGTGCGGTGGCGAGCTGATAGTTGACTTCAGCCTGCACCAGCGTCATTTGAGCCTGAGTGAGCTCCGTTTGCGCTTCCAAGACGAAGAAGACCGTCTCGGCGCCCAATTCGTATTTATGTTGATCAGCCTGGAGCGTTTTGTGGGCGAGGTCGAGGGCAACTTTGGAGGCTTGCATGGAGAGTTTTGACTCTTCGAGGGCGTGAACAGCGTTCGTAACATCAAGCGTGATCTGTTCGTGCAGCAGGCGGTCGGAATAGAGATCAGCTCGTTTGGAGGCCAGTGCGTTGCCCATGGCCGCCTGGGCCTGGTGATTGCGGAACGGATATTTTAACGTGATTCCGAATTCGTATGTGGGATACCCGAAGCCGAACATCTGGTTAATGGCGCTTCCGTAGGTGCCAGCCGAAAAGTTTCCGTTGATGATATTCGTGTTGAGACCACTCGTCGTGTACGACCCAATTAGCGAAAGATCGGGTTCGAGGCCGTTGTGCGCGACACGGACATTGATGTCGTCGCTCGCCAACTGCTCGCGCATGGATTCAATTTCCGGGCGGTATTGAAGGGACTTCTGCACGGCGGCGGGAATATCAATAGACATTAACACGCCCGAGGGATCAGGCGTGTCGGTGAGGTTCAGGTCGAGCGCCCGGATGTTGGGATCGAGGTCGGCGCCCAGGTCACGCCGCAGCTGGTCCTGCTGTTGTTTCAAGAAGTATTCAGCCTGGATTTCGGAAACGCGGCGCGATGCTACCTGGGACTCCGAGCGATAGATATCCAGGGGCGGAAGAGCGCCCAGTTCCAGAGAGCGCTTGTCGTGATCGTAGCTCTTTTGCGCTTCATCAAGGGATTCGCGCTGAACAGAGAGGTTTTCCTGCGCTTGAATGACGTTCCAGTAGTCCTGGATGACCTTCAGCAGAATGTCATTCACTTTGCCTTCGAACGAGCTGCGCGATTGCGCCAAACCGCGTTGGGCCACGACGATCGGCGCCCGGTTGACGAACAACCCTCGCCCTTTGAGCAGCGGTTGTGTAAACCCGAATTGCGTAGTTGTGAAGAAGGCCGGGCTGAAGAAGTAGAAGTCGCTATTGGATGTGCTTTTGAATGAACTGAAAGTGGCTTGAAAGGTTGTGCCCGTCTCAAACGTCTGCGTCAGCCCAACCTGCGTGGTCTGGTTCAACGAATTCAAGGTTGGTGGGCCGCCCAACAACTGGGAATAGGCGTTCTGGTGCTGACGAATTGAATCGAACGAAGCCAGAAAGTTCGTATCGAACGGCGCGAGCGCTCCCTCCAATGTATTTCGCGCCGTTTCGACCGGCTGCTCGGCGACGCGGATGTCGGTATTGTTCGCAAGCGCGAGGCGGACGGCGTCATCGAGAGAAAGCGTGAGCTTTCCGTCAACCACATGATCGAGGAAGCCGGTGGGCGGTTGAAGAGGCCGCGCTTTCCGCGCATGCTGCTCAAACGCGAGTGCGGGAGGACCCGCGGGAGCGCGCGGCGTGATCTGAGCGTCAGTCGCAAACGGAAACGCAACAAGCACAACGAACCAGAGCAGGCTTCGGCACACGTATCCCATATTTTCCCCCTGGAAAGAGAGCGTTCTTGCCGCCGCCCGTCTATTCGTATCGGATCGCTTCCACTGGGTCGAGGCGAGCGGCCTTGACCGCCGGATAGATGCCGAAAATGAGACCCACGGAAATCGAAACGAGAAACGCCAGTAGGATCGACGCCGCGGTCACGATAGTCGACCAGCCGGCCAGCAACGCGATCAGGCGCGACATCCCAAAGCCAAAGAAAATGCCGAGCAGCCCGCCCGCGAAGGAAATCAGCACTGCTTCGACGACGAACTGGCGCACGATGTCCGATTGCCGTGCCCCAACGGCGCGGCGAACGCCGATTTCCCGTGTCCGCTCGAGGATGCTGGCAAGCATGATGTTCATGATCCCGATGCCCCCGACGAGCAGGGAAATCGAGGCGATGGCGACCATCACAGTATTGAAGAGGCGCTCCGTCCGGCGCTGCTCGGCGAGAAGCTCGGCCGGAACGATCACACTGAAATCGCCGGCGTTGTGATGCGAAACATTGAGCAGGCTGCGGACGACGTCCGCAGTTTTGGGGGAAACGTCGGCGGAGGCAAGCTGCAAATACACGCCGTCGATTTCATCCTTGAGATAACTCTGAGAATCCGCTAAGCGCATGACCACGGCGTTCAGGGGCGCGTAGATCAGATTGTTGGAATCCTGGTTCGGCAGGCCGGCAATTTCCGTCTGTGACGAAAGCTGCGGCGCGACGACGCCGATCACGTGGAACCATTGCGTATCCGCCTTGACGTATTTGCCGATGGGGTCGGCCGAGCCGAACAGGCTGAGCTTCGCGGCCGAGCCCAGCACGCACACAGGAGCGGCAGCGGTGTTGTCGTTCGCATTGAAAAAACGTCCCTCGACAGCGCGCAGCCCGGCGATGACTTCGTAGGCCGGAGCGACACCGTAAACCACCGGCGAATCCTGTTGGGGCTTGGGAATCCATTCCGAGGGCATGAATCGCTTGCGAGGCGACGCCGCGACTATACCGCTCACGTCTTTGCGGATCACGCGATAGTCGTCGAAAGTGAGTCCGGGGGACGTGCGGCGGATCTTTTGCAGCGCTTGATCGTTGGCCGCTTCTTTGGCTTCGACGATCAGATTGCGAACACCCATCTGCTGGATGAACGCCATCACCTTTTCCTGCGCGCCCGCGCCGATTGAGAGCATCGAAACGACCGCCGCGACTCCGAAAATCATGCCGAGCATGGTGAGCAGGGAACGCAGCTTGTGGCCGAGCAAATTCTCAAGCCCTAGCTGAAAGTCGGGAATATATTGACGGACACTTCTCCGGTACTCAACGCGAAGGCTCGGAATGTGCACCGCTTTAGAGGTCACCGCAGGCCGACCCCGCCGGCAACCGGCTTTTGGGCGTCTGGGCGGCTCTGCTCCGGATTGACGAGAGCTACTTCTGTTCCGGCCTTCAGTCCCTCGATGATGGCCTGGCCTTCCGTCAGGTAGCGGATCCTGATCGGTTCCGGCCGGAAAGCGCTCCCGTTCTTTACATAGACCTCCGGCTTGGTTTCCATGTGGAAAACAGCCTGTCGAGGAACGGAAAGCGCGTGTTGTAGATGCTCGCCATAGATCACCAGATGCGCGGAAAAGCCGGGACGCAGGTTCGGATCGGCTTTATCGAGGGCCAGCGTAGCGTCGAAGTTGTGGCTCGCGTCATCGAACCACATATTCGAGACCATCCCTGCCACGGAACTCACTTTCGCGTGAAACAGCGCCGCAGGAAACGCATCAACGCGCACGTCCGCGGTTTGTCCCTGCTTGACGCTCGCGCGGTCGCTCTCCTTGAGTTTCGCGCTTATTTCCATGCGACCCAGATCAATCACCTCGGCCACGACCGTGCCAGGATAGGTCTGGTCACCTTCCTGATACGGCGGCAAGGTCATTCCGCCCCAGAAGAAGCCCCCGCTTGCGTTCTGGTTCTCGCGAACCACAACCAAGCCATCGATCGGCGAACGCACTTGCATGTTCTGTATGTTTTGCTGTGCCTGCGCAATGGCGAGGTTCGCTTTCTGTTTTTTTCCCTCGGCGACGTCGATCCCCGCCTGGTTGGAGGCGCCGTGCGACTTGATGTCCTGTTGAAGCTGCGCGAGTGCCCGTTTCGCTTCCTGCAGCGCGAGGAGATTCTTCTTGCCGTCGATCGCGCTCAAGATCGGGTTCTTGCTGACGTCGAGTTCCGCCTGGCGCACGTCGAAGGTTGCCTTGAGCAGCGCTGTTTGATCTTGCGCGGTCTGAACGGCTGCATCGTCCTTCGCCTTCACGATTTCCTGGTCCGCCTCGGCCAAATCGGAGCGGCTCTGAGCGAGTTTGTATTCCTGTTCGCTTGGGTCAAAGGCGACCACGACGTCGCCCGCCTTTACGGCCGCGCCAGTCTTCGCGAGCCGCACAATCTGCAGCGTGGCGCCCGCGACGGGAGGCGCCACGGCCGGGGCCGTTCGCGTTGAGCGCAGCTCGCCTGTCGTGTTCACCTTAAGCTGCAAATCCACCTGCCTTACTTCTGCGACAGGAATGTCGCGGCTCGCCGCATGCACGCCGTCGCGAGACGAGCAGGCCGCCAGCGCAGTCGCCGTCAGAGCGGCCACAACCATCAGAGCTGACGCGCTTTGTTTCATCGCAATCGCCTATCGAGCCGCCGTCGGGTCCTGAAGCGCGACCTTTTCTCCCGGCGCAACTCCTTTGGTCACAAGAAGCTGATCGGCGCTCCGTCGAGCGACTTCGATCGGCCGCTCCACAAATTTCCGCCCCTCCCGAACGTACGCCACCGTTTGACCGGCATCGTGAAAGAGCGCCTCCGAGGGAATAAGGATTCCCTCGCGCACATGATCGGTCGCGATGCGAAGGTTTGCCTGCATGCCCGGACGTAAGCGCGGGTCGGTATGATCGAAGGCAATTTGAACCGTGAAGTCGCGCGGAAAGGGCCAGCCTGCCGAAAAATCCATGCTGGCTGTCGTGCTGATCTGCGCGATATGACCTGCGAACTCCCGATCCGGAATCGCGTCCGCACGGATTGTGAGCGGCTGGCCCGCTTGAATCCGCCCGCGTTCGACCTCGTCCACTCGCGCGGTGATTTGCAGCGTCGAGAGGTCCGGGATTTCGGCGATGGCGGCTCCCGGCCACGCGCGGTCGCCCTGCTTGAAAGGCGCACCGTTTCCGATGAAGCCCGAAGCGCGCCAGTTGTTGAGCACGGTCACGATTCCGTCCGTCGGCGCCCTCAACACGAGAACCGAAAGTGTGCGCTGCGTCCGTTGAACGTCAAAAAGCGCCTGATCGTGTTTCTGGCGTTTGCTCTCGACGTCGGCGGCATCCGAAGCCTTATCCGCTTTGAGCTTCGCTTCGGCCTCACTCAATTTCTGCTGGGCGTCGGCGAGCTTCAAGTCGGCTTCCTTGCCGTCAATCGCGGAAAGAATTTCGCGCTTGCTGGCGTCGAGCTTCGCCGATTCCATGTCGTAGCGCGCTTTCATCAGGTCGGTAAGGTCCTGCTCTTCCTTTAGGCGCGCTTTGGCCCGTGACTGTTCGATTTCCGCATCGGCCGATTTCAGTTCAGTCTGGTCCTGGGCCAGCATTTGTTTCGGAGTCGTGGTATCGAATGAGACCACGATGTCGCCCTTTTTTACCGTGGTACCATCCGGTGTAATCTTCAGAATTTGCAGATCGCCGGCTTCGTAGGGCGCGGTAATTGTCCTGGACTTCAGAGCCTTTACATCTCCACGCAGTTCAAGGTAGTCCGTGAAATCGCCGCGCGCGACTACGGCTGTCGGTATATTTGGCGCAGAATCGACCAGGCGAAACGCGCCAAAGATCAGCAACGCAGCCGCCGTCGCGACACCGGCGACCATCTTTTTCTTCTTCCGGAAATAGCCGGCTCGCCCCATCCCGATCAGGATGTTCCCTCGTTTGCTGGGCCTCTGAAGTTGCGCTTCACGACCTCGCCCGGCTTCAATCCCGACTCGATCACCACAAACAGATCGTTGCGCGGTCCCGTTTGCACTTTCCTCTCCGAGAAACCTGCGCCGCCTCGGACCATCACGTACTCATGACCGTCCGTGGTTCTGACACTCTGGATGGGCACGACCAGCGCGTTCTTGACGCCATCCAGCTCGACCTCCACGGCCGCCGAAAGATCGGGCATCAATTTCGGGTTGTTTCCCTCGATCGCGAACGTGGCCGAAAAGGTGCGCACTTTATCCGAAAACTGCTCGGCATGAGCGAGAGGCGAGAGCTCCTCCAGCCGCCCTGAAAACACGATTTCCGGATAAGCGTCCAGATGAACGAGGGCGTGCTGCCCAACATGCAGGCTCAAGAAATCGGCCTGATTGACCTGCACCGATACGTTCATCTGCGATGGATCCACCACCTTCATGAACGGCAGCCCAGGCCGTACCTCGTCGCCGTCTTGAACTTCGCCCATCCTGCTGCCCGTCCAGACCATGTTCAGCACCACCACTCCGTCCATCGGCGAAAGCAATCGCATTTTTCTCGCGTTCGATTCGGCGTAGAGCATCGTTTCCTTCGCCCGGTCTGCCTGGATCGCGAGTGAGCGAATGTCTGCCGCGGCGGCCTCGCGCTTCAGCTCGAATGTTTGCCGGAGCTGTTTCAGTGTCGCTTCCGCTTCCGATAATTTCTCGACGTTCTTTTCGGCGTCAATGCGCGATACGACATCGTTCTTTGACACTTCGAGGCGTGATTTCGCCAGATCGTCCTCGGCCTGCTTCAGTTCGGTTTCGTCCTTGGCGCGAGCGGCGGCCTCGGCGGCGCGCTTTTCCGCGACCTGGTCCACCAAATCCTGATAAGTGCCGCGCTTCGTGAGGGCGTCCTTGATCTGGGCCTGACGGTCGAATTCAGCCAGAACATCACCCGCTTTCACGCGCGAACCTGCCGGCGCGACCTTCGTAAGCACCATCGAACTAAGCTGTGCGGCTTCGAGTGTGGGTACCAGGATCGGTCGTGCGCGAACCGCGCTCGTCGTTCCGGTCAGTCGCAGCACCTTGGCGAAATCCTCTGTCTTCGCGGTGACAGTGTTTACGCTGTCTGTGGCCCTTTGGTGCGCGGCTACGTGGCTAACCACGAGCCACGCCCCCACGAGAAGAATTACGCCGCAAGCAATTAAGATCCAGGCTTGGAACGAGATGAGAGGCCGTTCCGGCCGCAACGGCGGTATTGCGGGGCGCTCGATGACCGGGTTTGGTCCGACCGGAGCTTGAGTTGATGTGCTGAAGAAAATCGCAGCGCGCATCTGGGCCACCTGCGACCGGTTGCTGACTAAGCGGCCTTCGGCGACAATCAGCTGTTGCCGCTTCGTGAATCAGATCGGCGTTTCCCGAAAGCCTTGAACCCTACGGCATTCGCTACAAAGCCGCCTGTTTAGACGCGCTCCATCCCTTGCGGGTTTTCCGTAGCGTTTCCAGGGGACCGCCCGATCCCCGTTGCGCCCGCTTCGACCCGCGAAAGGCCGCCGCGTCAGCATCCGCCGCGAGGCAGCCTACTATTCAGGTCCAATCCGGTCAATTACGATAACGCGCCGGTAACCAAAAAGTATTAGCCGCGATGAACAGCGCTCTCACTTTGAGGACGCGTGTGGAATTTCAACCACCGCAAGCGCATCCGGACTAAGCACAACGTCTAGCGCCCCGTTGGCGATGCGTGTAGTTTGCGGCGAAACGTTCGCTGCACGATTCATCTCGCTAATCTGTCCGGACGTTGGGTAGCGAGGGCTGCCCAGTGCTCGGTATGTGGCCAAGGTATTTCCGTGCATGCCGTCAGCGCGCCAAATCGAGACCTTTGCCGCGGGATCGCCCCCCCTAAACTCGAAATGGATTGTCTTGGACGCACCATGTTGATCCGGATCCACCAGGTTCCAGGCAGCGATCGTGAGTGTGCCGTCATCGCGCCGCGTAACGATGGCATCGCGCGTCGAATTGGCGAGGCGCTCGTCGCCAAGCTTATGTAATAGAGAAAAAGCGACATAGCTCGGTTTTTTGATCCCGTACATCGCGATCGGCGCGAATCCGCCGTCAAACGGCTCGCGCTTGGGCCCGCTTTCTTCGAAGACGTCGCTAAACGTCCAGAACGACATCATGTCCACCAGTCCGTCGCATTCGCGAATTGTGTTGGCCAGCGCCGGACCCACGTAGATCGTGTCGCGCGCGTGCAGTTCGCCGAAAGAA
>DATEKA010000181.1:0-2201 GCA_035277685.1 Candidatus Acidiferrales bacterium
GCGGCGTTCACTTCGAACAACAATCCGGCAATCAATTGCGTCAACGCGAGCGCGGAGACCGCGCCGATTGCGACCCCGATGAGGGCCAGCTTGGCTCCGGCGCCGATCACGAGCCGCATGACGTCGCTCCGCTGTGCGCCCAGAGCCACGCGGATTCCAATCTCGTGGGTGCGCCGGGAAACTGCATACGCAGTCACGCCATAGAGACCCACTGCGGCAAGTACAAGTCCAAGAACACCAAAAAGGGCGACGAGCGAAAGCTCGAATCTCTGTGGCCCAAGATAGCTGTCGTGCACCTGCTCCATCGTTTGAATTCGCGAAATGGGCAGAGAAGGGTCGAGCGACCAGATCGCTTCGCGCGCGGAGGAAGCGATGTCCGCGGGATCACCCGACGTGCGAATCACCCAATCGCGCAGCGTATCGCCTATCCCGGCATCCTGCGTGACCGTAAAGTACATGGCCGGGCGCGGCTCGGTGGTTAGATTGAGCTGCCGCACATCGGCCACAACGCCGACAACCGTGATCCACGGATCCTTTCCATCCGCGGGCCCGAGCTTGAAGCGCTTTCCGATCGCGCCGGCGTTCGGCCAGAAATTGCGCGCCATGGTGCGACTGACCACGGCGTCCAGCGGAGTGCCAGGCGAATCATTCCATGAAAAGTCGCGGCCCCGCAGGACGGGTGTTCCCATTGCCGCGAAATATCCTGGCGACACCGCGCGAAAATCGGCGAAAGGTAACTCGCCCGGGGCGGCGGGCGGCCGGCCCTCAACCGTCAGACCCGTCGTGCGGCCCTGAAGCGTGAGGGGAAGAAAGCTGATTCCGGCGACAGCGCGGACGCCGGGGAGCGCGCGGATGCGCTCGAAAGCCTGGCGGTAGAAATTCGTGCGCTGGGTGAGCGCCGCGTAGCGCGGGCCACGAAGAATTACACGCAACGTCAGGACGTTTTCGGGCTGAAATCCCAGCGGCACATTCTGCAGGCGCACGAAACTGCGCAGCAGCAAGCCGGTTCCGATCAGAACGACGACGCCGAGCGCCGTCTCAGCGACGATCAGCGATCCGCGCGCGCGAAGATGCTCCCGCGAAGACGAATCGCGCCCACCTTCCTTTAAGACACCGGAAATCCCATCGCGCGACGACTGAAACGCCGGCGCCAGCCCGAAGATCAATCCGGCGAGCACGGACACGCCCAGCGTAAATAAGCACACTCGAGCGTCGAGGCCAGCCTGCGCGAATGACTGATTGATTGTTGCGTAGCCGCGCAGGGCATAAATCCCCCAATACGCAAGGAGGAGCCCGACGAAGCCGCCGAGTAAGGCTAGCAGGATGCTCTCGACTAGCAATTGCCGCAGCACGCGAGCGCGGTTTGCGCCGAGGGCGGCCCGAACCGCGAACTCCCGCGCACGAACGGAAGCGCGAGCGAGGAGCAAGTTCGCCACGTTGGCGCAGACCATCAGCAGAAGCAGCGCAACGACGCCAAACAGGACCAGCAACGGCAGGCGCATGTTTCCCGCGATTTCCTCGCGGAGCGGGATCACGCGCGAGCCGACCCCGGTATTCGAGTCGGGATGTTCGCGCGTGAGCTGCCGGGCGATGACGGCCATCTCCGCCTGGGCTTGTTCCACTTGCACACCATCTTTCAAGCGTGCGACCACGCGGAGGAAATGGCTGTTGTGATTTGCAAGCTCCTCGCTGCTGAGTGCTAAGGGAACGTAAAGCTGATCGTCCGGGTCTGGGAAGTGGAAGTTCGCAGGCATGACGCCGAGAACCTTGTAGCTGTCGCCATCGAGAAGGACAGAGCGGCCGACGACGTTCGGATCGGAGCCGAAGCGGCTAACCCAAAGGCTGTAGCCGAGCAGGGCGACATGCGAGGCGTCGCCGGGACGGTCTTCCTCCGCTGTGAATGGCTGGCCGAGAACGGGATACGTCTGCAGGACGGAAAAAATGTTCGAAGAAAATGCTTCTCCTTCGATTCGGACTGGCTCGCCGGAACCAGTGAGGTTCCAGCTCCGGTACCTGATCGCTGCCATGCCGCTGAAGACCGTGTTGCGTTTCTGCCAGTCGGCGAAGTTGCCGGGAGCGGGCGTGTTCTCACTGTTCTGATAATGCGGCAGGTGGACGTCCTCCCAGACCATGACGAGCCGGTCGGAATGCGGGTAGGGAAGGCTCGCGAAAAATACGGCGTCGACTACCGAAAAGATCGC